>JAFGFG010000002.1 GCA_016931255.1 Candidatus Aenigmatarchaeota archaeon
ACCGCATACATGGCACATGCCATTCTGGTAATCATCCGTGACAGTGCATGTCTTTTCACCTTCGCAGCCGCAGTCAGTGCAGCAGTTATCCGGATTTTCATTAACAAGAGAATCACAATAGCCGTTTCCGCATAGCGAAGGTATGCCGTTGAAGACAGTCATGGGGACAGAAATCCCGTTGCCGAATATGAATAAGTAGTCATTTTCAAAATTACTGAGAGAGTTGGATGCTATTATTTTTGTTTGCATTTCATCGTCAGCTATATTTTCTTTATCACCGGACAATGCATGAATTTTGCTTACTTCCTCGCTGTTGACAGTTTCGAGTGTTATGCTCTCTACCCAATTTCCGGGAATCATGAAATAGCTTGTGAGGAAGTTGATTGCCCAATCCCTGTTTACCCCGTCTTTGAGGTTTACTGACATGCTTTCTATGTTTTTTCTGTTATTGACGAATTCATTGATAGATAATCTTTCAATCCTGTCCCAGTAACCTGTCCATATGTTCTTGCCTGCGTATTCCATCTGGACTAGTGTAAGGAAATTCCCGGTACTTCCGGTAGACACATCCTCCCACAGGAATGTTCCCTTCTCTCCTGAGAGATAATTTACAGCTTCAACAGGCTTTATACCATCATCTTCCATGCATGCAGAAGGGCTCTTGTTTTTGCAGCTGTAGAGCAGTATGCTCTTAACTTCATATGCAGGATTTGTCCCTACGACATTCACACTTATTTCAACATTCTCCCACCTCGAATCATCAGAACTATGAAACACATTGATGTTCACATCAACATTCCGTTCATCGGATATTTCAGTTACTAACGGCTCGTATCCGGGCATGAAGAAGCTTATCTGAACAGCAGACGCAATTGGCATGTTGAATATAAGGACTGCGCATAAAGCAGCTGCCAACTGAATTGAAACCATCAGACGATTCATACACTGCACCCCACAGGCACGTCACCCGGTTTTACATGGGAAGCTACATCTATGCATTTTTCATACAAAGCTTCCAGCTGTTCTTTTGTTGCCGCACCATTAACAACCTTTGGCAGATAGATGTAAATATCGTTCTCATTGAAGTCTATCACAACATCATTATCGAATACAGAAATATCTCCAACACTGACAGTTGCATTGTATGTCGCTGTTGCAGGGAGGTCTATGATGCCTGTGTTGAATATACCTTCTATCAACTCACCGGAAACAATTTTGTAATGGTTGCTGTGCTGTAATAGAATGGAGTCAGTGCAGCCGTTCGGCATCATATTCATTGTGATATCGGATTCTTTGTTCACTGTATTTTCAGCGCCGGTGATTACAGGGTTAGGGTCATCAGGATAAATATTTATCAGGAGGTTGTAGTATTTCACATTGAACTTCTTGAAAAGAGGCATGCTTATTGTCCTGTCATCAAGGTCAGATGTGCTGACGATTTCGCAGTAGAAATCATCTTCAGGAATGTAAAGCTCAAGCCTGGCGTCTGTCATATCTGGAAGATTCCTTTCAAGAACGCCTTCTGTTGTCATGCCTATGTCGCATATACCGTACGTGACGTCAACCTGCTCGAGGAGGTTTCCGCTGTAGTCCGTCACCGTTATCTTGGATGGGTTAGTTGCCTGAATAATGCATATTTCTTCTTCGTTGTCTGTCCCGCTTACGTCATCAAAATTGCAGTCATCCGATGGCTCGTTCTCAGCTATGTTGACAAAGTTTATGAATTGGAAATCATCATCGAAATTCCTGTCATGTATGCTTACCAGAACCGGAAAAGTTACATCGTAAGTTACATCATACAATGTCAGCCCGGGAATGTATGCACTGAATTTGACCGGGTCAGGATGTGTCCTGAAGAGCAGCTCCGGATTGGTCTTTTTCAGGTTTTTGCCTTCATTGGCGAAATAGAGCTTGATGTCCATGTCGCTGTATTTACCCCATTCATTCTCTTCGTACTTGTATACCTGAGGTATGAAAGCATAATTAAGCATCTCTTCAGGAAGCGTTCCATCATCCCTTAGCACGGGCCTTTCCCATTCATACGTATGGATGAGAGTATGCCATATGAGCTGCTCCATGCAGTCGCGAAGGTTGCTCCATTTCTTTTTGAATACAAGTGAGGATGTCACTCCTTCAGTGGGAAGCCAGCAACCCTCGGGGTCTGAAAATGTAAGCAGCTTAAGCAGGTTTTTGTCAAGCATCCTGTATTCAGCCTGGGTTTTTGTGAAATCCTCAGAAAGCCGGAGTACCCTGTTCAAATCACTCTTTATCAATAATGTGTAATCAGATGGAGACCTGACGCCGTCAACAAATGTGGGAAGCTCAATTTTTACAGACACACCGTCATCATTTATCAGGACATCTGTTTTCAGTTCATCCTTCCTGAATGAAATCTCATTGCCGGCAATCACAACGCTTTCGGGCATTGATTCCATGATGCTTTTTCGTATCCCTTCGTTGAGATTTGATCTGACATCAGGTATGTGCGTCTCATCGCATGACTGCCAGTAGACAACTCCATGACATGTGTTTTCAACGTAGTTCTCATCCTCAATGTCGTAGTAACCACCTTGTGAATAAACCTTTCGCATTGCGTCTTCAGACAACTGAATTAGTACGTCGCGGACAAATGTCTCGGAACTTGTTTGTGCACCATGTGTGGTTCCTGGTGTTAGGTCCCGGTTTATGCCAGAGAAACTGTATATTGCAACTAAGGCAGCAACAGCGATTAGCCCGATAATTAGTGCGAATTCAGCCTGGGCTTTATGTGACATATATAAAATATTACTTGGTTTGGATATATAACTTGACTTCTATACGGTTACCGCCCGAAGAAAGGAATGTTGTGGCATCCCAGAATCCCGGCTCATCAGTCACTCTCGAATCTCCCCACTGCCTTTCAGATGAGATGAAATTTTCAGGCCTCGTCTCCAGAAGCCATACATAATCAGGATTTCCTGTTGCAAGAAGTGTCCTGTTAACAAGTTCCCCTATTTTTTTGTTTGATTCATCCTGACTGCAGTCATAACCTCCGAAGTAGAATGCCTTCACAATGTCACCCACAGTGCCGCATTCTGTATCAGTGTTCAGTAGCGATATGAGCATGTTTGTGACATAAAGGTTCCTGTATTCAGCTTTTGTATCTTCACCGGGTGTTTCAGACAGAGCTGTACTGAACAGGAAGAACATTATGAAAACAAGAAGCACTATTGAAATGAGAATAGCGACCATGCTTGTCTGTCCCTTCATTCACTGTCACCCCCTATGACTCCTATAGTTAGTACGCCCATTGAAACCGTGCTGCTGAATTTTCTGTATATGTTGACAGGAACAGACCTGTAAACCATCCTTGGCAGCTTTTTACACCCATCGTTTTCCTCGTATTTCCACATGGAGCATTCGGGATAATTGCTGCTTGTGCATACGGTTTTTTCTGAATCCAAAACATCTTCAACAGTGCTTTCGCATTCGTATAATTCATAACCTCCCAATCCCTCGCAGCTCGGAATGTCGTGAAATGCTGATATCTCCACATATACATCCTCGCCGAATATGTCCCTGATATCATCGCATGTCATTACAGTGAGTTTGGCATCCTCGAATACCGAAACCTTCTGGAATGCCGGACTTGTGAGAAGGTTCGTTGACAGCATCTTCTGAAGCATGAACATAGATTTTCCTTCAAGCTCTGTTGAGTAGCTCGTTCCTAGTGTTATGAACTGGAAACCGAATATCAGTACAAGTGCAAAGAGTGTTATGAACATTATCATGAGTATGAGCATCATATATTCCATTATTTGTATCTGTCCGTTCATTGCTCACACCCCTCCTGCTTGAGGACTTCAAATGCCGAAGCACTGTCTTCCATGTCAGGCATCGATGTTCCGGAGCTTATGTCATCCATAATATCTTCCAGAGATTCCTGAAAATTCATGTACGGGTTGTCATAGTAGTTGTACGGCTCCTTGTACGTGAAATCCCCGTGCTCGAAGTCCACGTAGCCACAAGCCATTGGGAAAGGCGTTCCGCACTGGTTACAGCTCTGTATGTTGAGGTCTTCCATCTTCTGCGTTATCAGTGTAACCCTTTCATTCATAAGTCTGGCTGCGATTTCCAGTTCTTTGCCGAACTGCTCATTCCTGAAATCAAGAGCCGCCTTTCCTGATGTCAAAAGAAAGTATATGTCTTTGACATCTTCATACGAGCCGGTGAGCGGCTCGGACTTGGTTTCCTCGAAACCCCCTATCAGTTCGCTGTAATAGCCGTTTGAAGGGTTGCTAGGAACCAGCAGAATGTCATTTCTCAGAGGTGCTACAGTGTCATCGTCTGCTATGGTCACAAGCCTGAAATAATCGGGAATCGGCACATCACACCTTTCGTAAATCTTCCCTTCCATATTCTTTTCACTATCGGTATTTTCACCTCTCACGAATCTGAGGAATTTTTCCTTGTCACCCATCATGACATCTGTTCTGTTGCATACCGCAAAGTCAACATCATCCGGAAGCAGCAACACTATACTTTCAATCAGGACTCTTGATTCAGCATCGTTTTTCATGGGGTTGAATATAATGCTGAGTGATTTGGGGTATGCATACACCCAGCAGAATCTGAACCAGTTGTAGTCATCACATGTCCTTTCCACATCCATTTCATCTTCCGACGGTATAAGGAAAGTGTTTACTGAAAGCGTCTTCTGGTTGGACGGATATTTCAGCTTTGGTGTTTCATAGACAACAAAATCCAGACCCTGAAATCCCTGGAAAGTTCCCGGATTACCGCTGGTATATGTGCGCATAAGCGTTGTATCAAGAACCTGCACGAGCTCCAGTTCTTCACCCTTCTCACCTATGTTTCCGTAAATGTCCGTTATCTGAAGGAAGAACGTCATTACGAATATGAATATTATTATGCCGAGAACGACCTTGAAAATCTGGAAGACACTAAGCATAATAAGACGTTGTTCTCAGCGCTTAAATTACCTCGACATCGACCCAGGCGCCGTCATTGTCGTACTGCCTCTTCAGCCATATTTCCGTTCCCGGAGAAATGCATAATATGTCATCATCTTCTGTTTTGCTCGGTCCCAGATAAGAGAAGTCGTGCCACTCCGGAGCGCCGCCTGTTGTAAAGAACACAAGGACAGGCTCCATGTCATCTTCGCGGCTGCTTTCCAGTATCGGGAGCAGCTGGTAGATTTCATTGTCCTTGTAGTTCATTTTCTCCAATGTGCTTTCCATGTCAAACCAGAAGTCTGTGTACTCAACTCGCTCGCACGGAGGGTTGTAGCAGTCATCTATTGTGAACAGAGGCACGAAGCATACGCTCTGGACATTCGAAGGCAGTGAAAGGCTGAATTTCTGGGAACTTTCCCCTCCGAGGCTGTAAACCCTGTCTATGGCATTGTCGAAAGAGTTCATCACCCTTCTGAACTCAGCCTCGTGCTGCATGTCCTGCACTGTGAACAGCTGGTCGTAACCGAACACAATGACCATGACCATCATCAGTATTGCCACAATCATGCCGAAGATGAGACCGATGTTCATATTATATTCTTGTCAGCTTCCAATAAAAATCGCTTAGTCTCTTACTGTACGCGAACTATGAAGTCCGTGTCGCCGAATGAGTCTCCAAGTTCCTCGCATACTACTTCTTCCAGATTTTCCGCGCCGCATGAATACAATCTGTAGTTGTAGAATCCCTCAACACCTTCGGGTATTCGCATAAGGACTGTCACCCTACCGACACTGCCTGTGTTGGGTATCTGCTTGTATGGAGCGAAAAGGAACTTTATGCCGCTTTCTTCGTCACCAGCGGCTGAGACTTCTTCATTAGCATCTTCCGGTGCTCCACAACCATCTGTGTTAGTTCCGGCAACCACGCAAAGTTTGAACCAGTTACTGTTCTTCTGCTCATTGGTCTTCTTTATGCCGACTATGAATTCAACTTCAGAACCCGCCGCAAAGTTAACCTTTGTCGGTATTGTTGATGCCACGGCATCAGAACCCTCTGAGAACTTCTTCATCATCTCGTTCTCAGCGTTGCTCGTCGCATAGTCGCCGATTCTTGTCAATGTTGGAAATATGGAATTGAGCCATCCCATGATGAATATCATCACCAGTGCTGATATGACCATGACTATGAGAAATCCGATGCTGACCTCTATGGCGCCTTTCATAATATACAATTGCCCAAAGTTGTATAAAAAGATTAATTGGGCCTGAGGAAATCGCCAAGCGTGCGCCTTGACAGTATGGTGCTCTGCCTCTCGTAATCCTTCAGCGGCAGGCGAAGCTTTTCTTCTATATGCTTCAGCGCCTCGTGCTTGGTGGCGAATTTCAGGCATTCCCCGCGGAACGCGTTCCTGACATTCTCAAGCACCTGCCATACCCCTAATGGAATAATATAGCCCTCGCCGACCTCCCTGAAGACCACAACGCGCGCCTGCCTTCTGAGAACTTTCAGGCCTTCTGTAACAGCGAGGCGGCTCGCATAGAATCCCCCGCCCTGAAGGTCTGCGTATTTCTTCCTTCCATGGTAAGGCTCGTATTCAGCGAGTATCTGCACGCTCTTGGCGTCCATCGACCACGGGGTTCCCGGTGCCCATGCCTCGAAGTTCTCGAACTCCCATTCGCCAGGCATCAGCAGCACCTGATAGTGGTTGTCGAGATAGCTGCTTGAATAAACCATGTAATCGCTGACACTCGGATAGTCCTTTATCTCCCTTATCAGCTAGTCTGCTATCATGGTCTGGCTGGCTGTTATGCTCCATCTCGTGGGAACAAGCTTCCTCCTATCTTCTGTTCCCAGCGCGCCTGAACTGAGTATGGTGCTGACCTTGTAGACATCTTCTCCTTTTTTGTATAGCATGTAACCTGATTCCCTTGCGGTCAGCTCGTCGCTGACAATCCTGTCAACATGTCTTCCTATCTTCACGTTGCCTGCGATGTCCAGCTTCTTTATGCTCGCGCTCGGCCCCATAGGCTGGTTGACATCCGAGAAGCTGACGCGGTACACAGGTTTTCCCTTGAGCAGGAGTTCTATGTCCGGCGCCTTTGATGCGAGCGCAATCTCCTGAAGCTGGTCCACTGCTTTGCCCTTTCCGAAGATGTTAATGGACTCCTTGGTCCTCATGAGTGTCGAGCGCATCTCGATGAGGTCCTGATAAGGAGTCCCGAACCACTGCGACGGCTTGTCTATGATTCCAATATTCTCCTCGGTCATAGGCGCAAGCGGTCCTGTGAAAACATCCGGGTAGCCGTGCCTGCCTATGAACACGGATGTCGCAGGTCCGAAGAATTCATCTTTCAGGTTTCCCTCTATTTTCGGGCGCACGCTGAAGCGGCTCATCAGCGGGCACGACCCGAGTCCGCACAGGTTCCTCGCGCCCTTGCATACAACACAGCTTCTCACACCACCAACCACAGAAAGCACCTGTGGATATTTGGAATAGAGAAATAAAACCTTAGAATTTCCTGGCGCATACACTGCCCAACGGACATTTCTCACAAATCGGTTTCACCCTGCAATGCGCTTTTGCATGCTCGACTATCAGCGCGTGGTACTCCCTGTACAAACCGGCATCCTCCGTGACATTGCTCTCGAAGAATTCCCGCCACTCATCGTATGTTCTGAAGCACTGGAAGCCGAGCCGCGTGAAGATGCGTTTTGTGTATGCATCTATGACGAACGAGCGCCTTCCCAGCGCGTAAAGCAATATGCTGTCCGCTGTCTCCGGGCCTATGCCTTTCTGCGAGAGCAGCTCTTCCCGGGTCACGCTTTCCGAAAAATTTTCAAACGAGCCGAAGTCCATGATGAACACTGAAAATATCTTCAGTCTTTGAGCTTTCTGCCTGAAGAATCCGCTCGGCCTGACAGATTTTTCTATTTCCTTTATATTCGCATTGCTCAATGCTTCAGGTGACGTAAGACCGGCATCCTCCAATCCCTTCAGAGCTTTTTCAACATTTATCCAGTTCGTGTTCTGCGTGAGTATGGCCCCTGCAATTATCTCGAATTCCCTTGGAAAGAAGTCATGGTCTATGGGCCACCACCCTTTTGTTTTGTGGTGTTCAAGAAGCGCATGATAGACAGACATCGTGTCCATGCTAAAACACTTTAACCTACTCCATAAAAAGATATGTATGAAGAAGGGCTTCTTTCACATGGCTGAGGTCATAATAGTCTCAATCCTTGTGTTCGCAATACTGTCGCAGTTCTACAACATTCCCAAGCCGAAGCCTGAGTGGAGCAGTACAAAGCTCGGCATGACAGCATACGACCTTATATCATCCATGGAGGAGAAGGGCATGGACTGGTTCGACTTCACTGAGGTCAACCACACGCTTTACAGCGCGCTTCCAAGGAACATAGGGTATGATGTCAGTATAGGCGCTTATGTGAGGCCTGTGACTTATGTTGGATGCGTATGCAACCCCCAGAACTTCACATTCCTTAAGAACTATGTGCTTGATAACTACACGTTCAACGATGTGTTCAGGGAAGTCAATGTCGTAAGAATAGACCCGGCGGCATTCGGCTCGCTGACAGCAGATGACCTCTCGGATTATGACGTTCTCCTTTTCTGGGGACTTCCACCATCCGTCAATGTGGCTGAGCTGGAGGATTACTTCTCAACCGGAAGGGGTGCTGTACTCTTCTCAAACCTCACAGCAGTGGATATAGGTTCTAATCCATGGATAGAGACACTGTTCAATGTGAAGTGGTCTGTGTCCACGTACACGTCAGGGCCGTCAGACTTCATGTACTTCAGCCCGACAGATAGGGGCGATGTGCTGGCAAAGATTTTCGGGGAGGGCGGCTCTTTCAATCCCGGTGTTCTTGGAGACTTCAGCGGCGGCACTGTGTATCCTGATGACGGCAACGTGAAAAAAGTCCTGGTCGCTCTTGACAACAATTATGAGAGCGGGGATGACAGCGGGAAGCATGTTCCCCTGACAATAATAGACTGGGCAGTAATGGGAAACGGGAGGACAGCATGGATGCCTGAAGCCAACATAAGCCTTGGTAGCATTCAGACAGCAGCACGCCGCCAGCTTCTCAAGACAGTGATACTCTGGTCAGCAGCTGAAAGGGACTACAGTCTCATAGGCACGATTCTGGCGCAGAGCTCTAGTGCTTCAATAAGGAAGTCCTACAACACCGATTTCTACGAACCGGTGAGAATAGAGCTTACTGTCGGAAACTTCTTCTAAAGCTTAAAAGCTAATTGTCCAGTATATGGTTATGGAAGAGGAGACAATACGAGTGAGAACCCCGAGGGGCGAAGAGGTCATAGGAACTGTTTTCGAGGTTCTCGGCGGGAGCCGGTTCAGGGTCGAGTGCACTGACGGAAATGAAAGGATATGTCGTGTTCCCGGACGGTCCAAGAGAAGGATGTATGTCAGGATGGGCGATGTGATTATTGTTAAGCCGTGGTCATTGGAAGGAAACATCAAGGGTGACATTGTATGGAGATACAAGCCTGCGCAGATCTCGTGGCTTACCAATAAAGGGTTTCTTAAGTAGGGCGATGCATCCGCATGATAGAACACGTGAGAATACCAGCTGAGAGGGTTCCTGTACTTTTGGGAAAGAACTATTCGTCGCTGAAGCAGATAGAGGAAGAGACCGGAGCCATAATAACACTTGATGACGGGGTCAAAATAGAGAGCAACGACCCGCTGATGCTTCTCAAAACCAAGGACATCGTGACAGCGATAGGTCGCGGTTTTATTGTAAAGAAGGCGCTCCGCCTTCTTGAGGATGAATGCGAGCTCAGGGTATTGTCGCTTTACGGCGAATCCCAGAAGAAGAGGACCACGATGATGGGCAGGGTCATCGGAAACAGGGGCAGTAGCAAGGCCATAATAGAGAAGGAAACGGGAGCATCCATTTCTGTCAGGGGCAAGACCATAGCGATAATCGGGACACCGGATGAGCTCATCCCAGCGGAGAATGCCCTCCAGGAAATACTTCGCGGCAAGACCCACGGATATGCATACGGTGTCATGAAGCGCGTGAAAAGGAAGTACTGAAATGACCACTGCATTGTGCAAATAATTAAAAATAAGAACCCCGCTAACATATCCTATAAGGTATTTGTATGGCTACTGCTGAAGAGATGGGAAAGAAGCAACGAAGCATCTCAGTGTCAGAGTTCTTTGAGAAGAACCGTCACCTTCTGGGCTACGACAACAAGGCCAAGGCCATGCTTATCATTGTCAAGGAAGCTGTTGACAACAGCCTTGATGCATGCGAGGAGGCGGGCATACTTCCTGAGATTTACATCGGAATAAAGCAGCTGTCGGAGGAGAAGTATCAGATAATAACAAGGGACAACGGACCTGGAATCGTCAGGGAGCAGGTACCGAAAATATTCGGAAGCCTTCTCTACGGAAGCAAGTTTCACCGGCTTAAGCAGACGAGAGGCCAGCAGGGGCTTGGAATTTCCTGCGCTGTCCTTTATGCGCAGCTGACAACAGGAACTCCCACATCCGTGAAGACAAGTACTGGAGACGGGAAGACGCACAGCTACCAGATAAGGATAGACGTCGCAAAGAACAAGCCCATAATAATGGAGACGAGCATTGATGAGGATGGAGAGCAGTGGCACGGCGTCGAGACAATGTTCACAGTCGAGGCAACATACAGGGAAAACAAGCAGTCAGTAATTGAGTACATAAAGCAGACAGCAATTTCCAATCCGTATGCTGACATAATATTTGACTCACCAAACGGAAGGGTAGAGTTCAAGCGTGGTGTCAGCAGGCTGCCGCCGGAGCCGAAGGAAATAATGCCGCATCTAGAGGGAGTGGAACTCGGCGTGCTCATGAGGATGCTCGAAAATACAACAGCAAGAACAGTCCATTCATTCCTTACAAGTGAGTTCAGCAGGGTGGGAAAGCAGAGCGCCAATGAGATAATGCTTAATGCAGGGCTGACGAAGGACATCAATGGTCAGGAAGTCCCGGATACCAAGTATAAGCCATCCAGGGTCAGTGATGACCAGGCCAGGAACATAATCGAGGCCATAAAGAAGGTCAAGCTCATGAGGCCGCCGACAGACTGCCTTTCGCCACTGGGTAGCGAGCTGATTGAGTCGGGTCTGATGAAGGAGTTGAACCCGGAGTTCACAGCCGCCATTACAAGGTCTCCCGATGTTTACAGGGGATGGCCGTTCCAGATTGAGGTCGGTCTCGCATTCGGAGGGTCAATACAGGGACACAACCTTCTGAGGTTCGCAAACCGTGTTCCTCTGTTGTATCAGGGAGGTGTCTGCGCCATCACCAAGGCAGTCAACGAGACGGACTGGAAAAGGTATGGCATCGACATGAACAAGGGAAATATTGAAGAGCCGCTTATAGTTTTCGTTCACATAGCATCAGTATGGGTTCCTTTCACATCAGAATCCAAGGAAGCCATTGCGAACTATGATGTCATAGTCAAGGAAATCAAGCTTGCATTCCAGGAATGCGCAAGAAAGCTGTCCGCTTATCTTTCCGGAAAGAGGAAGAGTGCGATGCTCTCGAAGAAGAGGTCCATATTCGAGAGGTACGCTGGCGAGACTGCCAGTGCGATATCACTGATAACAGGCATCCAGAAAAGCGAGATAAAGCAGATGATAATGGACCTGATAGACAATAAATGGGAGGAGCTGAATGGAGATTCCGTCGGAGAAGTCGAAGGGGAAAATCAGGAAGATGGGTCAGGAAGTTCTGAGTCAGATTCAGACGAAGAAGAATCCGAGTATTGAGCTTCCGGTGAGAAGCCTCTCGAACATATATTTCGACCCTGTCCACAGGCTTATCAGGATAGGTGACAAGAAGAGCCAGCGGCAGTACCTGAACCTCTCGCATACGAGAAAATTCATGCAGACGCTTCTCGTGGCTTCGGAATGCAAGAAGATAATAGAGCAGAATGTGACCACGAGCATAAGGGATCTCTACTATGCGCTCAAGCACACCATAGAGGGCACGAAGGAGAATACGTTCGACGACCAGTCGGAGAGCGACCCTGTGCTGGAGGACCTGGAATCCGCTCTCAATCTTTTAAGGGAAGAACTTCACCTCAAGGCAGACAGGAAAGGTTACATGGCCGGTCCGGTTGTAATCGAGGACACCGGCGACAGGATAGACTGCTCGAAGATGGGTTCTTCCGGATGGGCCATACCGAGCGATGTCGAGCCGGGAATGATAAAGTTCGTGGAGAACAAGGCGGGATTCGTGCTGGTCATAGAGAAGGACGCTGTCTGGCAGAGGCTCAACGAGGACAAGTTCTGGAGGACGCATAACTGCCTTATAATCACAGGAAAGGGACAGCCTGCAAGGGGCTGCCGCCGTCTTATAAACAGGCTGCACAATGAGCTGAAATTGCCTGTGTATGTCATAGCTGACGCAGACCCGTGGGGGTATTACATATATTCTGTCATCAAGCAGGGCTCCATAAACCTTTCATTCCTCTCGGACAGGCTCGGGACACCCAACGCCAGATTCATAGGCCTGACAGTCAGGGATGTAGCCGATTACGCCATATCCAGCAATGTCACAATAAAGCTCAACAAGGGCGACCATAAGAGGATAAAGGAGATGATGAACTACGTATGGTTCAAGCCGAAGGAGTGGCAGCGGGAGCTGAAACTCATGCTGAGGGAGGGCTACAAACTCGAGCTTGAGGCGCTTTCCTCAAAAGGCATAAGGTTCATTTCCGAGAAGTACCTTCCGGACAAGATAAAGAGGCAGGACTTCCTTCCATAGTAATAAAAAACATTCATACATAAATCTTAATGGCAAGCTACTGTTTATCATCCTTCAGGAAAATACACTGCGATGATGGCATAATTTCTGCATGCGACCGGATGAACTCGATGTACGGGTTTTCTCTGGATGATATCGGAGACAAAATGATTCTTGACCCCTCGGTGATGTCCAAATGCGCGAATATCAATAATTACACCAGGTTCCTGTCGGAGTACGGGATGATAAACATGTTCGACACTCTTTCAGAAGAGGGGTTCAGCATAGAATATCCACTGGAAAGTGAGACGCGCGGCAGCAAACTGTATTTCATGCCATGTAAACCCGGAAAGAGCATCCAGATAATGTATCAGAATTCTGAATCCAGGACCGAGTGCGACATGGTGGCCAAGATAGGTGGCTCTTGGGTGATTGTGGAGGCCAAGTCAGGGGTCAACTCTTTCAAGGTCAAGGACGCTTTTGAGAAGATATATATATTCAACAAGGAGCTTGGCGTAGACCCGGGATTCATTCTCGCTGTGCCAAATGACCATTATATCATCACGAAGAACAACGCAGCCAATTTGTTTGAGGAGCGCGGCGGAAGGATAGTGACATTCCCTAACAGCGCTCAGGATTTTACCGATGTCGCATACAGGCTTGTAAGTCACATGAAGAAAAAGGCCTGACGCTGAATATTTAAAAGCTGATGCTCGATATAATTAGTTACGTGCCCCTGTAGCTCAGCGGTAGAGCGCTCGGCTGTTAACCGAAAGGCCGCAGGTTCAAATCCTGCCGGGGGCGTTTCAAGGGGCGATAGCTCAGCCTGGGAGAGCACTCGACTGAAGATCGAGATGTCGAGGGTCCAAATCCCTCTCGCCTCATTTCTGTCTTTAGGAGGGGTCATAAAATGCCAGGGAAAGCCGCTGAAATGAAGAAAGAGCCGGAGATAACTGTAGCTGAGCTTCTTGTAAACAAAATAATCATTCCCGAAGGATACGAAGAGCTCCTAGAGAAGGCTTACGGAAAGGTGACAGGGAAGAACCTTGAACTCTCATTTGTCGAGGCGCTGTACCTCTTGGAGAACAACAAGATAGTGCTGACCAAGAGCGAGAAGGAAGTCGGGTTCAACAAGCTGCTTGCTGCAGGCCTGAAGCTCGACACGAGGCTCCATGAGAGATTCATAGTCTACGAGGACCTGAGGGAAAGGGGGCTCATCGTCAAGACTGGTTTCAAGTTCGGATGCGATTTCAGGGTCTACAAGCGGGGCATATCACTCAGGAAGGGACCAAAGGCGTCAGGGGAGCACACGAGGTGGATAGTCTCGGTCGTTTCCGAGGATTACACATGCTCATTTCACGAGCTCAGCAGGGCAGTAAGGCTCTCGCACTCGATAAGGGCCAGGATGCTCTGGGCGGTTGTTGACAGTGAGAACAATGTTACATACTATGAGGTTTTAAGGCTAAGGCCGTAATAATATAGGTGATTTTATGGGAAGAATAAAAAGCACAGCAGTGAAGACCCTTGCAAGGGAGATAATAGAAGGGCATGGTGACAAGTTTACCGCAAGCTTCGCGAAGAACAAGAAAGTCGTGAACAAGGTCAGGGAAATAGACAGCAAGAAGATAAAGAACGTGGTGACAGGCTACATAACCAAGGAAAATGTGCGAAAGAAAATGGATTCAGTTAAAAACGTGTGATAATTATGACTTCTGAAAACATTCCGAAGGCGTATGACAGTCGCGACGATGAATTCTACAGGCAGATTGGTGACGTCAACATAAGGATCTCCGGTCTCAACGAAGAGGAAAAGGATGTCAGAGACGGTGTTTATGCTGAAATAGTGAAGAGCCTTGTGAAGACAAAGAAGATGGTTCATGTCATTGACTTCACGCTCAATATCAAGAAATATCACGAGGCAGGCAGCCGGAAGAAATACGCAATAAATATCAGAATCATATGCGACAGCGGTGATTTCCAGGCCGATGCCAGCGAGTGGGACATATTCAAGGTAGTAAGAATTGCGCTCGACAAGCTGGAAAAGGAAATATTCAGGCATATGGAAAAAGAGAAAATGCAGCCAAAATCCCGCTGATTCACTTCTTCAGAACCTTTCCGGCCTTCCTGAACTGCAATTTACCGGTCATTATTTTTTTGAGTACATCCGGGAGAGCATCCGTCTTTACCCTTACCTGCATCTGGTCGTCCCTGTTCCTCAAAGTCACGGACTTGTCGCTGGCTGTTTCATAGTCAACAGTAACGCAGAATGGCGTTCCCGCTTCATCCTGCCTGTAGTAGAGCTTTCCTATGAATCCCTGGTCATACAGCACATAGAATCCCGCATCATTGAGCATATCGTAAACTTTCATGGCCTTTTCAGGAAGTCCGTCTTTTTTCACGAGCGGAAATACTGCAATCTGGTAAGGAGATGCCTCAGGCGGAAATGAAAAATACACACGGTCGCCATCCTTCTTTGCGCTTGATTCCATTGCAGCGTAAACAGGCCTGTCTATTCCATAGGCAACTTCGACCACATGCGGTATGAATATGTTTCCGTCAATGTTGACTTCCATTTTCTGCTTGCTGAACTCCTGATGCCTTCCAAGGTCGTAATCAGTCCTTGCTGCAACACCGACAAGTTCAATTTTTCCGAATGTGTCTGACATGAATTCCACGTCCCATGTGTCTGATGAATAAAAGCTTCTTTCATCATCCTTATGCTGCCTCAGTCTCAGCCTCTTGGGGTCTATGCCCATCTTTTCGAACAGCTCCAGTGATGTCGCCAGCAGGTATGATATCCATTCAGTTGTATGCTTCTTCGCAACTATGCCGCCTATGGTCATCTCTGTTTCCTTTCCGTTTTTGGCCTGTGTGCCCTTGGTAAGCACCCGGACCTTCATATTTTTGACCCTGCCGAATCTTGGATGTCTGGTGTCAGCTTTCGGGTCCATGAAGAACTGTGCCTCAGCCTGAGAGAATTCCCTTAATCTGATGAGTCCCTGTCTTGGTGATATCTCGTTCCTGTATGACCTTCCTATCTGTATGACGCCCATCGGAAGCTTTTTCCTTCCAAGCTCGAACAGCCTCCTGAAAGGCATGTATGTGGTCTGCGCTGTTTCAGGACGGAGGCATCCGGTTATCTTGTTTTTTCCCGGTCCTATGGACGTCTTGAACATCATATTGTAATCATAAGGCTCTCCAAGTTCCCCTCCGCACTTGGTGCATTTTATTTTGTTCTCGCGGATTTTTGCGAGTATCTTGTTGAGACTCATGCCTTCCGCATCTATCTTCAGCTTTTCCTCAAGAAGATGGTCAGCCCGGTGCGGCTCACCGCACTTGGTGCATTCCATGTTCATGTCAGTGAAAGACTCGACATGGCCGCTGGCTATCCACGGATCCTCTGGTGTCAGTATCGGAGCCTCTATGTTCAGGCAGTGCTCCTTCGTGATGTAATGGTCCCGTATTAATTTTTCAATTCTCAGCTTCAGAAGAGAGCCCAAAGGACCATAAGTATAGAAACCACCAACACTTCCGTATATCTCGAAAGACGGCCAGAAGAAGCCTCGTCTCTTGGCTATGTCCATTATGTTTATGGTCATAATTAATCCATGCAAAGCAGTTTATTTATTATTTCAGCACGCTGCTTATGGTACCGTTGACACTCCTGTTTATGGCATCCTCTATCTCGTCAAGGGAACTGTATCTGGGTTCCGAGAGATTGTTGAGCGTCTCTGCCATATCCTCAGGCAGCTTCTTGTAAACAGTGTCCTTGTATTCCTCTATTTTTTCTGTAAGGTTTGCATTTGCCTGCGCAGCGAAAGGTATGCTTATGATAAGGAAAGCCATTATCATTGCCGGCATTATTATGAATTCTATCCACAACCAGTTCATGAACTTGAATCTGTTTCCTACAACAACACTGAATACGACAATAGAAAGGCTCATGAGGAACAGTATTGCCAGCGGAAGGGCGAAGCTGTACAGCGTCAGCGAGAGTACGTAAGACACGAGAACAGTAGCAGCTATAACCCCGAAATACGGCTTGTACTTCCTTATCATGTCACCGCTGAACTTGAACTTGTATACTATGTAAATTGTGGAATAGACCACAGAAAAAGTCAGTATAATCCAGAACGGGAACCTTGTGAGGTCTCCTGTGAAAGCGAACCATCCGCTTGAGTATTTGAAGAATTCTATGACAGTCATGTTGATTGTCGTCGGTATGAGTTTCTTCTTGAGCTTTATCTTGGGATGCGAGTGGATGAAATTGAGGAATAGTATAAGAACTATTATGTTCAGATACCATCCGCTGACCATTGATGAGAGCAGCAGACCTGTCACAAGGAATAACAGTCCAAGGATTATCGCAGTGTTCCTGCTTATCATTCCGCCTGCCACCAGTTTCCATGCGCGCTTGTCCTTGTCTTTTTTGTCTTCCTCATAGTCCACAACATCGTTAAAGAAGTACACAGCAGAATACGCAAGCACGAAGCCGGTCACAGAGAAGAGGAATGTCTGCATGTCGAAATAGCTGTACGTGAGCCAGAACAGCACGAAACCCAGAAGATACTGTATTATGTTTTTCGGAAGGCTAACAGTTATGCTGTTGTAAAAAAACTGGTGCATGTTCATGTCATCACTCTAATTTGTTAGTCTCTTCTCGTTTAAATTATTAAACGTTTTTCAGTAAAGTATTAACACGAACTGGTGTTTAATATGCGTATTTCTGTCGCTGTTCCCGCATACAATGAGGAAAAGTCCATTGAGACTACTCTCAAATCTTTAAGGAAGCAGACTGTGCCATGTGAAATAATCGTCTGCGACAACAATTCAACTGACAGGACATATGAAATAGCCAGCATGTATGCGGACAAGGTTGTGAAAGAGCGCCGGCAGGGAGTTGCCCACGCCTTCAATGCGGCGGCAAAAGCCGCTTCCGGTGACCTTATTGCATTCACAGGCGCTGACTGCATAGTTCCAGAGGACTGGATTGAAACGCTTTTCGAATGTTTCGATGAACCTGAAGTCATAGCTGCATTCGGGCCTGTGCATTCCACAGGGAGGAACTACAGACGAACATTCAAATGCTACAGCATCTTTCACATGATTATTGTCAACCTCAAGATAACATGGGGCATATCGGATGCCAACATGATGATGAGGAAGAGTATTCTCGATAAGGTTGGATACTTCGACCCCAATATCCAGATGATGGAGGATTCCAATCTCATGAGAAAGATACGCAGGTACGGAAAATTCCGCTTCCTGAAGGATAACATAGTGAAAACATCACCAAGGAAGTTCGAACGCGAAGGCGCATTGCGCATATTCATTGATTACTTCACCTCACTGATGATACTGAAGCTCAGAGGAAAGATTCGGGCGAAGAGACTTTCCAATGTGCGGTGAGTTAAAAGTTAAAAGATGAAAACAATATTTATAGCAGCAGTTTGCAGGTGGCGGTTATTTACAGAATCACTCCAGAAGGAAAGAAATATCTGAAGGAAGGACTTCCGGAAGAAAGGCTCGTAAGGCTTCTGAAGAAGCCGATGCTGATAGTCGAGGCCCGGAAGAAGCATCCAGACTTCACAATAGCGCTTTCCTGGGCCAAGAAGAATGGATGGGTGAAGATTGAAAACGGAAAGATGGTTCTTGTCAGGCAACCGGAGAAGATAGCTGAAAAGGATGCGCTGGAGAAAATCGATGACGGGAAGAATGTGCCGGAGAAGCTCATGGAACTCCTGATAAGCAGGAAGCTCGTCACCAGGGACAAGAATGATGCTTACAAGAAGGCACAGAAATTCATTGGGAGAGAGATTACGGGGATGACACCGGAGCTTATCAAGACCGGCCTGTGGAAGAAGGTGAAGATACGGCCGTACAATGTCAGTGTACGCGGCCAGAAGATATATCCGGGAAAGAGGCAGCCGTATAACAGCTTCCTTGCTCATGTCAAGGACAAGCTCATCCAGCTCGGCTTCAGGGAGATGGAAGGACCTACAATAGAAAGCGAGTTCTGGAATTTCGATGCGCTGTTTCAGGCGCAGAATCATCCTAGCAGGGACTGGACCCAGACATATACACTGAAGAAGCCAAAGACCGGTTCGCTTCCTTCACCAAAGATAGTCGAGCGTGTGAAGGCTGCGCATGAAAACGGGTGGAAGACCGGAAGTACAGGATGGGGATACAAGTGGAGCCCTGATAAGGCATCCCAGCTTATGCCGAGAGCCCACGGAACAGCATGCTCTGCGAGGCAGCTTGCAAAGGGAGTTGAAGTTCCGGGAAAGTATTTCGCAATCAAGAGATGCTTCAGGCCTGATGTGATAGACGCAACCCACGGCGTCGAGTTCAACCAGTGCGACGGCATAATAATAGACGAGAGCATGACATTCGACAAGATGCTCGGGATACTGAAGATGTTCGCAACAGAGGTTGCAGGGGCAGAGGAAGTCAGGTTCTGCCCGGATTACTATCCGTTCACGGAGCCGTCTGTTCAGCTTTCGGCGAAGCATCCTGAACTCGGATGGATAGAATTCGCAGGTGCGGGAATATTCCGGCCGGAACTAACGGAGCCTCTCGGTATCAGGCAGCCTGTAATAGCATGGGGACTGGGAATTGACAGGCTCGCCATGGTGAAGCTCGGAATAAATGACATAAGGCATCTCTTCAGCCAGGACATAGAGTGGCTGAGGAAGCAGAAGGTGATTGTCTGATGGATAAAAAGCCAATGGTTGGATGTGCAGTCATGCTTATGAAAGGCAACAAAGTGCTTCTCGGAAAGAGACATAACAATCCTGAAAAGTCCGACAGCCTTCTTCACGGTGAAGGCACATGGACAATGCCCGGCGGCGGGATGAACTTTCATGAGAATCCGAAGGACTGCGCCAGAAGGGAAGCACGTGAAGAGACAGGAATAGAGGTTGGCGATTTTGACCTCATAAGCGTTACGAACGACAAGGTCCATGACGCGCACTTCGTTACACCTGGTTTCAAATGCACTGACTTCAGCGGTGAAGCAAAGATCATGGAACCGGATGAAATAGTCGAATGGAAATGGTTCAGTTTCGATGAAATACCTGACAATCTTTTCTTCCCGACCAGGAAAATAATTGAGAATTACAGGAATAACAATATCCTGCATGGAGATGATTGAAATGCCGACAATAGAAGTAAACTATCAGGATTTGCAGTCACTCATAGGCGAGCACATACCGCTTGATGTCCTTCAGGATGAGGGCATACTCTACGCAAAGGGTGAAGTGGAAGAAATCGAGGGGGAAATGCTGAAGCTTGACATGAAGGACACGAACAGGCCTGACCTTTGGAGTGCGGAAGGTGTTGCCAGAGAAATCCAGGGAAGGTATACAACAAAGAGAGGGTTGCCTGTTTATCTTGTGAAGCCGTCAGGCCTGACTGTAAAGGTTGACCCGAAGCTGAAAACAATAAGGCCTCTTACTGTCTGCGCTGTTGTAAAGAACATCAACATAACCCAAGAGACTCTTTCGCAGATGATACAGCTTCAGGAAAAGATATCCGGGACTTTCGGGAGAAACAGGAATGAAGTGGCCATAGGCGTATATGATTACCGGAAAATAAAAGGCCCAATAAAGTTCACAACAGTGAAGCCTGACGGAATAAAATTTGCTCCCCTGGATTTTGATGAAAAAATGACACCATCCCAGATACTGAAGAAGCATCCGAAAGGGCTGGAATTCGGAAACCTTCTCAATGGGCTGAAGGAATATCCCATATTCATAGATGCTGCAGGAGAGGTGCTTTCCATGCCGCCTGTCATAAATTCAAACCATACAGGAAAGGTGACAGCATCGACAAAAGACCTTTTCATAGAATGCTCGGGATTCAGCATGAAGTTCCTGATGCCTGCTCTCAATACAATAGTTGCAGCCCTTGCCGACAGGGGAGGAGAGGTTCAGTCTGTCAGGGTTGAGTACAGCAACGGTCCCATAGTCACCCCTGACATGAGCCCCCGAAAATATTCCATCAATGCTGAATACGTGAACAGTGTATCAGGACTCAGGCTTTCCCCGAAGGCCATATGCGACCTCCTTGAGAAAGCAAGATACAGCGCGAAAGCCACAGGAAATAAGATAAATCTTCTGTATCCGGCTTACAGGCAGGATATAATGCATCCGAGGGATGTTGTGGAAGATGTCATAATATCGTACGGATTCAACAGGATAACACCGAACATACCCAAGGTCGCGACAACAGGAGAGCTGTGCATGCTGGAGAAATTCAGCGATTCCGTTGCAGGCATAATGACAGGCATGGGATTTCAGGAGATACTTTCATACATGCTCGCCAACAAGGAAAACCTTTTCCGTAAAATGTCCATGAACGATGGAGAGGTTGTGGAGATTGAGAACGTGGTCTCATCCAACTGGAGTGTCTTCAGAAGCTGGATGCTTCCGGGAATGCTTGAGTTCCTCTCAAAGAACAAGCACAGAGAATACCCGCAGAATGTTTTTGAGATAGGCGACGCTGTTCTTCTGGACAGGAACACTGAAACGCGGTCAATGGATGTGAGGAAGATATCCGCTGTGATGTGCGATACACGTGTAGGCTACGAAAGCATTGCAAGTGTGGTTGATGCGCTTTTTTCTTCGCTTGGTATAGAGTACGAGCTTGTTCCGGGGACACATCCGAGCTTCATGAAAGGAAGAACAGCCCAGATAACAGTCAACGGAAAACCTGCGGGCATACTCGGAGAGATAAATCCTGCTGTTCTGAACAGCTGGGGAATAGAGAATCCTGTTGCAGGATTTGAAATAGAGATTGAGCGGATGAAGTGATTACTTCAGCCAGTTGAAAAGCCTGTACGAGAGGTTGCTTTTCGGCTTGTAGTCTTCGCCTATAATGCGTGCTGCTATGCTCATCACATGCTGTGATGCAGGTGAACCCGGGCTGTGGGCCACAACAGGTCTCTTCTTTGCAATGGATCTTCCTACTGCATCGTCCTCTGGAATTTTTCCGAGGATAGGCATCTCAAGGAAGTTCTCAACAGCCTCCATTGAGAATTCATGGTCCTTTCCCCTGACGCGGTTTACAACAACACCAAGATTATGGGTTCCGTACTTCTCAGCAAGGTTTCCAAGCTTCAGTGCATCTGTAAGTGCCGGAAGCTCAGGGTTCGTTATTGTTATGAGCTCATCAGCAGCCTCGACAGCTGAAAGCGCTTCCTTGCTCAGTCCTGCAGCTGCGTCAACAATTATGAAGTCGCAGCCTCCGACGAGCTTATAGAAAACATCAACCAGTTCATGCGTGTCAGCAAGTCTGAGTTTTTTCAGCGAAATGTCTGCAGGAAGTACCGTGAATCCTGCTGGATGATAATAAAGTGCGTCATTGAGCCTGGCATCGCCGTTTAGCACATCCTGAAGGGTTACAGGATAAAGCGGTATTCCGAGGTGTATTCCGAGATTGGCTGTCGTGAGGTTGCCGTCAACAGCTATAACAGACTTCTTGAAGCTTGCGAGCGCAGTCGCAAGATTGGAAACAAAAGTAGTCTTTCCAACACCACCCTTTCCACTTGCGACAGTTATTATTCGTGTCATATGAACCATTTTTTTGTATTCAGGATATTTTAATGTTATTATCCTACTCGATTTATAATCACTATTTGGGAGTAGTTTTTATAAATCTATAGCGGACCCGAAGGGATTTGAACCCTCGACCTTCACCTTAGGAGGGTGCCGCTCTATCCAAGCTGAGCTACGGGCCCATCTACAGTAAAAGATAGTTAAGGTTTATTAAAATTTAAAAAGAGATGCGAGCCATTCGATAAATGAATCATAAATTGTTTTCACTGGATTCAGATTGTCTTCGGTGCCCGCTGCCATGCCTGTTATTGCAGCTGACGGTACGGATTCCGGTTCCTCAGCGGATTCCTGGGAAATGTCTTTCGTTGTATTCAGGACAACTGAAGGAGGTGGCTCCTTTAATTTGAGTGCCCTTGTTATGTCGTATTCCTTTCCGCTGTACTTCAGCCTTATTCTGTAGGTGTATATACCCGGAAGGGTATCATCAGGAAACATGCTTTCAAGTATTATCTCCTTGGACGAATGTTCGGGAACCTCCATAATCCTCTGGTTCGCAGTCCATGTCTTCTTCCAGCCGTCCTCCCCGAGCCCGTATGTAAGGCACCTGCTTCCCTGATATGCATAAGAGTACACGATATATTCGCTCTCGTAAATGCCCGTGTTCTCAAGACGGACTTTGACATTGAAGGGCTCACCTGCATATGCATCCTCAGGAAATCCGGTGAGTTCAAACAGTTCCAGAACATCGTTCATTGTCACGCTACTGTCAGCGCAGTTGCTGGTCTTGATTTTGCATTCAGGACATTCTTCACAACAGAAAAGGGGATTATTCCCTTGGACTGTTATGTTGAACTTACCATATGGGATTTCCTTTCCAGTTACATCTTGGTACACCCTTACAAAGCCACTGTATTCACCATCAGCATACTCATCATTGCAGTTGTTCTTGAGCATAATTGGAATCTGAAGTGCAATCATCTGCATGGTGCTGGACGTTTCTAGTATCATCGCAGTATCACTTTCATTAAAATGACATGTTATGGTATTGCCTTTTTTGTCTTTGGTTAACCATTTTTGTTTGCCATTATCGTTATTGTGGTTTATGTAGGCTACTATTCTGAGCGTTGCAGGAGTTCCGTTTGTGAAAAGATAACATTCAATATATTCTACATCACCGAATCTTGCCATGTAGCTGTTGTCAGCAACAGTCAGCTCCATGTCACTCAGACTGGATTCGTAAGTAATATTATCTGCCATATTGTTATTTGTGATATTAGTCTCATTGACAAACTCTGTAGGCTTAGGACAGTCATTTGGATAGCCGGGAGTTGCGTTTTCTGTTTCAGTCCATGTGCCGTTGCAGAGCGACCATGAATTACCGACTACTGATGATGTGTAAGTCATGATATCTAGAAGTGCAGTCCCGTTAAACATATAGACAGTATCACCGACATTATTCATCCACGGACTTCCGTAAGATAGGTTGATTACAGTAGAGTTGAGTGTGCCGAATACGCCCTCGAATAAATCCTGCTTATTTGCTACGATGATAAATGTGTCAGTTGTTAGACCATTCAACTGCTTAGAAAATGAAGAACTATCATTTATTTTGACATCCGAAAGATTAATAGACATATTACAGTTGTTGTGTATTTCCAGCCATTCATTTTTTGCATCTTCAGGATTGGGATGAATTTCAGTTATGCTTATGCATGCAGAAACTGCTGGAAAAATCATCAAAATTGTAATGAATGCCGTCAGAAAGGCAATCCTCATATTGAGGCGTTTGTTTGGGAAAATAAATATCTATTCATCCAACTCGCAGTTCGGGCATACCCATCTATTGACAGACTGCCTGAGTCTGTCCGAATAACCGCCGCAGTCTTCACACATTCCTGGTATGGTTTCATTCGGTCCCGGGACAATGCTTATCCTGTTTTTCAGCTTCTCAGACATTATCTCTATAAGCTCCGGCGATATGAGAAGTATCTCCTTGTCAGCTATTATGCCCTTGAGCTTTCCGTTCTCAACAACCGGTATCCTCTTTATACCGTTCTTGACCATGATTTTGGTTACATCGAGGATGTTGTCTCCCGGCTTTGCTGTTATGAGCTTTTGCCTTTTCGTTATTTTATCCTTCTTGAGGTCCGCAATCCTGACTTTCTTCGGATCGAGTCCTCTGGCGACTACAGTAGTAACATCCGATTCAGTGACTATGCCTGTTGGTTCATCGCCGTTCTCAACGACAATGAGACAGCCCACCCTGTTGTTTGTCATGGTCTTGGCTGCGTCATATATAGTCTCCTTCGGACCTATTATTTTTACAGATGTCTTCATTATTTCCCTCACTTTTACCATATAATCACCTCTCTGACAAATTATTGGAATTGTGATTTAAATTATTCCGGAAAATCGACGACATAAGTCGAAATTCGTCTCCGGGTAGTCGTGAAAGGTTTAAAAAGCTTTATGATAGAATAATTATATAATATTTGTGATAGAAATGAACATCTTATTGATTTCCATCATAATGGTTTTCATAGTAGCTGCCGGAATTGTTACAATCAGCACTACAGGCTTTTTTTCAGCAACCGGTGACAGTGGTCAGGATGCTGCTGCCGGAGACACCGGACCTGCTTTCAGGCTGAGTTTCGGTCCGGACGGAAGCGATGACAGCAATACGAAAGATGAAGTTCCGGCTGGTGGAGATGAAAGTGACACAGTCTCGGCACCCGTGACAGGAGCTGTCACAGGAGGCGGAAGCTCCGGGGGAAGTTCAGGAGGAGGCTCGTCTACCACACCTGAAACACCATGCACACTGGCAACATGCGATGCGCTTGGATATGAATGCGGGTCATGGAATGATGGCTGCGGCGGCACACTTGATTGCACCAACTGCGGTGAAGGATTTACATGTAATTCTTATGGTTTATGTATAATCAATAATCCCCCGACAATTCAGGAAATTGGGATTTTAGATGTAGCAGAAGGAACAAAGCTTGAATTTAGCTTAATAGTTAGCGATGTCGACGGTGACAATGTGGTTGTTTCAGTCATTGGTGGTCCGGGTTCAATTTTATTTGGGAATGTGTATACATTCGATGCTCCGTGCAAGGATAATGCTGGCGAGAAAATGGAATATGTGACATTAGAAGCGGTTGATGAATATGGTGCATCATCGACTATGACATTCTATTTAAACATTTCCGATAACCGTGCTTACGTTTCAATAGATCCACCTGTAAAGGATGTTTCCATTGGAGATACATTTTTCGTAAATGTCTCCATACAGACAGAGGAGCCTTTCTTGGGGATGGCTTTCGGACTCGAATACGATGATATGATTCTAAATTTCACTGATGCATCAGAAAGTATGACTTTTGGAGAATTCCTTCAAGTCGATGACATGTCAAAGCCTGTATTCTTTGGGTATGAAGGAAGAGTTGAGGGTTTCCCAATTCGCGAAGGAGAAGATAACGGTGTGTCAGGGAAAGGTACTCTGGTACATATTTACTTTGATGCGATATTAGAAGGCGAAAGTGAACTGAATTTCCTCTTCACTGAAGCTGTGAAGTCAGATGGCGGTGAATTGGAAGAGATTTGCATCATTACTGAAGGAGGTGTTGTCAATGTTTACAGTGTCTAGAATTTTGACAACGATAATTGTAGCACTATGCGTACTGGCAATAAACTCCGCCGGTGTCTATGCTGCAACGCTGACAAGTCTTGAAACCCTTGTGATAGAGAAGAACAGTAACATTCTGCTAACCAGTGACATCAACACGGACAACATGGTTGACAGGAGCGATTTGATTGAGATATGTAAGATTTACAATACCGACATCACAGAAGATACAAAAAAAGGTGATGTCAATGGAGATTATGTAATAGACGTATCAGACATCGCAATAGTGAGCACCGATTATGGAACTACATTATTTGCAAAGTCTTCAGTTTCTGAGGGCGAAACCGCTATATCAATTGAACCTTCATTCACAAGAATTGAACCGGAAAACGATTTTCAGATTGATGTTGATATAAACACAACAGAGTCAGTATATGCAATTTCAGTTACACTTTATTATGATACATCCATCATGAACTTCTCAGGCATCTCGGAGGGAAATTTCCTCAAAAAGGATGGACAGAAAACATATCCTGTAGTTGATGTTGACTACGAAAATGGGGCTGTTTTCTTTGATAGTACGCGATACGATACAATCTATGGAGTCAGTGGTGATGGCACAATTTTCATATTGACATTCGACTCCATTGCTGAAGGAACAGGGCAGATAGAAATAACTGATATGCAGATTATTGACGAAAATATGTTTGCACTTCCAGACGAAAATATTTCGATATACAACGGCACTGTTGAGGTTAACATCAACGATAATCCTGTCATAACACCGATAGGCAATAAAGTCATGCAGGAAGGCTCATTATTCTCCCTTGAAGTAGAGGCTACGGATGCAGATGGCGATGCAGTGACACTCAATCAGACATCCGGCCCCGGAACACTCATAGGGACAATATACAACTACACTGCTCCGTGGGACACTGACCATGATAATGAGATATACACAGTGGGCTTTGAAGCTCACGATGATTACGGCGGTAGTGATACAGAAAGCTTCCAGCTAACCGTGAATGACATCAACAGGGACCCGACAGTCAATGCAATAGCAGACAAGAATGTCGATGAAGGCCAGACACTGACATTTGCAGTATCAGGCTCTGACCCTGAGTCAGACACATTATCCTATTCAGTTGTTTCAGGACCCGGCTCAATATTAGGAACCACATACAGCTATACGCCTGGATGGGATACGAACCACAGTGACGAAATAAGTTCAGTTGTCATTGAGGCTACTGACGGCCACGGCGGCTATGGCGAAACATCATTCCAGCTCAATGTAAGCGATGTCAACAGGGTTCCTTCGATAGACAGTTACATCCCAACGGACACAACGCCGGAAATGGATGAAGGCACATCTCTCTTTTTCAGCGTGACAGCATCTGACGGAGACTCGGACACATTGACATATGAATGGAAGCTGAATGGAACAATCGTCTCGTCCATTTCATCATACACTTACAATCCATCTTATGATGATTCGGGCGTCTATACGGTCCTTGCGACAGTGTCAGACGGCTATGACACTGACACCCAGACATGGACAGTCACAGTTGACGACGTGGAGATAGAATGCAGCTATGATTCCGAATGCGGGACTGACGATTATTTAGGGGAAACATTCTGTTCTGCAGATGAAGTCCACCAGACATACAGGACGTACACATGCAACAATCCTGGTACGGGAGACTCCTACTGCTCCCATGCCGACACTGAGCAGACAATTGAAGTCTGCGGATACAAGTGCATTTCAGGTTCATGCGTTGCCAACGTGGCGCCGACAATAGACAGCTTCTTACCTTCATCAGACCCTACGACAAACGAGACTGCCAGTCAGGGATTCTCAATAACAGCATCCGACATCTATGGGGACCCGCTCACGACCACATGGAAGCTCGACGATGCAGTCGTCGGCACTGGAACATCCTACAGCTATGTTCCGGACTATGATTCAGCAGGAATATACACAGTACTTGCGACAGTATCTGACGGGGAGCTTTACGACACTCATTCATGGACGCTTACAGTGCTGAATGTAAACAGGGCACCAGAAATAAACAGCTATTTGCCAACTGACACGACACCCGAGATAGACGAAGGCGAAAGCATCACATTCAGTGCATCCGCTTCAGATCCTGACGGTGACAGCGTTTCATATTCCTGGAAATTGGAGGGAGTCGAAGTCTCAACAGCCCAGTCGTTCAGCTATACTACAGGCTACAGCGATTCGGGAACATACAACGTGGCTTTGACAGTCTCAGACGGCAACGGCGGCACAGACACACAGTCATGGACGCTTACGGTTAATGATGTGGACACTATTGATGTCCAGCTTTATGATGGTGTAAACAATGGAGTCGAACTCCCAGCGGAACCTGTTTCAAGTGCAATAGAAGATGTGCTCTCGACAATAGACGGGAGTTATTGCCAAGTCCAAGTTTACGACGACGGTGAATGGAAAAAATACACACCTAATAACAGGCCAGGTGAATGCGACATCACTCTTCCTATCTGGTATCATGACACTCTGACGAAGCTTGACGAATCGCTTCCGTTCAACATAAGGATGATAGGTGACGCAGTGCTTACTGTGGACATAATTTAGGTGATAAAATGAAAAGATGGGCAAAGAACACATTGGTTGGAATTGGAGCATTAGGGCTCTCAGTGGGTGCCGCAGATTATGCTAGTGCACAGTCGTCCCCTGCAAGCTACTGGGGCAAAGCGTATGACAGGGGTGCAACTGTCGAAGACGGCACAGTTGTAAGGATTTATGATACAAATGGAACCGGGGACGGGACAGTGAACACAGACGATGACCAGCTCATCGGCGAAGCTACGACATTCACTTACAACAGTGAAAATGGGTGGTTCGACATTGATGCTGGTACTGATAACCCCGCAACACCGGAAGACGAGGGAGCGGTCACAGGGGCGAATACTTATTTCAGGCTCGTCAGGAAGAGCGACGGAAAAGAGGATTTGGCGTACACTGATGCCGACATGACGACACATATAGTAACTCACGAAGAACTCACAACCAAGGAGCAGAACGTGTATACAGACTTCGCGACAGGTGTAGAACCGGTTGGCAGCAGCCGTGGACTGAAAGTCTATCCGAATCCATTCAACAGCGAACTCTTCATAGAGGACCCATTCCTGGTCGGCGAGAAAGAGTTCGAGGTATTTGACATCTCAGGGCGCAAGGTTCTTGAGGGCAGATACCAGTCAGGAGAACGGGTTTCAGTTGATGTTGACGGTATGGCCGGCGGCATTTACTTCATGAGGATAACATCCGGAGAAAATTCTGTCCAGACCAGAGTAGACGTAAAGAAGATAATCAAGCGATGATTAACGTATCTTCATTGTTGCGCTTCCGGAGATTTCGATACCCTTCGGGCCTATCTTGAATGGGTAGATGTCTTTTCCGTGGTTGGTTCTTCTCATCTTCCTTATCTGGAAGCTCCTGTTTGCGTCACCGCCTATGCCAAGGTAATTCAGTATAATGACACCGTCGACAACAAATTCCTCGACACCGAACCTTGAAAGGGCCTTGCTGTCCTCGACTATCTCTGATGTGACAAGCGATGTGCATCCAGCATTCTTCACGGATTTCATAAGCTTTCCGAGCTGCTTTCTCACTGTTGCATGGTCCTTCATGTAAAGTCCTAGCATCGACACAGAGTCTACGACAAGCCTCTTTGCCTTGATGTACTCTATCTGGTTCACGAGGACAGAGCTCACATCAGTCTCGAACGGGTCGTGGTACATTATCCTGAAGAGCCCTTTTTTTTCGTACTTGTCTAAGTCCCAGCCGAACTGCAGGGCATCCTCTTTTATCTCATCGGCATCCTCTTCCAGTGACAGGTACACACACGGCTCGCCCTTCTGTAGTCCTTCCCAGAGAAACTGCAGGCAGAACAGTGTCTTGCCTGTTCCTGTTCCTCCTGTTATCATTGTGACGCTGCCTTCCGGAAGTCCCCCCTCAAGAAGAGAATCCATTTTTGACATCCCCATGGAGATTCTCATTGACATGATATAATCTTGTCGTGACGACCTAAATAAATTTATTTAATGCAGCCACAGGTATAGTATGGCACCAGGGATAATGGAATTTCTCGCCGACCAGAAGGGAGACATAGACGATGTGATAAAGAAGTACCTTCCCGAAAAGGTCGATGAAAAGTACATAAAATGGCTTCTTGGGAAGCCCAGCTACGAATACACCACACCTGCCATACAGGCAGCGCTTTCTGATCCAATTTGGGACTTTCTCAACCGCGGAGGAAAGCGATGGAGGCCAGCGCTTTTCCTTCTCTACACCGAAGCTCTTGGCGGTGATGTTAGGAAGGTCAGGGACTTTACGTCCACGCTTGAGCTTCTTCATGAAGGAAGCATAATGGTCGACGACATAGAGGATTCTTCAGATCTTAGAAGGGGAAAGCCATGCACACACAAGATATTCGGCGAGGACATAGCAATCAATGCAGGTAATTTCATGTATTTCCTTGCATTTGCGCCATTCCTGAAGCATAAGGACGACTTTGAACCAAAAACCCTCCTGAGGGCATGGAATGCCGCAATAGAAGAGATGATGAGAATTCATTATGGCCAGGCATCTGACATAGCATGGCACAAGGGAATGGCTGATGCTGACAACATAAAGGAAGGTGAATATCTCCAGATGTGTGCATACAAGACAGGTGTGCTTGCAAGGCTCTCCGCAAGGCTTGCTGTGATACTCAGTGACGGCTCGGATGAGCTTGAGGACAAGCTCGGGAAGTTTTCAGAATCCATAGGAGTCGCCTTCCAGATACAGGATGACATAATGAACATAGCACCGGGCGAAGGCTGGGGAAAGGAGACTGGAGACGACATAAACGAAGGCAAGCGAACACTTCTTGTTCTCCACACAATAAAGAATGCTGAGAAGAAGGACAGGGAAAGGCTCCTTGAGATACTCAAGATGCACACCAAGGAGAGGGCGCTTATAGAAGAGGCCATAAAGATAATCAGGCAGTACGGTTCAGTGCAGTATGCCAAGGAGTTCGCAAGGAACATGGTGAAGACTGCATGGGAAAATGTTGAGCCGCTTCTTCCGGATAATGAATCCAAGGAAAAAATCAAGGCATTCGCCGACTTCATGGTAGAAAGAGAGATTTGATTCTCATGGCTGATATTGGCAGAGGGACAGGCTTCGGAAAGACAATACTTTTTGGTGAACACTTTGCAGTCTATGGGCTGCCAGTGATAGCATCGGCGATAAGCGACCGGACCGTGGCAGATATTGTACCGTCAGAGAAATACGAGCTTATTGACAATCGCCCCGCCACGCCCGGCTACAAGGAGAAGAAGAAGGGCGAGATGGAGAGGTCCATGAAGCTGCTACTGGATTACATGAATATAGATGTAAAACGTGACCCAGTCAAAATAATATTGTCAGGAGATCTCTTCTGCACAAGCGGCGTTGGCGCAAGCGCTGCCATGGCCACTGCAATTGCCCGTGCGTTTTCTGACCTGTACGGCCTTGGCATTGGCGATGAAGAGATTAACCGCATCTCATATGAGGCCGAGAAGAGCACAGGCACACCTTCGGGTATAGACAATACGTGCTCGACCTTCGGCGGACTGATATGGTTCATCAGGGATATTGACAGTGGGAAGAATACAATAGAACCCATAAAACTCGGGAAGCCTCTGGACATAGTGCTGGCCAACACCGGCATCTCTCAGGACACGAAGGCTGTCCTGTCAGACGTGAAGCGCAGCAAAGAAGCTGATCCGGGGAAGTATGAAGTAACATTCAGCAAATATGAAATGCTTGTAAAGGACGCAAGGAAAGCATTGGAAGCAGGCGATTTTGAAGCTGTTGCCAGGAACATTGACAAGAATCATGAACTTCTAAGAGAGATAAATGTCTCCTGCGATGAGGTAGAGAAAATCATATCAGCTGCAAAAGCCAGCGGTGCTCTGGCAGGAAAAATCACCGGTACAGGACGTGGAGGGTATGTCATACTTTTTACTCCCGGAAAAGAGCTTCAGGAAAAGGTTTCGAAAGCCGTGGAATCCATTGGATATATCACGATGAAGACTACAATTCTTTGAATCCTTCAGGTGCGTTAAGCGGAGGCTTTACTTTCAATAGATGCCTGAGGGGGATATTCTCGATAAGCACATCACCTTTTCTGATTATGCCGTTCCCATTGATATGCTTATAATCAATACCCTCTATAAGTTCAAGAAGAATCTGGTTGAATGGTGAAAAGTCTTTCCATCCTTCCGTGAATATATATTCTGCATTCGTAAACTTCGGGTCGCCGCTTTCCGGGTCAACATATCTGGGAAGAGAATAGTCATTGGCTGTCAGGTGCCTGAGATTCGCGACATAACTTTTTCCTGAGTCGAGATATCTTGCCCATATATCTCCATTCGGCTCTAAGAATACTCCGATGTTATCGCGCTGCTTGAATATGATATTGTCATTGAAATATAGGAATTTCCCGCAGTCTCCAGGCATCGTATCCACATCTGTCTCTTCCTTTGTTTCCCTTATGGCAGTTGAAAGAAAACCCGCACCGTATTCTCTCTGCCCTTCTGGGAGAGTTAAGTGTCCGTATCTCAGCGGGTCGTCTTCCTTCAATCTCCTGACATTGAGAATTCCATTGTTTCTGTTAACGTAAGCAGCAGCGACTGGTGTGAACTCTGCCTCCTCATCAAGGAATCCGGTACGAATCAGTGCTTCGGAGGCTTTGTATATTTTCATAATACACCTATTGTAACTTTTTAGTAGTTAAATTTATAAAACGTTGTAAACGAGGAAAACGACAATAAACTGATTTGAAAGAGCGTTTTTTAATACTTGTACGGCATATTCTAACCATTGGTGGTGCAATGAGTTTCAGGGATTTTCTTGATAAGGCTGAATCGCAGGGCAAACTTGTTAAGATTTCGAAAGCAGCTTCGAAGAAGCTTGAGATACCTGCAGTCCTGGCAGAGCTTAATGACAAGCCAGTGCTTTTTGAGAATGTTAAAGAAAGCGAATTCCGGGTCGCAGGAAATCTATGTGTTTCAAAAGATGCTTTTGCAAATTACTTTGGAATCAAAAGCAATGAACTTGTCCCAAAAATGATTAATGCGATAGCAAATCCCTCAAAACCTGAAGTTACTGATAATGCTCCGTGTCAGGAAGTTGAGATGGAAGATGTCGATTTGAGCAAACTTCCGATACTTTTTCATTGCTCAAAAGACGGCGGAAATTATGTGAGTTCCGGAGTGTTCGTAGTCAGGAAAGGAAATGGTGTCCAGAACCTCGACTATCACAGGTCCATGGAAATCGGCAAGAACCGTTTCTCGATAAGGGTTGTCCCGAACAGGGATTTTGACAACGCAATGAAAGAATCAGGCGACGAAATGGACGCAGTCATGTGTGTTGGATGCTCACCTAATGTTCTTCTTGGAGCAGCAACATCCGTTGCTTCTGATGTTGATGAGATGCATATAGCAAATACACTTGAACCACTAAAAATTGTGAAGGCAAAAACATCCGACCTGATGGTTCCGGCAGACTGCGAATTCGTTCTTGAAGGAAAGATACTGAAGGAAAGAGCAGATGAAGGTCCTTTTGTAGACTTAACAGAGACCTATGATGTTGTAAGGCAGGAACCGGTTTTTGAGGTCAGAAAGATAACCCACAGGAAGGATGCCATATGGCATGGACTGCTTCCCGGAAAGCTTGAGCACAGGATACTTATGGGAATGCCTAGAGAACCGACAATATTCAAAAAAATTAATGAAGCTGGTGTCAAATGTCTTGATGTCAATGTTAATCCTGGCGGCTGTTCATGGCTTCATGGCATAGTTCAGATTGATAAAAAGAGTGAAGATGACGGAAGGAAGGCAATAGACGCTGCTTTCGACGGGCATAAGTCTATGAAGCATGTATTCATCGTGGACAGCGACATAAATATAAACAATCCTCTTGAAGTGGAATGGGCAATGTCTACAAGATTCCAGGCTGACCGCGACATGGTTGTAAAAGAAAATGAAAAGGGCTCTTCACTTGATCCAAGCTCTGATCCAAATACAAGAAAGACCACGAAAGTGGGATTCGACTTTACTATGCCTGTAGGTGAAGAAAAGAAGCATTTTGTAAAAGCTGAATTTCCTAAAGTTGATGTTAAGAAATTCTTGGAGTGAATATGAAGCTTACAAATGAAGAGCGGGATATGCTCAACGGCAGGAACGGCAACGCTGTCAGGCAGAGTATGGAGATACTCGTTTCCCTTGGTGAGATATTCGGCGCGAAAAGACTCATAGACGTCGCAAGCGTCCAGATTGCAGGTGTATCATATCACAACCTTGGTGATGCCGGACTTAATTATCTTGCTGACCTTGCGAAGGACGGAAAGGTAAAGGTTCTGACAACACTCAACCCTGCAGGTATGGATATGGAGAACTGGAAGGTGCTGGGCATTCCTGCAGACTTCGCGGAAAAGCAGATTGCAGTGATTGACGCTTTCAAGAAAATGGGCGTCACAGCCACATGCACATGCACTCCTTATTTTGTCGGCAACAGTCCCGGTTTCGGCAGCCATGTTGCATGGGCTGAAAGCTCCGCTGTATGCTATGCCAATTCAGTCCTCGGCCTGAAGACCAACAGGGAAGGCGGGCCAAGTGCTCTTGCTTCTGCACTTACTGGAAAAACACCGGAATTCGGCATGCATCTTGAAGAGAACCGTCAGGCTCAGGTTGCTGTCAATGTCAATGCAAAGATGGAGACTGTAACAGATTTCGGTGCACTCGGGCATGTTATAGGAAATAAAATAGGAAACAAAGTCTCTTACATAAGGGGCATTGAAAAAGCGAGTACTGAGCAGCTGAAAAGTTTCTGTGCTTCCATAGCAACATACGGCGGTGCCGCGCTTTTCCATATGGAGGGGATAACACCAAACAGGACATCCATACCCCAAGAGAGCATATCGGTTTCCCAGAAGGACATTGACGATGCGAAGAAAGAAATGAATGACAACGGCGAGCCTGATATCTATTCCATAGGCTGTCCTCATCTCAGTCTCAAAGAGATGGGTGAGATAGCAGGGATGCTCAAAGGCAGGACTGTCAAAAAAGAGATGTGGATATGCGTTGCAAGACCTGTCAAGGAAGATGCGGACAAAAAGGGATACGTAAAAACTATCGAAGACTCTGGAGCAAAGATTGCCTGCGATACATGTATGGTTGTTGCGCCTATCAAGGGGCGCTTCAAATGCCTTGCGACTGACTCTGCTAAGGGCTGTTTTTATGGCCGCGGGAAGAACAAGTTCAAGGTCATTTTCAGGGAAATTCCACAGCTTATAGAGGAGGCGACGGCATGATACTGAAAGGGAGAAAGGTCGCGAAAGGCACAGCTGAAGGCGATGCTCTCGTGTCAAGAGAAGGCATATCATTCTACGGAGGAGTAGACCCTGAAACAGGCATAGTTGGAGAGAAGGGACATCAGCTTGAGGGAAAATCGGTTTCAGGAAAGGTACTTGTTTTTCCGACAGGCAAAGGCAGCACAGTAGGCTCGTATGTCATATACGACATGAGCAAGAGAGGCACAGCGCCTGCGGCAATTGTAAACAAGGAGATAGAGACAATAATCGCAGTAGGCGCAATCATTTCAGGAGTTCCATGCGTCGACCGGATTGATATAGAGAAGATAAAGAACGGCGACCGGATCAGAGTTGATGGTGACAAAGGCACTGTCGAAAATGTTTAAACCACCTTTTTTAAAGCCAAGAGCGAAGCGGTACTCATGAAGAAAATTATAGTCGGCATATCAGGAGGTTCCGGTTCCATACTTGGAATAAAAATGCTGGAAGCGCTCAGAAAAGCAGGCACTGAAACGCATCTGGTCATAACGGATGTTGCCAAGGATGTCATATTTCAGGAAACCGATTACAAGGTAGAAGATGTAGAAAAGCTTGCATCAAAGACATACAGGATAGACGATTTCTTCGCTGCGATTGCTTCGGGTTCTTTCAGAACCGACGGCATGGTTATAGTTCCCTGTTCAATGAAAACCCTCGCAGGCGTGTCATCAGGATACTCCTCGAACCTTCTTCTCAGGGCAGCTGACATTATGCTGAAGGAGAGAAGGAAACTGGTGATTGTCGCAAGAGAAGCACCACTGAGCCTTATCCACATAAGGAACATGAAGAATGTCACGGATGCAGGCGCTGTTGTGATACCGCCTATGATGACTTTCTATTCAAAGCCCAAGACTGTTGATGACATGATTGAGCATATAGTCGGAAAGGTTCTGGACCAGTTCGGCATTGATTCAAAATACAAACGATGGAAGTAGCTTACGTTCCCTCTTCCCATCTGTTGAGATACTTTATCTGCTCAGCATCAAGCTTGTCTATCTTCACGCCGTATGTCGCCAGCTTCAGCAGCGAGATGTCTGTGTCCACCTGCTCCGGAAGCTCGATTACCTCCGGTTTCATCTTTCCCTTGTTTTTGACAAGGTACTCGCATGCAAGCGACTGACCGCAGAATGATGTGTCCATGACAGTGCTTGAATGGCCTTCTGCCAGCGATAGATTCACAAGTCTTCCCTGTGCCAGAACGAATATCCTCTTGCCGTTCTTCAGTGTGAATTCCTCAACGAGAGGCCGCACTTCCCTCATACTTTTTGCTGTCTCCTTGAGGCCCTTGTAATCAATTTCAATGTCGAAGTGGCCGGAATTCGCAACAATCGCGCCGTCTTTCATCTTCTCCATGTGCCTCTTCTTTATGACATGCTTGTTACCTGTAAGAGTGATGAATATGTCTCCCACGCCAGCCACGTCGTCCATCTTTTTTACTTCATATCCGTCGTAGAATGCCTGAAGCGCCCTGAATGGGTCTATTTCCGTGACAATCACCTTTCCGCCCATACCCTTTGCCCGAAGTGCAACACCTTTGCCGCAGCTTCCGTATCCTGCGACAACAACAGTTTTCCCTGATACAAGAACATTCGTTCCACGTTTGATTCCGTCCCATGTGGATTCCCCTGTTCCTATGTAGTTGTCCAGAAGGTGCTTGGTCTTGTTGTCATTTACTGCTATTATGGGGTATTTCAGCGCATTGTCCCTGACCATAGCATTGAGACGGACGATGCCTGTTGTGGTCTCCTCGCAGCCGCCGATTATGTTCGGTATCAGTTCCGGATGCTTGGAATGAATTTCAGAGACAAGGTCGCAGCCGTCGTCTATTGTTATGTTCGGCTTCTGGTCTATGACATAGCCAATGTACCTGTAATAATCCTTGGTGGTCTCGCCCTTGTATGCCCATACATGAACCCCTTCCTCAGCAAGCGCTGCAGCGACATCATCCTGTGTTGAAAGGGGATTGCACCCGGTTATTGCAACCTTCGCGCCGCCTGCCTGAAGAGTCCTGACAAGGATTGCGGTCTCCTTGGTAACATGAAGTGCCAGCCCTATTGTTATGCCTTCGAATGGCTTCTCCTTCTTGAAGCGCTCCCTTATCTTGAGAAGGGCACCCATTTCCATTTCAGCCATGTCCAGCTTTATTTTCCCCTGCCCGGCAAGACTCATGTCCTTAACTTCGTAATTTTTGCCCTTATCCATAAACATCACCTTATTCAACTTTATTCAGAACCTCAATATTTATATCTGTTCCGGATTCTGTACCAAAAACTTAAAGCAGTTTCCACAAGTATAATCCATGAAGAATCTGGTGCTTCTGAAGATAGGCGGTTCGATATGCACGGAAAAGGGGAAGAACAAATTCCGTGTGCGTGAAAAGGCAGTCGCGCGCATAGCCAGGGAGATTACTGATGCCAGAAAGGAGAAGGAATTCAGGCTTCTTGTTGTCAATGGCGCAGGACCATTCGGACATACCAATGTCACGGAATATGACATCGACAACGGGCTCAGAAATGAGAAGGACTATGAGGGGTTTGCGAAGACAGTGAATGACTGCTCATACCTGAATTGGAAGGTTTCCGATATCATGAGGAAGGAGGGGATTCTTTCACTGCCGTTTCCGAGTTCGTCAGTTGTTATACAGGGAAAAAGAAAAATAAGCACCTTCTTCACTGATTCTCTGAAGGCACTTTGGAATTCCAACTGGAGCATAGTTCCTGTGATGAACGGGACAATGGTAGCTGATACGGAGATGAAAGGCTCAGTGGTCAGCGGGGATGCTGTGCTTGAGCATATAGCTGCCCGTTTCAGCCCGGATTTCATGATTTTCGTAACTGATGTTGACGGCATATTTACAGGCGACCCGAAGAAGAACAGGAGGGCAAGGCTCATAGAGAGAATCAGTAAAGATGGGTATGGCGACATAAAGAAACACATATCAGGATCATCCAATGTTGATGTTACAGGTGGGATGCTCGGAAAGGTGGAAAAAATGCTTGAACTGAAGACAAGGACAATAATAATTAACGGCAATGCACCCGGAAGGGTCAGGAAGGCGCTGCTTGGCGAGACCGTCAGGGGTACTGTGTTAGGTAAATAACTTTTAAAACGGAACTGTAAATCATATTTATGAGCACATCAAAGAGAAAAGATGAGCATATCAGGATATGCCTGCATGATAATGTAGAGTCTTCAAGGAGCAATGGATTCGAATGGTACGAATTCAGTCACAATGCCCTGCCTGAGATTAAATGGGAAGACATAGACACGAGCACAGCGTTCCTTGGCAAAAGGCTGTTTGCACCGCTCTTCATAGAAGCCATGACAGGCGGAACTGCAGAGTCTGAAAGAATAAACAAGAATCTCGCGGAAGCTGCGCAGGAACTCGGAATAGGCATGGGTGTAGGCTCCCAGAGGGCCATGATAGAGACACCTGAGCTCAAGGACACCTATGACGTGAGGGGGGTTGCTCCTGACATATTCCTTGCAGGGAACATAGGCGCTTCGCATATACTCAAATATCCGGTTGAGAAGATAGAGAAGGCGCTTAATGCCATAGGCGCTGATGCTCTTGCGATACATCTCAATCCGGCGCAGGAGATTGCTCAGGAAAACGGAGACAGGAATTTCAGCGGGGTTCTCGAGAAGATAAAGGCAATCACAAGAGACCTGAAAAAGCCAGTGATAGTTAAGGAAGTCGGCTCAGGAATATCAGCTGATGTCGCAAGAAGGCTTGCAGCTGCAGGGGTTGATGCGATAGACATTGCGGGTGTTGGAGGCACGAGCTGGATAAAGGTTGATTCTATGATAGGCAGGACGCCATACGCCGAATTCTATGGCTGGGGAATTCCAACAGCCGAATCCCTGGAGTCATGCCGGAAAGCCGTAAGGACGCCGCTTATAGCATCCGGCGGAATAAGGACAGGCATAGAAGTCGCAAAAGCGCTTTCCATGGGAGCATCCCTTGCAGGGATGGCACTTCCGCTTCTGAAAGCTGCCAACAGGTCATCGGATGATGTCATCAACCTTCTTGAACAGGTTATAATTGAGCTGAAATCTGTTATGTTCCTTACATCATCCAAAAAGATAACGGACCTGAGGAACAAGGCAGTTAAGATTTAATAACTGAAATCAAAGTCGAATTATGAAAATTCCCAAAAGGGAAGTCGTGAAGTTCGTCCTTAAATCGGCTCTTCACAGAAAGAAGGCCAGCTCGCAGGACGAGCTTGTCGGTATCATAAACACGGAGCTTCGAAAGGTTGACAGTGACTATTCTATAACAGGGAAAAGGATTCGTCTGATAGCTGCATCGATGCCTGACATAAGGATGGATGTTGTCACGCGGAAGGGAAGGGTGCCACCTAAGTGCCCTTCATGCGGTTATTCCCTCAAGAAGTCGTGGGACCGGAACCTCAGGGGAAGGAAGGTGCTGCGCTCGCTTAAGTGCGGCAGATGCGGATATAAAGGCACCTCCGGAAGATGGTCTCCGGGAAAGTACATCTTCTGCGTATCAAAGACTTGATTAATAAGCGACCTTTCTCATTGTTAATTATTGAGGATGGAAGTGGTGTGATATGAAGGTTCTAATGTTTGGCTGGGAGTTCCCGCCATACACTACAGGCGGCCTTGGAACTCACTGCTACAACCTCACAAGGGCTCTAAGTGGCAGGAATGTGAAAGTCACATTCGTCATGCCAAAGGTCAGCGGGGGCGTCAGCCACAATTTCGTAAAGATTGTCCATGCTGATGACGCCAAGTTCATAGAGATAGCATCGGGTCTGACTCCCTATGTCTCCTCTATCGCAGGTCATTACACACCCGGAAAGGAAGGAGCCTCAAGCCTGTATGGTTCAGATTTCTTTGAAAAGGTCAACCAGTATACTGAATGCGCATCAGTGGCTGTGATGAAAGAGGAATGCGATGTCATACACTGCCATGACTGGATGACATTTCCGGCAGGCATACGCGTCAAGAAGGACAAGGGAAAACCTCTTGTCATAACTGTCCACTCCACGGAATATGACAGGAATCCGGTATCTCCAAATCAGTGGATATCACATATAGAATGGGAGGGAATGTACAATGCCGACAGGATAATAGCTGTTAGCGAATACATGAAAGCAAGGATAATTGAAAGGTTCAAAGTTCCTGCGAGCAAGATAGAAATCGTATACAATGCTGTGGAGGCATCCGAATATGCAGGAAGCAGACTCAGGTTCGGCACGGGTGAGAAGATTGTGCTGTTCCTCGGAAGGCTGGCACTGCAGAAGGGACCGGACTACTTCCTCAGGGCAGCCAAGCTTGTCATAGAGAAAGAGAAGAAAACGCGGTTCATAATAGTCGGCACAGGTAACATGCTGCCTGAACTCATAGACCAGTGCATAGAACTGGGAATATCGGAAAATGTCATATTTGCAGGATATCAGGAGAGCATAAAGGAATACTACAAGATGGCTGATGTGTATGTCATGCCTTCGGTGTCAGAGCCTTTCGGAATAACGGCGCTTGAGGCCATAGCTTCAGGCACTCCTGTCATAATCTCAAAGCAGTCAGGCGTCTCTGAGCTTATCATGCATTGTCTGAAAGTTGACTTCTGGGATGTTAAGGAGATGGCCAACAAGATACTGGGAGTCCTGAGATATGCTCCCCTGAAGAGAGAAATGGAAATGAACAGCTATGCTGAGATATCGAACATAAACTGGGATGTGATAGCTGAAAAAACAGTTAAGGTATATGCGAGCGTAGGTGTCTGAATGCCTGCCGTGTGTTTTTATTTTCAGGTTCATCAGCCGATAAGGCTGAGAAAGTATACTGCATTCGACATAGGAAAGAACGAGGAATATTTCGATGATGAAAGAAACAGGTTCTTCCTTGAAAGGGCTTCAAGAAAATGCTACATGCCTACCAATGCAAAACTTCTTGAGTTGATGGAGAAATATGATGGTAAATTTAAGGTGACATTTTCACTGAGCGGTATCTTCATAGAGCAGCTGGAGAAGTTCTTCCCGGATGTTCTGGAATCATTCAGGAAACTCGTTGACAGCGGCTGTGCGGAAATAATGAATGAGACATACTACCACAGCCTCGCGTACATGATTTCCAGGGAAGAGTTCAGGGATCAGGTCGATATGCACCGGAGGAAGATAAAATCAGTTTTCGGCGTGCGTCCGAAGGTTTTCAGGAACACTGAAGCTATGTACAACAACGACGTGGCTAAGGTTGTTCATGAGATGGGCTACAATGGAATCGTGGCAGAGGGACTTGACCACGCACTTGAGTGGCGTTCGCCCAACTACCTGTACAAGGCGAAAGGCTCTGACATACCGGTCTTCCTGAGGAACTACAAGCTGAGCGATGACATAGCATTCAGGTTTTCAACCAGGGACTGGAGGGAGTGGCCACTGACAGCAGACAAGTTCGCTACATGGCTTTCATCTTCCAACGGTGAACTGGTGAACCTTTTCATGGATTATGAGACATTCGGGGAGCATCAGTGGACCGAGACAGGCATATTCGACTTCCTTCATCATCTTCCTGAGGAATGCTTCAGGCATGGGAATGTGAAATTCATGACACTCAGCGAGGCTCTCGCAAACTTCAGACCTGTCGGTGAGTTCGATGTGCATAATCTGAGTTCGTGGGCTGATGTCCACAGGGATGTCAGCGCATGGCTGGAGAACAGCATGCAGTCCAATGCATTCAATGAGATTAAATCACTTGAGGAAAAGATAAGAAAAAGCGGCAACCGGAATCTCATCGATACATGGAGAAAGCTTCAGACTTCGGACAATTTCTACTATATGTGCACCAAATGGTTTGCTGATGGTGATGTCCATAAGTACTTCAATCATTATGACACGCCTTACGATGCTTACATGAACTACATGAATGTTATTGCTGATATAAAGAACAGGCTTCAGGCGCGTTCAAGAAGAAGAGCATAAGCCTTGAGATAGTTTTCGAAAAGCGTTCCCCAGTCAGCAAGGAATGAAAGTGATTTTGCCCTTTCCCTTTCTTTTCTGGAGTCCGACGGTTTCATCATCGTTATCCTGTAAAGTATGTCCTCAAGCTCCTTTGCGGCAGCTGTGTCAGATTTTCCGTCCCTCTTCACAACAGATATCGATGTCTCCGAAGGCCTGAGATGAGTCTCTATGAATTTCCCGTAGCCGCTGAGGTCTGTTGTGACTGAGTGCAGACCCAGTGCAGCTGCCTCAAGAGGCGTGTATCCCCACGACTCGTAATATGAAGGGAATACGCCTGCATCGAATCCTATCATCGCGTTGTAGTATGCCAGTTCCAGAAGGCCATCCTTCTCCGAAAGGTATGCCGGATAGTATACAATCTTCACGCGGTCATCCTTGCTGTTGTCCAATCCTGCATCCCTGAGTGCATGTATTATGTTGTTCTCGGATTTCATCTGGAAAGGTGTGACCGGAGGTATGCCCTTTCTCATTCCTTTCAGTTTTTTCCCGAGTTTCTCAAGTTTCCTGAGGAAAGCAGCATCCAGCATAACTTTGGTTTCAGATTTATTCCCGTGTATGAAATCCCTGAGAACATTCTTCTCAACCTTCTCAGTTGCCTTCTCTATGAGCCTTTCGGCATCCCCGAAAGCCGAGAGGTGTTCCAGTACAGTAGGTTTGGTTCCTGCTGTTTCCGCAGGCACGAATATGAATGCGAAAACCATTTTTTTTGATCTGGATTTCCTGAGCCTGTCATTGAGTCCTGCGAGTGAATCTATGAATATGTCTATACCCTTGTTTCTGAATTCATGCCTTCCGGATATGAAGCAAAGCATTGCGTTATCAGTGTCCACTTCGTAATACGGAAGGAAGTATCCGAGAAGGAAATCCCTTATGTTATCAGTGTATTTCCGGTACATTTCCGGTATCTTTTCATGCTGAGGGAATTTCTTCATGTCAAGCCCGTTCGGCAGTATGACATCAGGCTTCCTCCCGAGGACGTACTGACATTCCTTTCCCATTATTTCAGATACTGTGGTAAAGACATCAGCTGAAGCTGCTGCAGCTTTTTCCATGAGATGCTTCGGATGAACGCCGTATTCGTAGGCCTTTTCCACAGGCGCAGTTGTCCCATTCTTTTTCCACGTGTTTATTATGTCGTAAAGGTTCTCCCTTCCGGTCTCAGCTACCGCACGCCCGAGTACGGTCGAATGGGTTGTGAAAACTGATGGTATATTCATACCAGCTGATTTGAGATGAAGCATGGCAGGGGCGCTGAGCCACTCATGGAAATGGGCCACAGGGCTGTACCTGAATACACCCTTCTCATTAAGCGACTGGATAAGATAGCCCGCAGCCTTTGCCCAGACTGTGGGTTCATTGAACCAGTTGTCTGTTCCCCACGAATCTATCTGGTATTTTTCCCATAGTTCCCTCTTTATGTCATCGGATTTTACTGAAAGTCCCCTGTAATCTATAAGTATTGCCTTCGGATTCTTCTCAATTAGCCATGTTCCGTAGTGACATTTTATTCCATGATTTTTTTCCAGCTCAGCGAAAGATTCTGACATCCTGCCGGGTGGTTTCTCTTCACTGAACTCCTTCGGAAGCCTGCCGATGCAGGGCCCTATTGCAAAATATTCCTTGCTGTTTGCAATTGCATATGACATCTTTGAAACTATGACTGTGTATATTCCACCTACCTTGTTCGCTACCTCAAAACTCACTTCAATGAGAGTAAAATCTTTCAACCAATCACCTGTTAGAGTATTGTTCCTGCTTCTTAATGAGTTTAACATCACTGCCATCGCACGTTATGTTGTAACCCTTACCGGATTTTCTGATATGAATGTTCACAAACTTCCCTCCGATGAAAACAGACCTCGTTATCTCTTTGACTGCGGAAGGAAGGCTGGGAGAAACAGTCACTTTGTTTTTCAGCGCATCGATCTCTATTCCGAGCATGAACTCATCCACTATGCTTATGAACATGGCTTCGCCCCACAGCTGCATAGGGCATCCTAAGAGCTTTCCGGTTTCGGAATCCCAACATTCCCCTATTGAGCCGATTGCATCAGTCCGGATGTCATCCATCATGAGGGAGATGTTCTTCCATGCATCGTCACTTCTTCCGCATCTGAACTGGGCAGCTGCAGCCCATAATGTTGTAAGAGACCATGTGGACCCGTTGTGATATCCGGATGGATTGTAAACATGCTCGTCGCTGGAGACGGTTCTTACACCCTTCAGGGACGAGAAGATGTCGGAGCTTAGTGTTTTCATTACAGGCGCGCACTTTCTGCCAAGACCAGTCATAATAGCGACAGCTGTATTTGCAGTTTTTTTCCTTACAAGCCCGTGTGAATCTTTCGTGTCCGCATAGAAACTTCCCGTAAAGAACTCATCGTCGAACCTTTCCCTGAGCAATTTCATGGCTTCGTGGGCTTCTCTGGCGTTGCCGTCCCTTTCAAGAACCCTTGATAAGTGCTCCACTGATTCAAGGAACATGTAGAAAAGCGCCTGAACATCAACAGCATTCTTTCTTCTTCTCTGTGTGTCCATCCATGTCTCAGAGTTATCTCTGTCATGGCTGATGAAAGCTCCTTCCCTCCTTGACATTATGTACCTGAAGGATTCCTCAAGCTTTGGATACACGGTGCGCGCGAAGTCCGTGTCCCCGGTAGCCTTTAGCAGTCTGTCAATCGATATTCCCCAGAGCAGGGTGGCATCTATGGAGTTGAATGAATTTCCCATGGATTCTGAGACAAAATTCGGTATGCATCCGTCCCTTGATTTTTCCGAGAAAAACATTAAGGTCTTCTTAACGTGCTCGGAATCGCCAAGCCTTATCGCAGCGTCAGTAGACCAGAATGTGTCTCTTCCCCAGTACTGCCTGAACCACGGAAATCCAGCATAGTATCCGTCCCTTCCCTTGAGCATTTCCATGCTAAGGATGCATGACCTGAATGACTCTTCAAGCCTGGGCGAACTCGAGCTTATCTTTCCCCTGACAATGTCATCATAAGCTTTCTTCTTCTCTTCAAGAAGTGAACTGAATTTTTCTGTTCCGAACGCTCCCGAACCTATGGAAATCACTACATTTTTTCCGGAAATGCGCAAAGTTCCTGGAAAGAAGTACGACTGCTTCTCCCCTGAAGGCTCATGAACCTCGTATGAATCTTTCCTCTGAAAATCGATATCCTTCGAAACATTAACAGAGACACTTCCAAGTACATTGCTTATGTTAACTGTGCGGCTGCCATGAACCACTTCATATTTTCTGCTGGTTTCATTCTCATCTGACATGCGGATGTTGATTCCAAGCTTTACCCCCAGTTTCATAGTTCTGGATGACGATATCTCAACCATGAGGTCATCAGTTCCATGCGGTATGAACAGAGTTTCAGTGACACGGCCTTTACTGGTTCTGTAAGTATGGATGCAACTGGAGAATGTGTATTCGGTCTTCTCTATGTTCTCCGGTGAGAGCCATTCACCTCCTACACTGACAGCGAAATATTCTAGGAGCTTTCTTTCCCCTGACCAGAGTCCGGTCCATTTGTTCCTGAACCCTGAGTCATAGAATCTGTGAAAAAGAAGGCTTCGGTTCGAAAGGAAATAGCATGAATCAGCGAATGGCGGCTTTCTAAGAAATCTCATAAAGATTATTTGTCGCGCCGCTTTAATTTGTTCAGTATATCCTTCCTGACGAGAAGAGCCCCTCTGAACCTCTTCAGATTCTCGCTGTCCTCTGCAAGCTTCGGCACTGCAAGAATCATAAGAAGAACAGATGTTGTTAATAGACAATCGGAAAAAATGAAGCATAGCTGGACGATGATGACTGTTTCAATTATGGCGAATATAATCCAGAAGAACTTATTCCATGACATTTATTGCCTCAGTATCCTGAGAACCGATTTGTCTATCTTACTGTCGCTGTCAGACGTCTTTTCTGTATCCTTTCTGAGTTTGATGACATCTGCGGTCAGCTTCGCTATTGAGGCTTCCTGCTTTCTCAGCCTCTCGTCTATCAGCCGGACCATCTCATCAAGGAATGCGTTGATGTCGACACGGTCTTCCTTCAATACCATTATTAGTAGATGTAGAAAAAACTTAAAAAACCGATACCGCTCCTATTCGCAGAGTTCGAACTTCATCTGAAGGTTACCGGTTTTGATTACTTTTATTTTTCCTTCCCTGGCCAGCCAGCCGAGACCAATGCTTGCCTCTTTCAGCGTTAGTCCGGATGCCTTCTGCAGCTGTGTCAGTGTTTTTGGACCCCTAGAGTTAAGGACCTTCCACACCTTGCCAGCATATTTTCCGAAGAAATGCGTACTGTCCATTCAGTTTCCCTCCAGATTTATAATTTCTTCAGCGAGGTTCACATACGCATGCGCACCCCTGCTTTCCTTGTTTGAAATTATTATAGGTTCGTGCATCTTCGGTGATATGGCAAGGTCAACGTTTACCGGTATGTTGGTTTCCATTACCTTTTTGCCGAACTTCCCACGTACTATGTTTTCAATCTCTCCAGACAGCTTGCTTCTCTTGTCGTACATAGTCAGCACGAAACCCCTCAGGTCAAGACCGGGATTTATTTCTTCCTTTATCCGGTCTACTGTCTTAAGCAGCATTTCCATTCCGTCAAGAGCGAAGTAGTTGGTCTGGACAGGGACTATTACATGCGTGGACGCAGTAAGCGCATTTATGGTGAGAAGACCAAGGGACGGCGGTGTATCTATCACTATATAATCGAAATCATGCCCTTCACTCAACTTCTTTTTCAGTTTGAACTGCATTCCCACGTCATTGAGAAGCTCGATCTGTGTTGCGTAAAGATGCTGGCTTGAAGGCGCCAGATACAGGTTTTCGACCTTCGTCTTGACAGCTATATCACATATCTTCATTTTTCCGTCAAGAAGAAGATGGCTTGTGGTTTTCCTGTGTTTTTTATCTGTTATGTATGTGGTCGCATTGGCCTGCGGATCAAGGTCCATCAGAAGAACCTTCTTCCCGTTTTTTGCAAGGCAGGAAGAAAGGTTGGCAGCAAGGTCTGTCTTCCCGACCCCGCCCTTTTGGTTCGCAACAGTTATAATCATATTAATTATTGTGAATCACCCACTCTTAAAAGTCGCAGATGGGTACTGGCTTAAAAGCAAGTGAAATAATAGTTATATTGGGTGGTCGCATGTTCAAATGGCCTTTTGGAAAAAAGAAGAAAGATGTAAAGAAGAAATAAAATACGTCTCAGTTCACTTGGAATCAGAGAAGATGGTTAAGTTTTTTGCTTTTGAGGATAATTTTTCCCTTACGCAGTTGCTGAATTTTTCGGTTATCCACCAGTAATATTCTTCAGGCATTTTGCTTTTCTCTATATCCGGAACCTCATTCATGGCCTCTATCATGAACAGCTCCCCGTCCTCGCTTATGCACCATTCAACAGCATTCACGTCGAAGTCGAGCATTTTGTTAAGTTCTATGGTCGCATCTGTGATTCTCTTGCCGAAAACCTCCAGATGCTTTTCCAGTGGCTTTTCATAAGAGCCTTCTCCCAAAGGCTTCGGAATCCATTTGGTTATGAGAACATCTTTCTTGTTGATGCAGAAGACTCTGAAGTATTCCGTGTAGTCTATCTTTTCCTGAAGCAGCATTATGTGATGAGGCTTGAGTGAATTGTAAAGGTTCTCAGCTTCCCTGAAGGATGTGACAGTGAACACATTCTCCCACGCAAAACCGTCGAAAGGCTTCATTATGAACGGGAGCTGCATGGTCTTCCTTATGATATCCCAGTCAGGGTCTCTTACAGAGCCGCCTAGATTCCATTCCCCGTCATCAGAAGGCAACACGACAGTCTTCGGATGCTTTATTTCAAGCCTTCGGCAGACCTCGCATTCTATTATTTTGTTGTTTACTGAGGATGAGAATGGATTATTTATTACGTATACGCCTTTCATGGCGAGCATCATGAGAATCTGTCTCAGGTACCTGTTCTGAAAGCTCAGCCTGTCTATTATGACATCGTAGTTCTCAAGATTGCCGAACCTGTAGTCCCCGAACTGAACGAATTCAGTCTCTGCATCAGAGAACTTTCCCATGACATCATTTATGAACTCATATTCCTTCAGGTCGAGCACGCCTATTCTCATAAATTCACCTTTCTTTAATTTAATATAACATCAATACTTTATTATGTCGGATGAAATAAGGAAGGATTTCTTCGGCCGTGAGGTGATAGTCGCTGCCGACAGGTCCAAGAGGCCCGGGGCATTCTCCGAGAAGAAAAAGGGAAAGCAGATATGTCCATTTTGTCCTGGCAACGAGAAGATGACGCAGAGCACCATAATGTCCCTTCCTGATGATAAGAACTGGCAGGTGAGAATATTTCCCAACAAGTTTCCTGTACTGAACGAGAAGGTGTACAAGAGGCTCTCGTACGAGAAATTTCCCCTTGAGATGAGCCAGAAGAATTCAATGGCACCGTCCATGTTCCAGAAGTTTACATCATTCGGCAGGCACGAAATAATGGTCGAGACGAGGGACCATTACAATGAGTATGACGACATGAGCACAGACAATCTTGAACTTGCTTTGGTTGCACTGAAGAAGCGATATGAAGAGCTCATGAAGATAGACGGTGTGAACTATGTCACGATATTCAAGAACAAGGGCGAGGATGCAGGTGCGAGCATAAGGCATACCCATACGCAGATAGTGGCGTCTCCTATGTTTCCTGAGGTCATATCAAAGGAGATGGATGACGGAGAGGCGTTCTTCAAGGAATCCAAGGAATGCGGCCCGTGCATGGTCATTGAGCATGAAGCCAAGAAAAAATCCAGAGTTGTGGTCAACACAAAGGACTGGATATGCATAGCCCCGTTCACATCAGTCTGGCCCTACCAGCTCAGGATACTGCCGAAGAGGCATTTCTCCGAGCTTTCTGAAATGAACTACAACGAACTGAGAAGCCTTGCAAAGGTCATGAAAAAAGTATTCGGGATGTTCTCAAAGATTTTCGAGGACATGCCCTATAACATGATATACCTGAATTTCCCGAGGTCTGAGCTCTGGCATTTTCACATAGACATATTTCCGCGTCTTGTGACACATGCTGGATTCGAGTTCTTCGGTCTCAATGTAAACATAACCGCTCCGGAAGACGCAGCAAAGATTCTGAGAAGCGCAGGTAAGTAGTTCAGAACATGTGCCCGAGCTTTTCCAGAATGCTTTTCATGAAGAGAGCGTCCGTTTCAAGTATAGGCGATTCCGATATCATGTTTATTTCCTTAAGGTCGCTCTCCAGTATGACTTTTGCTACTTTCTCCATGTCAGGCTGCCTGTGGTCGAGTGTTAGGTGTCTTCGTTCCCCTTTTTCAGTGAATTCGATATTGGAGAAGTGCGTGTGAATATCAGTGTATCCTGCATCCGTGACCTTGCTCAGGGCCTCCCTGAAGTCGATTTTACCCTGATATTTGGCAAAAAGATGGGACCAGTCTATGACAGGTATGCATGTCTTTACAGCCCTGCACACCCTTAAAATCTCGTCTACAGTACCGAACTGTGACACCTTTCCGGTAGTTTCAAGCCCCAATTTGACATTCCATTTATTGTCTTCTACTAAATTGCCCATCTCGATGCATGCCTGCTTGACCATATCATAAGCTTCTTCTTTGTCGAGTTTACCGTAATATCCCGGATGAAAGACAATGACCTCAGCACCCATGAGATGGCCACGGTGAGCCGAGTCTATGATACGTTTCTGGCTGTCTCTGACCTTTTCCGGGTTGCAGAGGTTGATGTAATAAGGAGCGTGAACAGAGAGCTTTATTTCAGTCTCTTTTTGAACATGTCCTATTTCCATGGCTTTTTCAGGGGACATCGAGACACCGCGCACGAATTCAACTTCCATGCTGTGGAGTCCGAGTGCTTTCACCTCCCTTATACCCCCCTCGGTTGTTCTCTCATCCGATGATGCGGGAATGCCTGCTGTACCTACAAGTATCCTCATGTTTAACATTTCCCTTGGAAATTAAAAAATCAGAAAAATTTCAGCATTATTTCTATTGCGATGAATGCCACGGACGCAGCAATAATATGCTCAGGCTTTATTTTTATGGATTCCTTTCCCTGATCAAAATACCTGACAAGACCCGCAGTACTCTGCGGCATAACGCTTTTTTCTTTCTTTGACATGACAGCACCTGAATATAGTTGACGAATCCGTTTAAATATGATGCGCTTGCCGGGAATAGCCCACTTTCTGTCGTCTCCTCACCTTTTACAGTGAACGGAGGCGGTGGTATCTGTCTAAGCGCTTCAAAGAGCTTGCACCCCGAGTCGTACGCTATTTCACCCGTTCAGGCATTCACGGCTCTTTCGAGTTTCATTGCTCTGTGCCTTCCGGTGCATTTCTGTGCGATACGCTGGCTTCTCAGCCACTGCCTCTCAGCAGCACGTTTTCGGATAAATCCGAGGTGTGTGGAACTTCCTCAGTGGGCTTTCCCACCGAAACCACCCTCCCGGCTCGCGCAAAAAGAATATCGCAGAATGCTTTATAAAGGTTTCTTATACCCGAATTCAGCAAGCTTCGGGGCTATGTCCTCGTATTTATTGCCTGCAAGCATGCCGCCTGCCAGAAAATCTTCCTGCGTCACGTCAGCGAGGCAGAAATCCGGCTTCCTAAAGGCAGACTTTTCATTTTCAGAGTTGAACTCGACATCGACGAGCACGAGCCCAGCAAGGTCTCCACTGAAAACGTCTATCTCTATTGAAGTTCCATTATGATTATGGAAGTATCTCACCTTCTCAAGCCTTTTCCCTTCCAGTTTTGAGAGTGCGAGAAATTCCTCTTTTGTAAGTATTATTGTCTGCTCATTCTGGATGGATTTGTCATTTCCGTCAATCGGGGTTTTCTTTGTCATCATACTTTCATGTCTAATTAACATTGTCTGTTCTACACAAAATTTTGTATTATCATTTTCCGAAGATGAAATGGTCCCATAAGTTTTCGTAGGCGCAGTACGTGAATTCCTTTCCCATGATATGGGTTTCGTGGCACCATACAGGAATAAGCGTGAACACTGCAACAGCAAACAGAGAGAGTATTATCCACGCATAAGGCTTCTTCCGAGATTCGGTGTGATATATTATCAGAAATCTGCTTGATGACAGTAATAAGCCGGCAATGCCGAGGATGAATGATATGATAAAGCCGGCGAAATTCACCCAGTACCAGAATACGTAGGTCGAAGCAACTATGCCTGCAAGACCTGTGGCGAACTCTGAGAAGAGAATTTTTTCATCCATGAATATTATTTACCGAATGAGTTTAATCCATTTTCTTTTTTACCCATTCTATGGCGTCCCTGAGGTCTTTGGCATTATAGTCAGTGAAAGAGAAGTCCTGTCCTTCTGTCAGTTCAGTTGGAATTGCCACGCATATAAGTCCGGCATCCTTTGCTGACTTTGCCCCTCCGAGCGTGTCCTCGAATGCTACGCATTTCTCGGGCTTGATTCCTATCAGTTTGCATGCTTTCAAATATGTTTCGGGATGAGGCTTACCGTTCTTCACATCGCTTCTGGTGACAACAGCATCGAACATGTCTTTGAGCCCTGTACGCGTGAGCTTCGGTGTGACCTGTTCTATTGGTGCACCAGTGGCCACTGCAACTGGGATGCTTTTATTTCTGAAGAAAGCGACAGCCTCCAATGCATAAGGCATGAGCTCGATAGACCTGCTGTTGAGCCATTCTATCAGCAGTTTCTCCTTCCTCATCTTCAGGGTGCCTGGCTCCATGTCAAGGCAGTGGTCCTCTATGAGCTCCCTGTCTACAATGGTCCCTGTCTTCCCTGCGTATTTGAAGTATTTATTCTTATCGAGCACCACTTCGATATCCCTGAGAACTTCCGACCACCCCTCGAACTGGAGTTTCTCAGTGTCAGTAAGCGTTCCGTCCAGGTCGAAAACAGCACCTTCTATTCTCATGTTCAATGTCTGTCACAGGAAAATAAAAAAGCCGCGGCTAGGTTCAATTAATCTTTAAGAAAAAAGATGATTGGCGATACGTCACTTTAACCAGAGTCTGTTGGGCTTTTAGTAACCGTGGACTGAATACCTCGTTACCTTGATACTTACATCCCGGTCCTATCAAACCGGTCGTCTACCGGACCCTCCTTCCCGCTGTGAAAGTTGCCAAACACTTTGGGAAATGACGAACTCTTTTCAGGAGAGGCTTCGAGCTTAGATGCTTTCAGCTCTTATCCTCAATGGCATAGCTACTCAGCAATGCATACACAACTGATCCACCAGAGGCCACAACGCGCCGTTCCTTTCGTACTTGACGCATTTTCCCCTCAGTTCATCAACACATTTAGTAGATATAGACCGTACTGGCTCGCACCGTACTTAACCCAGCTAACGTGGCTCTTTGATGGGTGAACACCCCCACCCTTGGACGCTGCTGCACGT
>JAFGFG010000009.1 GCA_016931255.1 Candidatus Aenigmatarchaeota archaeon
GGCATCGTTTACAGCCAGGACTACGGGGGTATCTAATCCCCTTTGCTCCCCTGGCTTTCGTCCCTCACCGTCGGATCCGTTCTGGTCTGGCGCCTTCGCCACAGGTGGTCCCCAAGGGATTACAGGATTTTACCCCTACCCCTTGAGTACCCCAGACCTCTCCCGGTCCCAAGTCCAACAGTTTCCCTAGCAAGCCCCACAGTTAGCTGCGGGATTTCACTAAAGACTTTCTGGACCGGCTACGAACGCTTTAAGCCCAATAAACGTGGTTATCACTCGTGGCGCGGGTATTACCGCGGCGGCTGGCACCCGTCTTACCCACCACTTATTCTTGGAGCTGTTTACACTCCACAAAAGCATCCCCTATGTAAGAGAATGCACTCCAGATCCCTTCCTCACACTTGCGTGCATTGGGAAAGTTTCGCGCCTGCTGCGCCCCGTAGGGCCTGGATTCTTGTCTCAGAATCCATCTCCGAGCTTCCTCTCTCAAGGCTCGTACGGATTATCGGCTTGCCAGGACGTTACCCTAACAACAACCTAATCCGGTGCAGTCCAATCCTCAAGCGCAAAAGCTTTAGAAAAGAAAACATTCCAGTATTTCTTATCTATCAGGTATTAGCCTCAGTTTCCCGAGATTATCCCTGACTTGAGGGCATATTAACTACATGTTACTGAGCTTTCTGCCCTAATGTCCAAAGATGAACATCAAGACTTGCATGGCTTAGTCGAATCCGGATAGCAATAACCTCCGGCAGGATCAACCGGAATTGGAATTTGACGTTTTTCTCTCTTATAAAATCTTTAAAACCACACAAGGACATATTTCGAACTCGAAAGCAATTTCCAAGCTCACACGTAGTTCATTGTTCAGTCGCCTGAACTCGCAACTATGTATTAACAGGTCTTATTTATAAAGGTTATTCTCACTTCTGGTTTTTAGAAATATGCAGCATCTCTGGCACTGCTGATTCAGTTGACATTCCGATTTCCCCAGCAGGCTTATAATTAGCTGCCATCTTCACAGACCTCTGTATAGGGCTCAACCTTTATAAATGCAGCTAAGGTGAATGTTTAAAAACAACATCTTCAAAGAATAACTACCATGGCTGTCGTAGTGTAGTGGTTAGCATAAGAGCCTGTGGTGACCAATGGTGTCAGAAAGCGTGTTTGCCATTGTTCGTGGAAAGCTCTTGGCCCGGGTTCAAATCCCGGCGACGGCCCTACTTCTTTCTGTTTCGAATATTTACATATTCTATGAATATATCAGGAACTGGGTATTTCCTGAACCTTTTCAGAAGATTCTTTCCATTCATTAGCCTCGATATAACTTCTGCCGTAAGCTCAGCATCGTCCAGTGCATTGTGTGCGTTAGTCCTCGGAGGTATGCCTGACATATACAGTGCTGCGTCGAGGCTCCAGGGAAGTCCTGCGAGAAGAGGGGAAATCTCATGAAGCTCGATGCTTTCCCCCTTGAACGGATACTTCACGCCGATTCTCCTGAAGTTCTCCTGAAGGAATCCCGTATCGAACCAGATGTTGTCCCCGGCAATGGTCTTGTCTTTTATGGGTTTCATCCATTTCAAAAAGTTCTGGAGAAGTTCTTTCGATGTTGGCTTTTCAGGGTCGTGTATCTGCTCACGGCTGAATCCGTTTATCTTCAGGGCTATGTTGCTGACCGAGGCGCCCTCGTCCGCCCTGCATTCGCCGTAGAATGTGTTCTTCGGATTGCTGAAATCGAGCGCGCCTATGCTAAGAAGGCTGTTTTTTTCAGGCTCCATTCCAGTTGTCTCGATGTCGACTACTATCATATTTTTACTTTTCCGCGAACGCTTTTCCTAAAAGGGTTCAGTGCGGGGGGCAGGATTTCCAGACAGCTTTTCCATTTTTGCGATGCCTGCTTTTGTGCAGGCGTCAGCTGCCGGAAAAGCCGGCGTTCGAACCTGCGAAAGCACTGAGCTACAGGATTTCCCATGGGGCTCCATCATCTTGGTATCAGCACTTAAGAACCCAATCTTAAGTCCTGCCCCTTTGGCCAGACTCGGGTACCCCCGCTTTATTCAGTATTAGCCGCGGTTGATTTAAAAATTCATTCAGCGAGGAACCTGTCAACCTTCTTCCTTGCGATCTCGCGTTTCTTCTGATGGTCTTCCAGAAATGCTGTAAGTTTCTCTATCAGTATCTGCTTGAGTTCTCCTGTGAGCAGCGCCCCGGACTTGTAGTCATCACGGAGCTTCTCGATTTTCCTGTCATCCGGTTCAAACTGTGTGAAAAGATACTGGAACGAGACATCTATATCCGGATTGCCGCCGTGCTTTCTGTGCTCTTCTATAGTCTCTCGTCCACCGGAGAATGCGTACTTGTTTATCTTTTTCTTTGCCTCTTTCGGATCATCTGTCAATGCTATATATGAATAGGGGTCAGAACTGGACATCTTACCGCCTTTCAGTCCCTTTATGAACCGGTGATATGTCGCACCCGGAAGCGCAAATCCGAGCTCTTTCTGGAAACGTGCGGCAATGTCACGGGAAAGCCTTATGTGTGGGTCCTGGTCTATGCCCACGGGAACGACCACATTCTTGTTTCCGCCGAATTCCTTCAGTTGCGGATGGAGGATATCGGAAACCTGAAGCATAACTGACATTATCTTCCCTGGTGAAAGGTCGCCGTATATCGCAGCGAGCTCGTTCATCGTCACTTTTTTTGCAGCCATGCTTGCGAGCCTGTAATATGGGCTTGCTCTCTCCTTCGAGCGGTCGCTCTGGAAGTAGAAGTCGCAGTTCTTCGGCTCAAGGCCGAGCGCTATGTAATTCAGCAGATATTCCTCAATCGCAGTTTCCCGGAGTTTTTTCATGTCTGCAAGGCGCATGTTGTATGCTTCCACATCAGCCACGCACAGGAATATTTTTGCACCCAGTTCCTTCTGGTGGTATATAATCTGGTCTGCCAGTATCTTGTGGCCGAGATGGAACTTCCCTGAAGGCATGAGTCCTGTCATCATTGCGTAGTCCTTTGATGCAAGCACCTTGTCGAAGTCCCTGTGGCCGAAAACAACACACCTTCTCATGAGAAGGTGCGGATTCTTCAGCTTCTTCAGCACACCTGAAAATGGTGAAATACCGAAGGCCTTGGCTGTCTTTTCGTAATCCGTGACATCATCCGAGCCCCAGGGGTTTATTTCCTTTGACATTTTCCTCACTTTAATATTTGCATTTCTATGTTATATTTTACAAAATTCTATAAAATTCTATTAATTCTGAATTAAATATGTTTTATATGATTTGACTTATAAAGTTCTAAACCATAAAAATATTATGAGAAGTGAACTTGCACTGAAAATAAAAAACCACAGGCTTTGGCTGCCTAAGGAGATTCAGAAAAATATAGGAAAAGAATTCATAGAAATAACGATCAGAAAGGATGGCACCAATGAAAAATTCCTAACAAAATTAACAAATGATGGCAGATTCTTTATACCCAAGGAAATACGTAAAAAAATGGACTTGAAGCATGATGACAATGTTGATGTATCCGTAGAAATGATTAGAAACCTACAGAGAAGTGTGAGCCACCTCAAAGGAAAGAAATTCGACATGTTATCTTTTATTCCGAAAAAAACAATGTCGGATTTTGACATACATGTTAATGCAGATAATGGCCGATTGAAATTGTGGTATTCTACAAAAGGGAGGCCAAATGAAATTATTATCAGACGGTTTGTGCCATTGGAGTTTGCCAGACTATTGGGGTACTATCAAGCAGAAGGCGGAAAACTCAGGCTGAAGAAGAGAAGAGGACGAGAACTTTCATTTACCAATAAATCAAAAACGCTTGTGAGTGATTTCATAAAACTTTCCGAATATATTTTGGATGAAAATGTGTGGAAATGTAGCATAAGACACGAGAAAAACATAGAAAGAGAGAAGTTAAATGAAGCAAAAAGATTTGCTGTAAGTCTTGGTATAGAAAAAGAAAATATAAGCGTTTCGCCAGCAGAAAGAATATCGTCTTTTACTTTCAGGTTGTGGATTACGAACAGCCTTTTAGCAGAGATAGTGTCGAATATGGCAGACATATCGAGAAAAAAGCTGTATAAAAACAGCGAAATAAACAGATATTTCCTTCAGGGATTATTGGCAGGTGACGGCAGCTTCTTTTCCCACAGAGATAAAAACGGATCACTGCATTCGAGAATGTATGTTTATGAGGCAAAAAAGAACTACGCAGAAGATTACAATAAATTACTCAGTGAATTTGATCTGGATTGTAATATCAAGAAAGATAGAATGAAGAATTTTTACATAATGACAAGATCAGTTAACTGGGAAAATTTGGTAACACTTTACGATAAACGACTATTTATTTTATCAAAAAAACACCATGAAAACATTATCAATACCATCAAAGGACATAAGAGATACAGAGCATTAAAACACTTCAAAAATCTGCCTGATGAATTTGAAAACTCATTATGCAGGAAAATTACAGGGAAAGATGAAACATATGTCGCAGGTTGGCTTAGAGACAGAGCTAAAGATGGAATGATAGAAAGGGCAGGATTCAGAAAATGGGTTATATTGAATAGTGGTATTGAAGTAAGGAAATTCTTGAATAAACTTCAATCAGGATAAGCTTTTCTGATTAAATCGTCTTTACCTTTTAACCTTTTTCGAACAGGATCTAGCAGTAAATTTACCTCTTTGGCAAGTGCCTTCTTCAGGTCCATTGGATGGAGCTTGTTTTCAATGAAATCTTTCTGAAGTGACTTGTAATCAGCATAAGACACATTGCCGCCGAATTTCGCTGGTCTCTCTATAGTAAATTTCTCATTTTTGTCTTTCTTCAGAACCATTATAACATGTTCCACAAATGCCAGAACACCATTTTCTTCTGAAGATCCAGCAGGGCAATATGCCGATGAGATTTTGCTTTCCACGTCTTTTGCTGAATCCAGTACATCTATCTTGGACTTTTCATCAGAAGCGCTCATCTTGCCGCCTGAAAGTCCGGGAAGCATGGGAGTCATCACCTCGATCCTCGGTTTGTATCCAAGCTTTGGTAAATTCTCACGAGCAAACATGAGAATTTTCCTCTGGTCGTGACCACCATACTGAACATCGACATCCAGATAAACCTCATCCAGTGTCTGGAGCAAAGGATATATGAATCCGCTAAGTTTCGAGTCATTTCCAAATCTTACGACATCTGAAGCAGCACGTCTACATCTAGAGAACGTATTCAGAGCCGAAAGCTTATACATGTCCATTGTGTATTTGGGATCAAGCTCAAAGTCTCGTCCTTTCACAAATTCAAGCTTACTTCTGTCCACGCCTATGGAATCCAGCATGCCTGAAATGACTTCTACGTAATATTTCATTCGCGTGTCTAGCAACTCAAATGGAGTCTTCTGATTGTCCAAGTGACCGTGTATATCAGCAAAAAGTATTTTGAATCGGAATCCAGCCTTAAGGAAATCACCAACCTTTATCATAGGAATGAAGTAACCTATATGGGGCTTACCGGTTATTGCTAATCCAATGTACGCAGAAGGAGTTTTCTTCCTTTTCAGGAGTTCTTTTAGTTCGCTCTCTATAACAACCTCTTCGGTATTTCTCTTAATCAATTCCATTCTTTTTGCAGTATCCATCCAAATCACAGACTTAAAAACACTCACACTTACTAGATAGTATGGATTCCAGACCTATTAAATCCTTAACCGATGTGGCTGATTCTCTCAGGGAAATCTATCCCATTTAAATGTTCCGGACTTCAGGAGGTTTGTTATGGATAACGTACGTGACTACGCTATAAAGAATGGCATGAAAGCAGCAGAACTTGTAGACCAGATGGCATCAGCAGGCTTCCAGGCATCGGAGATAGGCGATGCTGTGAGGCTGATAAGGCAGATGAAAAAAGACAGGGCGACTGTATTTCTGAGCTTCACAGCCAACATGGTAGCATCCGGCCTCCGCGGAATCATAACAAAGCTTGTGAAGGAGCGCTATGTTGATGTCATAATAACAACCGGAGGCGCAATAGACCATGACATAATAAGGTCTGGCAAGCCATACCTTATGGGTGATTTCAACCTCAACGACGAGGACCTTCATAAAAGGGGCATAAACCGCCTCGGCAACATACTCATACCGAGCGACCGTTACATTTTCCTGGAGAAGTTCATTCAGCAGCTTTTCTCTGAGCTTAAGTCGCGCAAGCGTTCATGGACGCCGAGCGATTTCATTTATGAAGCCGGTAAAAGGATTAAGGACGAAGGTTCATTCCTTCACTGGGCATCGAAGAACAACATTCCCGTTTTCTGCCCCGGCATAACAGACTCAGCCATAGGATTGCAGCTTTACTTCTTCAAGCAGGATAACAAGGATTTCGAGATAGATGTTAGCGGAGATATGAAACTTGCGGACATAGTCATAAATTCTGAGAAGACAGGCGGCATAATACTAGGCGGCGGGATAGCCAAGCATCATACAATCGGCGTCAACATACTGAAGGAAGGACTTGATTACGCAGTATATGTCACTACGTCTTCAGCATGGGATGGAAGCCTTTCCGGAGCAACTCCCAATGAGGCAAAGTCATGGAGCAAGGTGAAGGAAAAGGGAGGCACAGTGACTGTATACGGCGATGCTTCTGTCATTGTTCCTCTCATATTCGCTAAGGTGTTCGGATGAAGATATACATCAATTCGGGTGAAGGCGAGGGTCCGACAAGAAAGGCTGCCTTCGACAACGCCCTGTGGAAAATAGGGATAGCCAACTACAACATAATTCCACTCAGTTCTATAATACCGGAGGGCTCTGAGATTTTAGAGGAAAAGATTGACTGGAATGACAGGGAGCACGGCCACAGGCTCTATGTTGTCATGGCAGAGTCCTATGCAGAGAGCCCTGGTGAGAATGCAGCAGCAGGAATCGGTTGGATATGGGAGGAGCGCGAAAATGGAAAAGGCATATTCGTTGAAATAGTTGGTAAAAGCAGGGAAGAAGTATCGGAAGATATCAAAAAATCGCTGTTGTCAATGGCATCTTACAGGCCCGAGAAGTACGGAGACCCAAATATCAGGATTTCTGAAACCGAATGCAGGTCAGATGTCGCATGCGCTCTTGTTGTCGCTGTCTACAAGTCCGAGGGATGGGAATGAAAATACTCGAGAACACTTCCCTCTTCTTTATAGTCGCTATCGTTCTCGGGCTTCTGGTACCGCAGCTTTCCGGTCTGACTTCAGGATACATACTGCTTTTTTTCATAATAGCCACGACATTCTCACTTTCACACATAACCTTATCAAGGAGTGATGTGAGGACAGGACTCAGTTCTTCGCTCAAGGCAGTTGCGCTCAGCTACGGCCTGCTTTCGGTTTTCATAATAGCCGTGGCATACATTTTCGTTCCGGGAACCGATTACTTTGCAGGCTTTGTCATATTGGCGTCAGCACCACCGGCTGTTGCTGTGATAGCCTTCACATACCTTCTCAGGGGTGATGAAAAGAGGACACTTGGCGGGGAGGTGCTGAATTATGTGCTTGCACTGGCTTTCGCTCCTCTCATAACATTCATTTTTCTTGGTTCTGCAGTCAGCGTCTTTGAGATACTGAAAGTGCTTTTCCTGATAATAATAGTTCCTCTTGGCCTTTCAAGACTCGCCAACAGATACTATAAATCCGGGATTGGCATACAGAAGCTTCTGGTGAACATATGCTTCGCGCTGATAAATTACAGCATAGTCGGGCTCAACAGCGCTGCAATACTGGCTGACCCCGTATCCCTTGGACCTGTGCTAGCTGTCAACTTCCTCACGGTTTTTGTGCCGGGTACTGCTGTTTTTGTGCTTATGAGAAAATTCTGTGCTGATAAGGGAAAATGCATAAGCTATGCGCTTTTCGCTGCATTCAAGAACGGCGGCATGAGCGCGACACTTGCGCTTCTTCTGATTTCCCCCACAGCGAGTCTTCCCGGGGCGCTTCACGGACCTTTTACTATAGGATTCTTCATGTTCCTTGAGTACATGACAAGGAGATAGAATGTTACTGACTCTGATTACTGTATTCCTTGCGGGAATGTCCACAAGGCTGTCAGACATGGTTGCTGACGGTGAACTCAGAGTCAGGAAATTGTATGGGTATGCACTCGGAATCTCATACGGAACCCTTACGGCATTAGTGGTGACACTGAATCCCATACTGGGAGATGTCGCAATCGCAGTCATACTCTCTGTGCTTCTGACTGGAAAAATAGACAATCGCATACATTACCTCGGTATAGGGGCATTTGCTACTGTTATAGCTTTATCCGGCATAAATCCCATAGGAAATGTTCCCATACTTCTGGCATTCATAGCAGCCGGGGTTATTGATGAGATAGGCAATGACTACTCTGACAGGAGGAAGAAGAATGATGTCATAGATATATTCTTCCAGAAGAGAATGGTTATGGAACTCATGTCCTTCCTTGTGACACTTGTCACAGGAGAGATTATATTCTTCCTTTCGCTGATAATATTCGAGATTGGCTACAGTTACATATTCATGACACCAATCGGAAGAAAACTATTAAGACTGACGAAACAATGATGTTTATGGAGCTAAAGTTTCTCGGGGGATGCCAGGAAGTCGGAAAATCATCGATTTTTGTGAACACAGGAAAAGAAAAATTCGTAATGGACCACGGCATAGAGGTACAGGAAGGGCACAGCCCGATTCAGCCACCCATGGACCTCAGCGGCGTTTTCATAACACATGCACATCTTGACCATTCAGGGTTTGTTCCAGGGCTTTACAGCAGAGGATACAGGGGAAGAACGTTCGCCACGCCTGCGACCTTTGACATCTCGCATATGCTTCTTGAGGACTCGCTGAAGGTTCAGAAGAAGAGGGGAATGACACAGGGATTCACGAGCCAGGACATACGGACCATGGGAAGAAACGAAAAAATAATGGCTTTCAATGACCCACAGGAAATGGGTTCCAGCACAGTGGAACTGCTGTCAGCGGGTCATATTCCCGGTGCGTCAATGGTGAAGATTGAAAGCCGCGCAGGAAGCCTTCTGTATACAGGTGATGTGAAATTCATATCAACTGACTTCATGTTTGGCGCAGATTCGGATGTTGGGCATGTGCAGACACTCATTTCAGAATCCACATATTCATACAAGAATCATCCGGACAGGAATGAACTAAAGAAGAAGATGCTTGAGATTATAGAGGACACATGCCACAATGGCGGAATAACGATTCTTCCTGCATTCGCTGTCGGAAGGACCCAGGAAATACTCATGATGCTGAAGGACATACAGTTCCCGATATATGTCGACGGCATGGGCATACGCGCAACACACAGGATGCTCTCGCATCCAAAATCATTCCGCAATCCCGGTATGCTCCGAGAAGCCATAGAAAGGGCCCACTGCATAAGGAAGCAGCCTGAGAGAAAGGAGGCTGTCAGCGGTCCTGCTGTCATAATAACAACAGCAGGTATGCTCCAGGGAGGCCCTGTCAGTTTCTACATAAGCCAGCTCGCTAAAAGAAAGGACTGCTCAATGGTGCTGACAGGATATCAGGTCGAAGGAACCGCAGGACGTACACTCATGGATACAGGCATATATGATAACGGGGAGATGACAGCAAATCCGGAATTTCCGATACATTTCCTGGACTTCAGCGCTCACACAGACAGGGACCATCTGATTGATTTTTACAAGAAAGTTAATCCGGAAAAGCTCGTTCTTGTCCATGGAGACAGGACACCCGAATTCGCTGAGGAGCTAAGGGGAATGGGATTCGACGCAATTGCCCCCAAGAACGGCGACTCCCTCAAAACGTGATTCTTTAAAACATGAATCTGTATAATTTTATGAGCAAAAACTTCGTTGAGGTCGACGGTTCCATAATGGAGGGAGGGGGGTCTATACTGAGGCTCACATCAGCGCTTTCTGTGCTTACGCAGAAGTCTGTACGCATATTCAATATACGCTCCGGAAGGCCGCAGCCCGGATTGAGAACGCAGCATCTGAGGGGACTTGAAGCCACTGCAGAGATGTCAGGCGGAAGACTCGAAGGAGCCAGAATCGGTTCCACAGAAGTGTTCTTCTATCCTGGAAATGTTAAGAAGAATGAAATCATAGTGTCCATAGAGACTGCAGGGTCAACCGGGCTTGTTCTTCAGTCACTTCTTTTGTCATCACTGCGCTCGAAGAAGAAGCTCACAATAAACATATCCGGCGGCGCGACATTCGGGAAGTATGCACCGCCGCTCCAGTACATACAATTCGTGCTGCTTCCCATACTCAGAAAAATGGGATATCATTCTGAAATCAATATCATCCGTCACGGATTTTTCCCCAATGGCGGAGCTGTTGCCAAGGTGATTGTCCAGCCGCCTGAAGAGCTGAAGCCGATAAATCTCACTGAAGGGGGAAAAATAGAGGCAATTGACGTTATCTCTGTAGCGTCACTAAGACTAAAAAAGCCGAGGGTTTCCGAGCGTCAGTACAGGGAGGTCGAGCTAATGTTAAAGAAGAGGGGATACGAGCTCAACGTAAAGAAGCAGTACTCTGAGAGCGCGTGCCCTGGCTCGGGTGTCGTCCTTGTAGGAAGAAGCGATACTGGATGCATAATAGGCGCTGACGGGCTCGGGGAAAGGGGAAAATCCGCGGAAGAGGTTGCATCTGAGGCTGTGAAATCATTCAATAAAACCGTTGATTCAGGAGCATGCGTTGATGAATACATGAGCGACCAGCTATTGCCATATATGGCACTGGCGAAAGGCAAGTCGTCCATAAAGGCTCCTCTGCTGTCAAGTCACGCACAGACCAACATTCACATTTTGGAGCAGTTCCTTCCCGTGAAGTTCAATGTTTCGGAAAAGGGAAGCTGCGTTCTGATAGAGACTATCTGATTACGCGCATGGGGACGCCGCCCACAGTCCTTCCGGGCTTGACGGACTTGTTTACAAGGGAGTATGCCGCAACTGTTGCATTATCCCCGATTTCAACACCGGGAAGCACAACTGTCATTGTTCCTATTGTGACATTTTTGCCTATCTTTATGCTTCCCTTCTTCCAGCCGCCTGCTGTGAATTCGTGAGTCAGTACAGCTGTCTTGTTGCCCACAACGCTGTTGTCGCCTATTTCTATCATCTCAGGGAAGAAAATATCGAAGTTCGAACCGAAGAGGCTGACATTCCTGCCTATCTTCATTCCGGTTTTCCTGTAGATGCGATTCTTCCATTCAGTATCCGGAAGCATCTTGCATAATGTCATCAGCAGGAAGTTTCTGAGTACAATCCTCCTGCTCCGTATCTCTTTCCATTTCTTCAGCGACTTGTCGTCCCTGCTGTAACCGAAGGATTCCGTCATCCTCTTTTTCATACTGACGTCCATAAAATCACACTGTCATTACTTCCATTATATTCAGGTCATTAAGGCCGAAGACAAGTATGCTGCCTTTGCCGGGGTTCACTGATATTGTCTCTCCTATTATATCCTTCCAGCTTCCTGACATTCGCGGGGATTCATGTATGTGTCCATGGAGCGTCAGATAAGGCTGTTTCTTCTCTATGAATTCCCTCACAGCTCTGCTTCCCACATGGTCACCGCTGAAAATGATATCAAGATTTGTTCCAATTGGAGGAGCATGCATGGAGTATATGGTTTTTCTGGGGTCGCTCTTATCTGACAGTCTTTCAAGATCGTCCTCTATTAAGCTTTCGGATTTTTCCCAGTCCTTGATGAGTATCGGAGCCTCGTTGACGAATGAGTATCCGGCTATGTATTTTCCCCCCAGCGGATAAACCTTCTGGTTTATGATTTTGAATGTACCCTCTTTCTCTCCTTTCTCAAGTGCCTCCATGTTCATTTTCAGGTCATCGTTTCCCATCATCAGGAAGACATCCTTGGGTGTCTTCTTCTGAAAATCTTTAAGACGCGGAATGAGATATGAGCTTATGAAATCCTTCTGATAGCCAGCTATGTCTCCTATCACCGAAAGGAACGGACCTATATCTCCTCCTATGACAAGTGCTTTCACGTTCTTTCCTGCAGCGACCTCAAAAACCTTCTCATACTGGTATATCTCCCCGTGAAGGTCAGTCGCAAAAACAATAACCTTTTCCATTCCTACTCCTTCTCGCCAAACCAGTCAGGAAATAATATGACTGCTGCGGAGAGAGCCACTGAAAAGACTATGGGCGGAATAAGCTTCTCATTACCGCCTATCCCCCATGACATCATCCAGACAAGCGAAGCTATGATTACAGCCACATTTATCAAACCGAATACATTCCTGTTATCCATTGAACCACATTATGGACTGGGTGGGACTTGAACCCACGGCCTCCCGATTGCCAACCGAGCGATCTTTAGTGCCCCCAACGCAAGTTAGGATATCCGCTTGCCTGAAAAGGTACCACTGATCTACCAGCCCGCTATGACCTTTCTTTATTTAACTAATTTAATAATTTAACCTTATGGACTGGGGGACGCTTATTGCTGCTTTCCTTGAATGGTCTAATGGACTGATAGGTGCGTTCGGCTATGTGGGCGTCTTCGTAGTCAGCATGCTATCCTCAGCATCCATATTCCTCCCGCTTTCTGGATTCCTTTTCATAATAGCTGCTGCCCCTTTTCTCAATCCGCTGGCCGTGGGGGTCATAGCTGGCGCAGGCTCTGCAATTGGTGAGATGACAGGTTATGCCATCGGCAAGGGAAGCCACAAAGCGCTGAAGAGGAAAGATGTGAAATGGCTGAACAGAGGGGAGAAATGGTTTCATGAAAAGCGCGGCTTCCTTTTCATAGTTATTTTCGCTGCAACACCCCTTCCGGATGACGTGACAGGAATACTCGGCGGCATGTTCAGGTACGACTGGAAGAAATTTCTTCTGGCATCGTTCATAGGTAAGAGTCTGCTGAATCTGCTATTGGCTCTTTCCGGTTTCTATGGAGCTGGGCTCATAATGGGCCTCTAGGATTTAAGCAGCCAATGACAAATATAAACATGGGTGACCAGCCCCATATTTCAATGTGTTTCTACCAGAGGTTCAGGCCGAGATATCCTGTTCTTGACCATAATGGGAAGATAGACTACTACAGTTTCCCGAATTCATGCCTCAACTGCAGGTATGGCGAAGGCAACCTCCAATGCCATGAGAGGATGCCTCTTGACTATGAGGAACAGAAAGATGCGCCTGTTCTTAAGATTACGTACCGCAAGGACAGCCAGGCAGAAGAAATGAGCGCATAAGTGGGCCGAGCAGGATTTGAACCTGCGATATCCGCCTTACTTACAACCTTCTTCAAGCATGTTGCCTATCGGAAAGGATGATGTAAGGGCGGCGTCATAACCACTAGACCACCGGCCCGCGTAAAATTTCTTTGTGCCAGAAAATATAAAAGTATACGGTTTTCCGCGAACGCTTTTGCATGTCTCTGACAGAAAAGGGTTCAATGCGACCGCCGGGATTTGAACCCGGGTCGCTGGCTCTCTCCAAACTTTTGTTTTTCTTAAGCTTTTCCAAAAGCTTATGGGAAGCCAGAGTCCTGCCAGACTAGACTACGGTCGCAGGCCAGAAAGCGCTGAGAGAGGGAATTTCAGAATCCTTTTGCGATTTTCCCGTAAACGCTTCTCGTGCCAGCGTACTTTCCGCTTTTGCTTCTCGTTCGTGCGTTAGTGTACTTTCCGCGAACGCTTTTGTGCGTTTACTGCGCAAAAGGGTTCATTTGAACCCTCGCGAGGCGAACCTCACACGGTTAGCAACCGTGCGCCTTTAACCTAACTCGGCCATCTCAGCAATTCTTTTACTATTCTGGTTTTATCCTTTAAAACCTTAAACCTCCGTTCGATTTTTAAATCCGGTTAATAAGTTTTAAAAACATCTAATCGCAATAAGAATTGAACATACCCCAGGAGGTAACTATGGCAATACAGGTTTCGAGTATATCAGATACATATGCAAAGGATGTTTTCACAGACAGAGGGTTTTTCTGCGGAAAAGTTGAGGACGTTGAGTGTGACCTTAAGAGGTTCAAGATAAGGTCGCTTGTAATAAGGGCTATCAAAGGTTCATACCTTAGCAGGATGCTCGGCGACAAGAAGGGTGTAGTCATCCCGTTCCCAATGGTTCATGCAGTCGGCGACATAATACTGATAAAGCACATCGCACCACCCACAGCAGCAGAAGACGCAACACCACTCCCTGAAGCCCCAGAAATGGGGGACTGAATCTTTATTAGTCCTGCACTTGCGGGACTGCAAATCTTATTTGTTAATAATTTAATCAGTGAAAGACAAATCACTATCATTGTGATTGATTATGTGCACTGTGAAGCTTGATGATGTCCTGAATGATCATTCTCTAAGGAAGAGCGTTGTCAGTGACATGAGAGCCGGAAAGGTCTTTGTTTATCCCACGGACACAATCTACGGCATCGGATGCAACGCCGAGAATGCGCAGTCTGTAAGCAGGGTGAGAGAGGCGAAGGGAAGGGATTCAGGAAATCCATTCTCTGTGATAGCACCTTCAAAGGAATGGATAAAAAAGCATACAGGCGTTTCGGATGTCAATATGAAGCTCATATCGAGCATGCTTCCCGGACCTTACACCATGATAGTGCCTTCTGTTCATTCAACACCAAATCCGGTTGTATCCGGTGAAAAAACAATAGGCATCAGAATGCCGAGGCATCCATTCTCAGACCTGGTGAGCGAAGCCGGGGTGCCGTTTGTAACAACATCTGTAAATGCTTCAGGAGAAATGCCAATAACAGATGTAACATGCATTCCGGAAGAAATGAAGCCTTTCATAGACTGGATTATAGACGCCGGCAAAATCAGTGGCAGTGCTTCACGTATATTTGACATGCGCAGCAATGACATAAAAGTCGTAAAGAGGCGCTGAATTCACCTGTCGAGATTTCCGGCAAACTTCTCAAGCATAATAACAGAAGCGAAGCCCACAGCACCTGAAATGACTACCAGCAATGGCGTGAATTCATTGCTTATCACGTTCTCGTACGGCATTCTGAGCGCCCCGAGCATCAGGCCGAAGAGGAATGACATTGTGACTGGTTTGTGTTTTTTGAGCAGGTGACTCAAAAACCTGGACATTGAAAGCAGCCCTGTCACAGCGCCTGCTATGAAGACAGCTATAACAGTTATCTCAATTCCATGGAGCGCCCCGAGCATGTATTCATACTGCCCGAGGAAGAAAAGTATGAATGCGCCTGAAATGCCAGGAAGCAGCATCGCGCATATGGCTATAATGCCTGAAAAGAATATAACAGGAAGCGAATGGGTGGACTGGACTGTCCCGAGACCGACAAATAGCATCGCAAAGATGAACCCTGCGGCTCCGGCGGTTATGTTCCTTGCGGAAATCTTTCCCACATACCTGTAAACAAACCCTGCTGACGCAAGTATGAGTCCGAAGAAGAATGCGTACGTGTTTGATGGTTGTGTATCCATGAAGAATTCTATCACCCCTGACAGAATGAGGAATGATGTTATTATTCCCGCAAAGAGTGTTATCAGAAATCCCAATTCCATTTTCATGAAGCTTGCTTTCGCCTTTTTCATATCACCTTTCAGAATGTACTTCAGAAAAGCGGGACTGAGACTACCAAGGGCGAATATGAACCTTTCGTATATACCTGTTATGAGAGCTATCGTGCCGCCTGACACTCCGGGGATTATGTCTGCCATGCCCATGAAGAGCCCCCGGAGGAAGATGAGTAAGCGCTCTTTCATAATGTTACTATTGAAGGGTTCTATTAAAACATTTAAAAGTACACCAGCAATTATAGTTGTCAAAGGCGATAATCATGAAAGCTAAGGTACTTAATTTCAGACAGGGAAGACGCACCCAGAGAACCAACCAGCTTCTGCTCTCCGTGGAGGATGTCGACAGCAGGGGCGCTGCTTCTAAGCTTGTAGGCAGGAAAATCGTATGGAAGACGAAGTCCGGTAAGGAAATCGCAGGCAAGATTGCAGGCGCACACGGCAACAACGGCGTTGTCAGGGCAAGGTTTTCCAGAGGAGTTTCCGGTGAAGTTCTGGGAAAGGAACTAGAACTGAAGGAATAAGTCCTCAGGTTCACTCTTTTTAAAACTTTTTACAGCATACTATAGATGGCCGGACGGTATCCTTCAACGTCATTCGGTACGCATACCCAGACTGAATTGTGCAACAACTATTTCGATGTGATGGAAAACGGAAGCGACTGGCGCGATGTTGAAACAGCTTACAGGAATTTTATGAACAATAACCATGCCGAGAGAGGCGTGGGAATACTGACAAACAGTCATATGGTCTCTGATGTTGAGAAGAGCCACATGATTTACAAAGCTGAGACACTGAACAAATTCCAGAGCGCGCACGGCGTCTCGACTGTTCTTTACGACAACTGGGAAACTGAAGAACATGCTTACAAAGAACTCATGGACTTCCTGAAATTTAATTCCACAGAATTTGAGATAAATCTCGCTGAAAAGATTCACAGGAGATACGAGAGAAACAGGAAGTGGCATCTAGTCAAGAAGGGACTGTCTCTCATAGGACATGGCTTCTGAAACATTTTTCTTCTTTACTCCTAAGATGTGTTATGGTAAGAATAACAGAGGGAAAGGCTGCAATTGAGATACCGAAGCAGCCTGTGACCCGAAAGGCTGAGGCCTTCTACAACCCCGAAATGGAATATCAGCGCGATATAACGATGTCAGCTTTGAGGGTTTTTGGCAATGGAAAGGACATGTATGTCTGCGACCCTCTCGCAGGAACCGGCATAAGGAGCCTGAGGATGGCAGCAGAGGTTCCTGGCGTAAAGAGCATACTTGCGAATGACATGAGCGAAAGCGCATTCGCTGTACTGAAGAAGAACATAATCAATGCACGCATAAAAGACACTGAAATTTATGTCAGCAACAGGCACGCACGCGATATATTCCAGGAAAACATGAACGCCTTTGATTTCATAGATATAGACCCGTTCGGGTCTCCAATAGGATTTCTCACAGTGTCAGCTTCATCACTGAAAAACAGGGCACTGTTCGCGGCAACAGCAACTGATACCGGCGCTCTTTGCGGCGCATTCCCTAAAACATGCCTGAACCGATACAGCATAAAGTCATTCAAAACAGACTTCTTCAAGGAGGTCGGCATAAGGACGCTGATTACAGCGGTGATGACAGAAATGGCTGAGGAAGGCGTATCATTCGAGCCAATGTATTCGCATGCGAATCACTACTTCAGGGTCATAGGCATTACAAGACGCAGCGCCAAAAAAACGGCCGAGCAGCGAAAGCTCGTAAAGGATATTTATTATTGCAGCATGTGCCTCTTCAGGTCTGCAGGGTCTGCCGGCAAATGCCCTGAATGCGGGAGCAATTTGAATGCCATCGGGCCGTTATGGACAGGAAAAATAATTGACAGAGCTTTCTGCAGGAAGATGCTGAATGATCTGGAGTCAAATGGTTACAAAAAGACAAAGGAACTTTCAATGGCTTTGGAGGATGGCGATTCACCGTTCTTCTATGACCTTCACAAGCTTTACAATCTTACGAAGAAGACACCCCAAAAGATTCGCGATGTCATAGGGTGCCTCGAGGAAAATGGTTTCAAAGCAACAAGAACATACCTTTCAGGAACAGGTATCAGGACAGAAGCTCCGTATGGGAAGATTATCAACTGCCTATGACTCTTCACCAGTCTCTTCGCGCCTTTCCTTCATGCCTTCATCCGCAAGCATCTCTAGCGACGCCTCAGCTGTGGTCACAGTCTTCATTCCGTACTTTTCCTTGCACCAGTTCATGAAGTTGTTTATGTAGTCCCTGCACATATGCACGTAACTCTCGCGCATCTTGGCGTAGAACATGTAGTTGTAGAAAATCCATATGTACTTGGTGAACCAGTTAACATTCCCGAATGAGTTCTTTATCTCACCGTATAGCTCGAGGCTGAAATCGCCGTCTTTCTTACCCTTGGAGACATAACCGAGTGCACGGAGGGTGACGAACATGTTCGTGAATCTGCTGAATTCCTTTTTCACCACCCATTCATTATAGAACCTTATGGGGTCGCCTGTGTAATCCCATAACAGTTTCTTTTCCATGCATCTGGTGCTGGAGACATCAAATATGAACCTCAGGTTCTTTCTGAGGTTCGAAAGGAATCCCACAGGGTCAGGCCCTGAGTAGCTTATCCATGTCATTCTTCGCGGTACAAGGCATTCGTCTGTTATTACAAGCTTACCCATACTGCTCCCTCATGTCCTTGAAGTAATCGATAAGCTGCTGCTGCATCATTGAAAGCAGATTCCTTCCTTCAAGAATGTATTCCCTTCGTCTGTTATGATAGAACATCCTGTGCCAGAATACCCTGATCATCTCATAGAATATAGTCCTCTGCCAAAGCGTGTCCTGCGGGTACTCCGTCCTCAGAAGAGGCCTTATTGTTATACTAGCTTTTCCTGCCTTCTCTGTGCCCTCGCCCTTGACATCTATCCTTATGAAGAAGTATGTGAACTTGTCGAGATTCCTGTGAAGGAAGAATCGCACATTGAATTTCTCTTTCTCGCCCTTGCCCCAGTCGAATATCTCCTCATGGAGGTCGGATTCAGTTGCATTAAAAATAGACTTCACAAGCTCCCTCGTCTTCGGGTATAATTTCATCGGATTCGGGCCTACATAGCTGTGTATGGAACGCGGCGAGCCTTTTGCCGTTCCTTTCGGAGGGAAAATCTCCTCCTCAACGAGCATTTTCATTCTTGCTAATATCGGCATAGTGCATCACATACCCTATTTTTATTAATTCGTGAATAGATTATTAAATATATGTTCGGATTATGGGGTCTTGCTTTCGGAATTATTCTTCTTGCTTTCGGAGTTTTCGCTATATTCTTCTTCCCGAGTTCTCAGACGCATCAGGAGGAATCCCTTGCTGTGGGCGGCGTGGTCATGGGAGTGATTGCCATTGTAATAGGCGCAATGCTTGTGTTCTGGTAGTTAAAACATTTTATTAATTTATCCTATAATAGTTCTTTATGGCTGGAGACAAGGAAATCGACGTAAAGACATTAGACAGGACCAACGAGCCTGATGTGCTGATATTCAATTGGCTGTGGAAATGGAAGGATGAAAGCAAAGGAATTCTCAACGGCGGGGAAGCCATGTGCAACTGGCCTCCTGACCAGACAGTGATGATGAATGCCACAACACCACTTGGTCACGGCAATCTCATTTACGCCATACTCACGTACACCATGCCGAAGTTTCATTATTCGTTCTACAAGCTGTCGGAGAGCCTTACTGTGTCGCCTTCATATCCGGAGATGTACGGAAGGATAATATCCAAGAAACGGGAAATCGAGGGACACATAAAATCAGGAATGGCGTCAGCTGCTCAGGCTGTTGCCGATTATGACCTTCTGAAGCACGACGAAAGGAAGTATCGTGAGGTACTGGACTATTTCAAGGAAGGGAACAAGGACGAGCATGTGCTCAGGTCGCTCTTCATAGACAGGGTGGATGCACATACAGGTGAGGGCTATTCGATGATTTCAATGACAAAGAGGTGGCCGACCATAATCACAGACTTCATAAGGCTTTCAATTGTTCCCAAGGACGAACGGGCAGACACCAAGAAAATAAGAAAGCAGCTTGAGATTTCAGAGGCAGAGGCAACTGTGCTGAAGACCAAGGACAGGATATTCAATGAGTGGAAAACAATCTTCTTCCCTGACATAAAGGACAGGTACGCAAGGATAAAGAACCTTCTTGAGGCAAGGAAGAAGTCCATAGACGAGTACCGGGAATGGCTGAAGCCGTATGTGGCCAACCTCAAGATGATGAGGGAAGGAACTGAAATCAATCCTTCTCAGGTTCTCACGAAAGCAATAACCCCTTGGCACAAGCCCAATGCCATGTACGAGGTAAGGCTTCTCATGTGGAAGATGTTGACAGCAGAGGAGGTAGGCAAGCCCGGTTTAGTTGAGGGCGAGATAGAACCGTATGATGATTTTGTCAGGAGACTGACACCAAAAATAGAGAAGCATTACGAAATCCGCATAGTGAAGTCAAGGAAGGATGCCAAAAAGATAATTGATAAGGAGAACCTCGTGGAAGACGACGTGATAGTAGTCGACGAGATGCTCGCCAAGTGGTACAAGGGCGAGGACAGGCATAATTACGAGGGCGACCCTCCTATATCAAAAGACAGGTACTACTACTGCATGTACGACATAGAGATAATCAGTCCGATATTCAAGATGGAGGCAGGTAAAGAGGAAGTGGATGACTGGAACTGCATGATAACGCCTTTCCTTGTCAGCCAGAACATTGTGCTTCTCGCACTCCTTGAGATAGAAGCGAAAGAACGCTGGATGAAGAAGTACGTAAAGGAGCTGATAGGAGTCAGGGAAATCGAGGACAAGATAAGAAAGGAAGTCGAGAAGAGATACGGACTTGATGATTCCGAGAAAAAGAAGAGCATATTTGCATTCTACAAGAACATGAAAGCGAGGAACAAGGCTCTTGGCGACCGGTTCGACAACTGGGTTCTCTGGAACAAGCCGAAGATGAGGCACGTGCTCAAGTACTTCATGAGGATAGGGCCGTATGAGACCGTTACGAACGAGAGGCTTTCAAAGATGTACGGAAGGTACATGGGAGGGGGTTACACAGACCCTCTCATCAAGTTCGTCAAGGCGCAGTTTGGCAAATTGTCAGGCGTTCAGCCTCCATAGGTGTTTTCTATGCCGTTTAAGGTTGGTGTAACAACAGGACTCTATTATATAGCCCATGATGTCAGCCTTGCGAGTACCGTGAAGAAAATAGGTTATACACTCACAAGGGGAGCAAGTGTTGTCGAGATATCCGGAGACACTCCCCATGAGATAACTGAGACAGAAGGCACTGAGATAAGGAACGTCAAGAAGAACCAGGGGCTTGAAACACTTTTTCACGGCAGCCTCACAGTGCCGATGTGCATGCCTGAGCGTACGGACTGGAGGGATGCACAGGACCACATGGAGAAGTCCATGCGTTCGGCTGTCAACGGCGGATGCCATTACGTGCTCTTCCACGCATGCCTTCATTTCTGGGTCGAACTGCTCACATATACAGGTACCAAGCTCACAATCACGATGTGCGACCATGACGGGCGTTTCCTTTCCGAGATACTCTACGAGAATGCTCGCCTGAGGAAATGGTTCGTCAAGAACATGCGCAACCTCGGTGACATTCAGTATCACAGCATGATATTGAGCGAGGATGAGATTTATGATGCCCAGTACAAAGCCCACGGAAGAATGAGAGCATGGCAGGATGACGAGACCAAGAAGAGGGTTGAAAATCTCTACAAAGAACTGGGAATGAAAGACATAGAAGGGAAAAGCAACCTTACACCTGATGAGGCCAGGAGGTACAACAAGTATAGGATGGAAGCAGAAGCTATACGACAGGAGGTCGGCTCTGAATCCGGTGCTAAGGAAGCCAGACTCGTGAGAGAATATGTTGACAAGGAGGTCGAGAAGAAGCTTTCCAGAGATACTTATGAAACAAGAAAATGGCGGATAGACACATACGGAAGGCTTGTGGACGCATACAAGGTTATGGCGCATTACCTTTTCTTCACAAAGGACCCGCAGTGGATTGCGATGACAGATGTATATTCAGGCCTCATGAAGAGATACAAGATGGATTATAATAATGATGAATGGCTTATGAAGTCATGGGACATGGCTGAAAAGAACAATGATACAGAGTTCAAGCAGTTCTTCTATGCAGTTGTTGGAGCCAAGTTCCTCGAGGGGCATCTGAAGAAGCTCGAGAGCTGGAAAAACAATGAATTTATCGAGAAAGAGCTAAAGGGCAAGCCAGACCTTCAGGAGATTGCCCGAAACCTCCAGGTGACAATAGAGATACCTGATGCCAGGGACCCCAAGTATGCCGGGCGCTACATGCTCTCGCACCCGAAGCAGATATATTCAGCTGTGAAGACAACAAGGGAGCAGATAAAGAAAAGCAACATATGGATGACCATAGACAACGAGCACCTTGCAACGCAGGGCTACGATCCATGGGTCGAGGGAAAGATGATGGCCGAGAAATATCCGGACTATGGAAGCATGGTGCAGTCAGTGCATGCCACTTATCCGACGCCGCTGCATTCCCACTATCCCATAGAGCTCGGGCAGGTTGAAGTTTATGAGCTTTTGTGGTACCTGAGAACAGCTGGCATGGGAAAAAAGAATAATGTCTTCCTGATATTCGAGCGAGGCGGCGGGGATGACCCATTCAGGCAGTCCGTGGATGCGCTGAAGCTTATGGCCAAGTTCCTTGATCAGGATGTAAAACCTGAGGATCTTCCTATGGAATTCTTCGGTCTTGAGAAGACAGCGTTCGATGAGAAGCGGCAGTCGCAGATAATGATGGACCACAGGTTCGATGTGCTCAAGGACCTGTTTGAGATGCCTGAGGAAGAGTGGGGACTCCTTTCAACTTCAGCAGTGAAGAAGGGCAAGAAGGATATCTTCAAGAAGGAAGATCTTAGGTGATTTTTAATAAATGCGGGGTAATTATAGGAATGGCTGTAAAAAAGGTTGATTCTGAACCGAAGACTGGAGTATCAATGGACGAAACCGATTTCGTTGAAAGGGACTTCAAGCAGAAGGAGTCCAAGAAGCCTGACGAGATAGAGGAAGTCAACGACAAGAAGGAACGGATAGACATACTCAAAAGATTCACAAAGGAAGTTCTGAAGAGGCACGGCGCGCTCATAAGGTCTGTTGTCCTTTTCGGTTCCACGGCGAGGGAGGAATGGGAAGGCAAGTCAGACATAGATGTTTTCGTTATAATTGATGACACAAGGCAGAAGATAACACCGATGACCAAGGATAAGCTTGACAGGGATTTGGTGGAGATTTCCAAGAGCATACATTCGCAGCTTTCAGTGCAGCAGCCGTACCTGCTGACAGAGTTCTGGAACATGGTGAGGCTCGGCCATCCGATAGTTTTTAATTTCATCAGGGAGGGAGTCCCGATATACGACAAGGACACATTCCTTCCGATAAAGCGCCTGCTTCAGATGGGAGAGATAAAGCCCAGCAAGGAGGCTGTCGAGAAGTACATAGAAAGGGCGCCCAAGAGGATAAAGCGGGTGGAGAACGCCAAGATGTACATGGTCGTTGAGGACTGCTACTATGCGATGATGGAATCAGCGCAGGCTGTGCTCATGTTTCTAGGCGAGACACCGCCAAGACCTTCGGACGCAGCAGATGCACTGAGAAGGTCAACTGTTAAGATAAAGCTTCTTGAACCCAAGTTCGCCGACTGGATGGAGGAAATGGTAGCCACAAGGAAAGACGTGGAGCACAGGAAGAAGCAGTCCATGTCAGGTGAGGAGCTCGATCGCTGGATAAAGAAGACAAAGCAGTTTGTGAAGAGGATGCAGCAGCTCATTGTGAGAATAGAGATAATGAAGAGGGAGAACATAATAGAGAAGTCCTATGACATAATGAAAGAGACCACAATAACACTCCTCAAGGCCACGAAGCAGATGCCTAAGAAAGGCAACCCTGAGATAGAAAAGCTTTTCGAGACAAAGCTCGTGAAAACAGGGCTGATTTCAGACAGCTATCTCACGGCATTCAAGGAACTCAAGAAGCTGAAGGATTCCTCTGCTGAGGGCAAATCTCTTGAGATGCCGAAGCAGCATATTCTACTGCAGAGGGAATACGTCAGAAAGTTCATACGCGAGGTCGGGAAGATACTCAAGGAAAAGAAGTATACAGAGTGATTACCTGACCCTATAACTCTTTACCTCAAAACCATTCTCGCCTATTGAGTAAATGTTTGATTTCTTCTCTATCTTCGTGGACCGCATCTTTTCGACTTTGAGGAGGTTCTTGACTTCTCCTGCGGCTTCCACGGATTTCAGTATGATTACCCCGTCTGTGAGGAATTCAGATATGGTGTCACGGCTCAGCCAGACACTTTCCTTAGGCAGCTCTGATATAAGTATCGATGTGCAGCCTATTTCCTTGGACTTCATTATGAACCTGCCGAGTGAGTCTCTGGTCATAACAGCAATAGAGGATAGCGAATCCAGGACAATCCTGTCAAACTTCTTGTTAACAAAGGCCTCCTCAAATTCTGATGATTTGAACTCGATGAACTCCAGTGTCTCCATACCCCATCCGAATTCAGCAGCCTGGTCCAGTATGTCCTTCGGGGACTGTGAATAAGTGATATAAGCGCATTTCTCTCCTTTGTCAAGTCCTTCCTTGAGGAATCTCAGGCTGAAAATTGTTTTTCCTGTTCCGGGAGAGCCTGAGAGGAGGATAGAGAAATTCTTCGGGAAACCGCCTTCTACAAGAGCATCAAAACCCGGAACACCTGTGGCGACCCTTTCCATAACAAATATTTGTCAGGCCGCTATAAAAATCATTCAGACTTCTTCCTGAACTCGGATATTATCTTCTCCGCGACCCCTTCCGGTTTCATGCTTGTCGTATCCAGAACAAGGTCGAAACAGCCCTTGTCGTGAATATCGACGTCATAGTATTTTCTGTATCTCTTGATATCGCTTTTAAGACGCCTTCTTATGGCTTCTGCTGTCTCCTTTTCATCAGCGTATCGGCTTTCATTCCTCTTGGTGTTGCTCCTGACATCCTCATAAATTCTCTTTGCACCCACTTCAAATTCCACATCAAGAAAAACCTTGAATGAATGCGGGATGAGGAAGAAACTCGTTCTTCCCTCGATTATGAAGTTGTCCTCTTTTTTCCCCAACTCTTTCTGAAAATCATCAACCTCTTTGTCTGTCCACGGTTCATTCTCCCCTATTTCATTCAGCTGGTCGAGGTTCATGCCTCTTTTCCTGGCAATCTCACGTCTCATCCCTCCCACGTAATACCGTTTCATGCTGAGTTTTCTGGAAATAATCTTCGCAACAGTGCTCTTTCCTGCACCTGGCATGCCTGAAATGCTTATTATCATCTTACCATGTCTCCAAGCTGGTCCAGAATATCGACAATCCTTTTTTCCCTTTCGGGCTCTTCGAAGATTATCGTACCGGTTATACCATAAGATAATGCGGTTCTTATTAAATGCTCCAGCTTGAGGTCTGATCCTATGAAAGACATATGTCCTAGCTCCCCGGACGGTCCGTACTTTATGCCCGAGAAGAAGAAGTAAGCATCACGCATCCATGCCTGGCCGATGCCCCTGTTGAGCTGGTCAACCACGCTCCTGAAGTTGTCCTGTGTTTTCAGGTATCCGGCACCTCTGGCATGTATATGCGCCCAGTTTATCACAGGCTCCGTGTTTGTGGTCCTTTTACATATCTCTATTACATCTTCAATACTTCCGAGTTCTCCTACCCTTCCTGTGTTCTCTATACCTATCTTCGCTTTCACCCTGAGCTCATTGACAATCTCATTTATCTTGTAAACAACGAGCTTAAGTGCCTGCTGCTGGGGCATTCTCGAATAGAAATTCGGATGTATTGCGAATGTCCTGCAGTCCATGACAGATGATATTGTCGAGAAGAGCCTGAGCTTGTTTTCAGGCATGTCCCCGAAGTCTGTCTGCCTGAGAGAGAGTTCTATGCCGAATTTCTTTGCAATATTCTTCAGTCTCAGGAGGTCGCCATAGTATTCCTTGTACAGTTCAGTCGTGTCCTGTATGTTCGCGAAAAGCTCCGGGGGGAGGACAAGCGCCCTGAAGCCGACCTTGTACAGTTCTCTCAATGCTTCAAGAGCCTGGTCTATTGTCTTTACAATAGGGATAGTGGAAACACCGTATGTCACCCCTATTTTCATTCCAAGCCTGTCCTGCATTTTCAGGGCTTTTTTTCGTATTAGCATAATATTATATTAACGGAACCAAAATATTAGAGAATCCCTTAACCTCGTTATTTTAAAGAAAATGACACCTAAGCTGCTTGTGCAAGAACCTGTGGACGTAACAAAGAGCCGATATAACCGGAAGCTTCCTGTTTGTATCTCCTCATATTGTCTCTGAAACTTGTGATATTCGAATTTCCATAGTCCCTTCTGTACTTCTTCTGTTCTGTAATGTATGAGTTCGTTCCAGATTCTATATCAGCATTCGCCTCTATTATATCCCTCGCATCATCTCTTTCACTTGTCAGTTTCCTTATTGTGCCGCTGTAGTCCTGGTTGCTGTGGAATGTCTCGTGGTCAACTGTCTTCTGCAATTGCTCTTCGTTCATTCCTATGCAGTTTCCTGTAGCCAGTGACTTATCTATCACAAGCCTGCTTGTTTCCGGATTGTATGTGCCGTTCACTCCCATGAGCTTTTTCACGCCATTCTTTGTCTTTACATACCAGCCCGGAAGGTCCTCAACTGCTATTTTCAGCTTTCCCCAGTGGAAAGGTATTGCTCCTTCCTTGTACCTGAAATAGTCCGTGAACTTGTCTATTGCGCGGCTTATGTATTTTCCGACGAGCGATTTTGAGTTTCCAAGATATGTCGGCTCCGGGAGGTCGTCTTTCCCTATGAGACTATTTGACATTGAATCCGGAATTACATTGTATTTATCCCCAAGTTCTTTCAGTACAGACTTGTATGAATTCTCGTCTATATTCACCTCTAAGGCTCTCTTTGCAGGGCTTTCAACGAATTCAGGGCCTGCGTAAAGCTCTCTTTGCAGTCTTTCTAAAGGTGAATCTGCCATAATATCACTCGTTTATTAATGGTCACAAAACTTTAAAAGGAGAAAAAACGATTAACCGGCGACTCTCTTCTGTTTCTTGGCGAATATCACGAGTTCGCCGAGCTTTTCCATCATCTTTGGCTCTGATGCGATTATATCAGAAGCAGTGACTATTCCAAGAAGCTTTTTCCCCTCGACTATGGGGAGCTTTTTGATTCCCTTTTCTGTCATTATCAGTGCACCTTCCTCAATGCTCTTTTCAGGGGTTGTGTGAACAACATCGCTTACCATTATGTCACTGACCTTGGTTTCATGCGGATTTTTACCCTTGCTTACAACCTTCCTTATTATGTCATCCTCTGTGATTATGCCTGTAAGCTTTCCGTTGTCAACTACAACGAGATAGCCGATGTTCTCCTCTGTCATCCTTGCTGCAGCCTCTGTAACGCTTATACCGGCTTCGGTCTTCTCGATTTCCTTTTGCATTATTTCACCAAGCTGCATATTATTCACCTGATTTCTTCTCCCATCTTGGTACGAAAATCCTGTATTTGTCTTTGTCCTCAAGTTCCAGAAGTACTCGTCTGACTATGAGTTTCTCAGGATTGGGGAGTAGCGGAACCCTTTTCTTTATGCTGTCGAATGACTCGAATGCAGCCTTCTTGCGCTCTTCTATTATCCCCCATAAGTGCCTCTTGCCTACCCCCGGAAGCAGTTCAAGCTGATGAAGTCTTGTTGTCACAGGTCCTGACTTGTTGAAGAAATTGAGGAATGTCTCTGGATTCTTGGTCACTATCTTTTCCACGATTTCTGTGACTTCGTCCCTTGCGACTGATGTCAGGTCTTTGTAGTTTATCCTTTTTCTGATGTATCTGACATCACTCCTCTTTCCATCTCCTATGTATACCCGGTCTTCGGTCTTGAAACTGGCATCTTCTCTTGTTATGACCTCCAGCAGGGAGAAATATCTTTCTCCTATCACCTGGGCTACTGGCTCTGATCTCTGCATACCGGAGTGCCCCTTTGCGAGGTAGTCCAGCACCAGTGCCCATTCATCCTTTTTTATAGGTTTGACTGTCATTTTTCTCACTTCCTATGATTACAATGAATCTATATTTTATATTAATTTAGTCGCTTGGTCCCAGAAAAATTTATAACTGCCCTCTACAATTAAAGATATGGCAACAAAAGCTAGCACAGTAAAGGCTCTCAAACCGGGGCATTACGTCATAATAGAGGACGAACCATGCAAGGTTCTGAGCATCTCCCTATCAAAGCCGGGAAAGCACGGGTCAACGAAGGCGCGTGTCGATGCCGTTGGCATATTCGACAACAAGAAAAGGAATTTACTCAAACCGGCAGACTCAGCTGTTCAGGTCCCGATAATCGAAAAGAAGAAAGCTCAGGTAATCTCAGTTTCAGGAGCATATGTCCAGCTCATGGACATGGAGGAATACAATACATTCGACGCATCAATACCTGAAGAGATGAAAGGAAAGCTTGAGTCAGGCCAGGAGATAAACTACTGGAAAATCGGTGAAAAGGTTCTTGTGAAGGAGTCCTGAAAAGAGGATTTCCCATATACTGATGTGGAGTAATATAGAACTAATCCATCTGTTGGATTTTTAAGCTTTTTATGACAAACGAATATTCATGAAAAATCTTTGGTACGACGAAGAGGACGAAGAGGCTGACGAAGACTCGGATGAAGATAGCGAAGATGTAGAAGAAGACGATTGGTAAATGATTCTTCCTTCTCCGGTCAACACTTTTTGATAGGTTTATTTCGCTGTAATTTAAGAAAAATCAGGAATTCACTGTGAATTCCACATGTTATTGAACATGTGCTCAAGCGCTCCTGCTGAGACATGCTTTGAAGCTGCCCAGAAAGCGACATCCTGCGTGTGGTGCACTTCTGCTGTGTCTGTCAGTGCCATCATGAAGTGCTCCCCGTCTACTGTGAATATCCTTCCCATTGAAGCCGGAAGCGGCTTGACCTCAGCGATTGACGAGAGTGTCTTGGCTGTCTTTGTTTCAGCATTCGGTGTAAGAATCCTTATCTTTGCACCAGACTTCTTTGCATTCTTCAGTGAGTTGTGATGCTTGTCATGGATTTCGGCGAGGCCTTCGTCAGTTGTGATTATGTTTATGCTACTTCTGGCGCCCTTGAAAAGTGATTTCATCTGCTGGTTGATCGAGAAACTGCCTTTCAGTGTTCCTGCGAGGTCAGAAGCCTGAATCATTGAGAATCCCTTGTTGTATATTTCCTCAAGCTCTGTCATCACGCTGGATCCGGTCATCTTTTCCATCCTGTCTATTGTGTCCGTATGCTTTCGGTGGAGGTTATCCTTTGCCCTTTCAATCGCATCCTTCGGTGCAAGTGAAACATACTTTATGGGCTTGGATGACTGCGCAACTACGAATCCCTTGTCAGCAAGTGACTCAAGAACATCATAAGAACGGGACCTCGGAACCTTTGCAATCTCAGAAACCTCACCGGCTGTTGCAACACCCTTGGCTATGAGTGCCACATAAATCTTTCTCTCGTAAAGATTAAGGCCGATGTTCTTCAGTGCATCGAGTATTTCCTGCGATCCCAACATATTATCTCCATTTGTTACTGCTTACTAATTAACATTTATATTTTTAAATGTTTTTCCGAACACAGTAGTCACAAAACCACTGTGCTGAATATGAAATATGTTAGTAAGTTATTTAAAGATATTGTCACTTCTTAGTAGTCTAAAAATACGAGCCATATTTCTTTATACATGTTACAGAAATAATTAACAGGTAAGAGTTATGTCAAAGTTCCAGCCGCCACGAGGCACAAGAGACTTCCTTCCGGATGATATGGTCAGGAGAAGGGATGTTTTCGAAAAGATAATGGATATCTTCAGGAGGTACGGCTATGGCGAGGTGTGGACGCCCGCATTCGAGGACTTCGAGCTTCTGTCAAAGAAGTCAGGACCTGAGATTGAGGAAGAGATATATTCATTCAAGGACAAATCCGGCAGGAAACTGGGACTGAAATTCGATCCCACAGTTCCCATATGCAGGATAGTCGCATCGAACCCGTCGCTCCAGAAGCCTGCAAGGTTCTGCTACATAACAAACATGTGGCGCTATGACCGTCCCGGCGCCGGCCGCTGGAGGGAGTTCTGGCAGTCAGGCGTTGAGCTCATAGGCCCAATGACACCGGAAGCTGATGCAGAGATGCTCGCGCTTGTAAGCGATTCCCTGAAAGCCATCGGCGCGAAAGGATTCTACTTCAGGATAAGCTCAAGAAAGATAGTGGATGCATTCGTCAGGGAGGCGGGAATACCTGAGAAAAGTACAGCTGATGTATTCAGGGCCATAGACAAGCTTGACAAGATAGGCGAAAGCGGCGTCATGGCTGAGATGAAATCACGCGGAATAAAGCCTTCGCAGGCTGACGCTTTCATGGATTTGATAAAAAGCGGGAAGTCCGGCGGGCCTGAGCTTGATGAATTGAAATCCATACAGGCTACAGCCAAGAGGATGGGCGTGCCGAATGTCGAGATAGACCTGAGCATCGTGCGCGGCATTGATTATTATACAGGGTTTGTTTTCGAGACAATGGTTAAGGGGTTTGAAAAACTGGGCTCTGTTGCTTCAGGCGGGCGCTACGACAAGCTCATTGGAATATACAGCGGGAATGATGTGCCTGCAACAGGATACGGTATGGGCATAGACCGCCTGCTTGAGATAATACCAGAGAAGGAAGCAGAGCCGCCTGTCACAGTATTCGTTGTGCCTGTTAAAGACGAAGTCAAAAATGATGCCATTGCGATAACCCAGGTACTGAGGGGCAGGGGAGTGAGCACTGAGACAGAGATGATGGGAAGGAACATACGAAAGCAGCTCGAATATATATCCAAGAGGGGCATACCTTTCGCAATCATAGTGGGGCCGAGCGAGGTCAGCGCAAAGAAGTACACACTCAGGGACATGAAGACCGGCAAGGAAACGAAGCTTTCATTGGATTCCATAATCAGGAAACTTGCTTAACTATTTTCTGAAGAACGAAAGATAAGCCGTATGCATGAGACCTTTCGTTTCGGGCCTGGTGCCTGTTTCCTTAACTGCCATCTCCCTGACTATGCATTCAATAGACTGCTCGTGCTTCAGACCCTTTTCAATGCACAGCAGGACGAATTTCCTCATCTGCTCCACTGTAGGGAGATACGAGACCAGATACCCGCCTTTCTTCAGCGCACTGCAGACATGGTCAATTGCATGCCAGGGCTCCGGCATGTCCAGCGTGATTACGTCCACGTCCTTCTCATCAATGCCTTTGAATATGTCGCGATTTTTCACTTCCACATACTTCTCAAATCCTGCTTTCTTTACGTTCCTTGCGGCAATCTTCGAAAAATCCTCGCGCAACTCGTAGGAGAAAACCTTTCCTTCGGGTTTCACCTGATTCGCAAGGAAGATTGAAAGAAATCCTGAACCCGCTCCTGCGTCAACAACCATGTCGCCTGACGTGAGTCCTGTAAATGCGGCTATCATCCCCGCATCCTTGAGAGTTATAATCTGCGGCCCCCTCGCAAGCTTCCTGAATAGTTCCGGTATTCTCATAAGTAAACCTCTAACCAACTGTTTTAAAAACAATACATTTATTAACATTACCCAGTATAATTACAGATGCGTGGTTGCCCATGAAATATCCGAAAAACAAGAACACATACTGCCCGAAATGCAAGAAGCATACTGAGCACACAGTCAGCATAAGCAGCAGGAAAGGGAGAGGAAAGGCACACCCGTTGTCAGAGGCTCAGAGGAGATTCAAGGAAAAGCTCAAGGGATACACTTCATTCCCAAGACCAAATCCGAAAGGTGACGGAAAGCCCACGAAAAAGCTGGACCTAAGGTTTAAATGCAAGGAATGCAGCAAGAGCCATACGAAGAGCAGCGGCAGCTTCAGGGCAAAAAAATTCGAATTTAAGGGGAAATGATATGACTGGAGATTTTCTTAAGGTAAAGTGCAAGGACTGCAAGAATGAGCAGGTAATATTCTCAAAGCCCGCAGGCGAGGTAAAGTGCCTTGTATGCGGCTCTGTACTCGCGAAGAATACAGGCGGACGGGCTGAGATAACAGGCAACATCATAAAGAACGTTGAATAAAGAAACGCTTCCGGGAGCTTTTTAAATATCTCTCTTCTCTATGTTATCGTATGAGAAAGCGAGGTCTGCCGGAAAGGGGTGAGATGGTTGTCTGCGAGATAACCAAGATAAATCCCAATTCCGTTTATGCGAAGCTTCTTGAATATGACAGAAGCGGAATGATACACGTCTCGGAGATAGCCAAGCGATGGGTCAAGGACATCCGTGAGTTCGTAAAGCTCAGGCAGCTCGTTGTGTGCAGTGTCGGCCGCGCTGATGAGAATGATATTTCTCTTTCACTGAAAAGGGTGAACAAGAATCAGGGAGACAGGAAACTCCAGGAATACAAGAAGGAGATGAATGCTGAGAAGTTCCTTGAGCAGATAGCCAAGCAGCTGGGAAAGACACTCGAGGAAGCATTCGAGGAAGTCGGTTATGACCTTGAGGAGAAGTTCGGTTCAGTAAACAAGTCCTTCGAAACAGCCCTGAGGAATCCCAACCTTCTCGCAGAGAAGGGGATAAACAAGGAATGGGCGGACGCCATCACCGAAATGGCCAAGAAGAATTATGTTGAGAAGACTTACGAGGTGAAGTCCAAACTCAATCTCGTCAGTTATGCTGAGAACGGCATGGAAGTTATCAAGGGCGCACTCATGAAGGCTGCGGAAAATGGGCTTGATGTAAGGTACATATCCGCACCCAAATACCAGATCACCGGAACCGGCAAAAACATAAAGGAAGTCAAGGAGCTTGTCGAAAACGTAAGCAGGGAAGTGGTCGGGAAAGTAGAAAAGTCCGGAGGGGAGTGTAGCTTCGTCCTTGAGGGGAAGAACTGAATTCTCCACAGGTGGTACCATGGTTCTCGATACATTCGGAGACTCGATAAAGAAGATTTTCAGTAAAGTTACTGGTTACTCTTTAGTAGACAAGGAAAAGGTCGATGCGCTTGTCATAGAGCTGCAGAGAGCGCTGATACAGGCTGATGTTGACATAGAGTTGATAGCAGAGCTTTCCGGAAGGATAAAGAACAACGTTCTCAAGAAAGATCTTCCCAAGGGCATGAGCATGAAGGAGGTCCTTGTCAAGAACCTATATGATGAACTGGTGTGGTTCCTCGGAGAAAAGAGCAATGGTCTTGAGCTGAAGAAGCAGCGCATACTTCTCATAGGGCTTTTCGGTGCCGGAAAAACAACTGCAGCCGGAAAGCTTGCGAAATGGTTCCAGACACGCGGTCTTCAGGCAGGTCTTGTTGCATGCGATGTTCACAGGCCCGCAGCCCAGGACCAGCTTGAGCAGAACGCAAAAAGGATAAACGCGCCTGTCTACAGGGACGGCAAGGGCGCAGACGGCGTGGCAAAGGAAGCTGTCAAAAAGTCAAAGGAACATGTGATGATTTTCGACTCTGCGGGGCGTGATGCGCTTGACGGTGAACTCGCAAAGGAACTGAAGGCCCTGAGCAAGACGGTTAACCCCGACGAGGTCTTCCTTGTCATACCCGCTGAGCTTGGACAGGCCGCGCGGACGCAGGCATCCGAATTCTCAAAGCTTGTTGGCATAACAGGCATAATAATAACAAAAATGGACGGCACTGCAAAGGGCGGTGCCGCGCTGGCTGCATGCAGGGCAGCGGGTACGAGCGTCCGTTTCATTGGAACAGGCGAGAAGATAGGCGACCTTGAAGTCTACGACCCGAAGCGTTTCATCGGAAGGCTAATCGGATACGGCGACATTGAAGGACTCATGGAAAAGGCAAAAGAAGCAGGCATGAGCGAGGATGTCGCAAAGAGGATAATGGACGGGAAGTTCACAATGAGGGATTTTCAGGAGCAGATAAAGTCAATGAAAGGAATGGGTTCCATGACCAAGATGCTCGATATGCTTCCCGGCGGTTCCTCTGCATTGAAGAAGAAGCTTCCTGATGGTTTCCTCAGCAATCAAGAAGAAAAAATGAAGAAATGGGAATTTGCTATAAATTCCATGACACCCCATGAGAGGGAGAATCCCGAAGACATAACCTCCAGCCGCATAAAAAGGATAGCTTCAGGATCGGGCATGAGGGAGGACGAGGTCAGGCATATGATGAAGTCTTACAAGCAGATAAAGAAAGTGATGAAGATGACGAAGGGCGGGAAGGCATTCAAGCGCGGCCCGTTCGCGAATATAGCGAAGCAGTTTGGGATGGGATGATTATGAAGGTTACGATAGCTCAGCTGAATCCTGTGGTCGGGGACATAGACGGCAACCTTAAGAAAGCAAAGGATGTGCTCTCCAATGCCGGTGGCACGGACCTCGTGGTATTTCCTGAGATGTTCCTAACAGGATATCCGCCGAGGGACCTTCTCGAAAAGAAGTATTTCATAGAGAGGTCTATGAAGGCTGTTGAGAAGCTTGCGAAGGCTTCGGAGAATTACGATTTCGGTATAATAGTAGGTGTTCCTGAGAAGAACGGGGGTAAAGAGGGAATGGGGCTTTACAATACTGCTGTTCTCCTGCATAAGGGGAAAAAGAAAATAGTTCAGCGAAAATCACTCCTCCCAACTTATGACGTATTCGATGAGGCAAGATATTTCGATCCCGCAGATAAGATAGATGTTGTCGGTTTCGGTGATGAAAAAATAGGGATTTCGATTTGCGAGGATGCATGGAATGACCCTCAGCTCTGGCACAGGCGGCACTATGACTTCAATCCCATAGAAGAGCTTGCAAAGAAAGGCGCTACCCTGATGATAAACATATCAGCCTCGCCGTTTCATCTAGGGAAAGGCCGCATAAGATACAGGCTTGTCAGCAATCATTCAAAGAAGCACGGTGTCCCATTCATCTACGTCAATCAGGTGGGGGCGAATGACGAACTGATATTCGACGGAAGGAGTATATTCACTGACTCAGATGGAAAACTGGTGACATCACTTCCTCCATTTAAGGAAACGGTTGTCACAGTCGACACAAAAGAAAAGGGTAAATCCGAATACATCGAGGAGGGAGAAATGGAGAGCCTCGAAAGCGCTCTTGTTCTTGGAGTGGGCGATTACTTCAGGAAGTGTGGATTCAGGGAAGCGGTTGTCGGACTTTCAGGAGGCATAGATTCTGCTGTGACATGTGCACTGGCTGTCAAAGCACTCGGAAAAGAGAATGTACTGGGAATATCGATGCCTTCCAGATTCTCGTCCACGGGAAGCGTTGACGACTCCGAGAGGCTCGCAAAAAATCTTGGCATAGAATTCAAGGTTATACCAATAAAGGAAGTGCATGATTCTTATATTGCCACGCTGAAGGAACATTTCAAGGGGAAGAAGGAAGACGTTACAGAAGAAAACATCCAAGCAAGGATAAGGGGAAATCTCCTCATGGCGTTCTCGAACAAGTTCGGGCATCTCGTGCTCTCAACCGGCAACAAGAGCGAGGTTTCTGTCGGCTACTGCACACTTTACGGAGATATGACAGGAGGACTTTCCGTGATATCGGATGTCCCAAAGACAATGGTATATGAACTTGCCAGATACATCAACAGGAATAAAGAGATAATTCCCAAAGAGACCATAGAGAAACCGCCTTCTGCAGAGCTGAGACCCAATCAGAAGGATCAGGACAGCCTTCCGCCTTATGATATACTCGACGAAATACTGAAGTATTATGTTGATGAAAGGCTTTCATCGGATGAAATAAAGAGTAAAGGATTCAACAAGGACACAGTTGACTGGGTTATAAGGACTGTCAACAGGAACGAATACAAGAGAAAGCAGGCTGCTCCCGGACTGAAGGTCACTTCCAAGGCTTTTGGTCAGGGACGAAGGATACCAATAGCTGCAAAGCACGAATGATTTAATTATTAGCGAGTAGTGATTAAATAAATATTTATAAATATGTCATTCATAGATTTTCTATGTCAAATAGCATGGTTAGCATTCCGAGGCTAAAAATATATGGTGCAGGAGACTTCAACAGGAATGTTCCATACTTTCTGGAAGGCGATATTTCGCCTGAGATAAATAACTACGAAAAGAAGTTCTTGGATATTCATAAGGAAACAATAACACTCGGCGAGCAGGCAGGATTGTGGAATTCTTATCTCTTATCAGAGCTTGGCGAACTCGATCTCGGGGAAGCAAAGAACGCAATCTATTCAGTGTTCGAAGGCATCGGCGGTGGAAACTTCACAAATGACGCATGCAACTATGATGGTGGGATAAAGCTCAAAAAATCCAAGAAAACGGACAGGTCAGTCGAGTGGATAATACACCCTGAAAGTTTCGAGAAGAAGAACGGCATATGGGTAGCAAAGATTGGTCCGGATTCCGAAGTTAAACATATTATTATTCCTTCATCTGGTTATGTACAACTTACATGTGATGGAGCATTCAGGCCTGATACAGGAACACCATTTTCCACTGTGAAACTTCGGCCTGACGCTGTCAAGTCATGGATAGATGCCGGATACAGTCCTGAATTCGCAGAAAAAGCTGTTACACACTTTTATTGTAGGCACGAAGGAAAAGGAACAACTTCTGTTGGTCGCTGGAATAAGGGCGACCACTATGGGCAGTTCAATCTTTATGCCGTATATGACCCAGACTATGGTGGAACTGATTTCGGATCACTTGCGCTAGAATCAATCTCAGTGAAAAAGTAAGAATCATGAACACGCAAAATTACTATTTAAATACACTCTTCTTTTCATCTTCTTTATGAAAAACATAAATACTGGAAAGAAGCGTTCCAAGAACGAATGTACATTTGCCAAGTCCGAGATTATAGAATTGGCTACAAATATTCTTAAGAGAGGCAATGTGTGCAACCACTGCCTCGGTAGACAGTTCGCGCATGTCTCTACAGGGATGACAAACAAAGAGCGCGGAGCTGCTATAAGGACTCACCTGAAGAAGAAAGAGAACATCAAATGCGAAGTATGCGGTGACATATTCAGAAAGCTCGACAAGTATGCTGATGCCGCAGCAGCCCGGATGAAAAAGCTCGAATACAGTACATTCCTTGTGGGAACAATCCTCAGCAGCGAACTGATTTCGGAGGAAGAAAGCCTCTGGGAAGATGTTGGAATAGAATACTGCGAATCAATAAAGAGCGAGCTTAACAGGGAACTCGGAAAGGTCATATATGACAGGGTCAAAAAGGAGCACGATCCAAAGATGCCGGATGTGACAGTGATACTTAATCTTGACAAAGACCGGATAGAACTGAATGTATCCTCACTTTTCATAAGAGGTGAATACAACAAATTCAAGAGAGGTCTTCCCCAGACCAAGTGGGACAAGTACGACGAAACCCTTGAGGATGTCATAGCAGCGCCATTCATGCTGGCAACAGGCGGTGACGGCCATTCCCTTCACGCAAGTGGAAGGGAGGACATCGACGCTTTATGCTTCGGGGGAAGGCCTTTTGTCCTTGAGATAAAGAATCCTGTAAAAAGAAACATAGACCTGAAGAAGATGGCAGCTTCTGTCAAAAAGACAGGCAAGGCCGAGATACTGGGATTAAAATTTGCCGACAGAAGGGAAGTCGTTAAAGTGAAGAGCATGCAGAACGACAAGAGCTACAGGGCGCTCGTTGAATTTGCGAAACCAGTCAAGGACATTGAAAAACTCGGCGAGCTTAACAATACGGTCATAAATCAGCGCACTCCCCACAGGGTTGAGCACAGAAGGGCTGATAAGGTGAGGAAAAGGAAGGTGCTTGGCATATCCTGGAAGAGGATTAATAATAAAAGCTTTGAGTTACTAATAAAAGGAGAAGCTGGGTTATACATAAAGGAACTGGTAAGCGGCGATGACGGAAGGTCGAAGCCGTCTGTTTCCGGTTTACTCAAGAATCCGGCAGTTGTCAAGGAACTTGATGTAGTTAAGATATGGAAATGATAATATGGTAAAGTCATCAAAGGGACTCAGGGCAGGAACAAGGAAGAAGTTCACAAAGAATCTTCGTGACAAATTCACAGTTACACCCTACCTCATGGAGTTCAATGAAAATGACAGAGTAACTGTTATGCCAAAGCCTTCGTCAGTCAGCGGAATGCCGCATTTCAGGTTCAAGGGTGCAGCAGGCATAGTGACCGGAAAGAGAGGGACTGCATACACAGTCGAAGTTAAGATTGGGAACAAGAAAAAGACAGTAATTACAAAGCCAGAGCATCTTGTCCCGGTAAAAGTTTAGGTGATATTATGGAAATAAAGAACGAAAAAGTTGTAACTTCGTATGACGCTAAGGCTATCCTGAAGAAGAGAGAGAAGGAAAGTGAGCTTAATTATGAGCAGAAGAATGCGCTTGATTATCTCAGCAAGTTCTGCAAGCTTCCCGAGAAGGACATAAAAGCACTCGTGGAAAGACTTTCTAAGATAGAAAAGCTTCTTGACAGGCATGTTGTCGCAATAGTGGAGACCATGCCCAAGGACGACGACGATCTCAGGCTGCTGTTCGCAAATGAGAGGATAGTCCTTGAGGACAACGAGAAAAAGCAGATTCTCAGCGCTGTGAAAAGTCTTGGCAAATGAATGTATTGGAAGATGCCAGTTTTGGTCTTTTATATGTATACTCCACTACCGATAAGTTTATAAATAGCTTGGGTGATAGTTTATATCACTTTACTCGTATATTCACTAAAGAGGAGTAACATGGAACAAAAAACTGAAGAAAATGCTGGAGAAAAACCTGAAGAAAAAAAGAAGCCTACATGCCCTGAATGCAATAGCGAGAACATACAGTTCGACCCTAACAGGGGCGAATCTGTCTGCATGAAGTGCGGACTTGTTGTTGACGAAGCAGCAATCGACGTTACTCAGGAATGGAGAGCATTCGACGAAGACCAGAGATCCAGAAGGGTCAGAACAGGTGCTCCGCTTACTCCCACAAAGCACGACCAAGGTATAACAACTGAAATGGGTAAAGGCCGTGGCGAATTATTTAAAGTGGCTCCGAAGAAGAGAGCGCAGTACTACAGGCTTACCAAATGGCACAAGAGGCTCATAAAGTCAAAAGACAGGAACCTCTCATTCGCATTCTCAGAACTTCAGAGGCTTATATCATTCTTAGGACTTTCCCAGTCTATACACGAGAAGGTCGCCAAGCTGTACGAAAAGGCAGTTGAGGGCGGTCTTGTAAGGGGAAGAAGCACAGAGTCCATAATCGCAGCGCTCCTTTATACTGTATGCCGTGAGGAAGGTGCTCCAAGGACACTTGACGAGATATCGAAGGCGTCCGGGATAAACAGGCGTGACATAGGCAAGACCTACAGGTATGTCGCCAGGAAGCTGGGGATGAGGATACTGCCTGCAAAGTCGCAGGATTATGTTCCGAGGTTCGGTTCACTTCTCGGTCTTTCCGAAAGGGTTCAGGTAAGGGCAGTCCATGTTCTGGATGAGGCAAGCCAGTATGATGTCACATCAGGAAAGGGCCCGATTGGTGTCGCAGCAGCAGCCCTTTACATTGCAGCTGTTCTCGGCGGCGAGAAGAAGACACAGAGAGAAGTTGCCGATGCCATAGGCGTGACAGAGGTGACCATAAGAAACCGCTACAAGGAAATCGTTGACAAGCTCGGCATCAGGGAAGAAGTGGAAGAGAAGGTCAAAGAAGAGGAAGACAGCAACTAGACTGTCACCTAAACTTTTATAGCATTTATTGTATTAGAAAAACTATGAGAAATGCGAATTTCGCTTTCTATGGAAAACAGGCTGTCATTTATAACAACGGTGTGATACCTGACACAAGTGAAGAGCTTGTGTTGTCAGGCCTTTTTGAGCATGTTTTCATGGATTACATGCAGCATCTCCGCGAGAGGGATTCACCGCTTTTCGATATTGTTCCAAAGGGCATCAGCCGAAAGAAGCAGGACAGTCTGATGCTGATGATAATCAGAAAGCTCACGCACATGAGGCACGACGAGGTGGCAATGGCATTCCCTCAGGCAAGGGAAGTCTTCAGGGACACATACATGCTTAATGAATTTGTCGAGAAGCTTTACAATTTCTGGAGAAGCTTCGAACGATTCTTCATATGTTATTCGCTCGAAGGCGGGGGCGAAGACCAGGAATACGACAAGCGGCCTTACAGGACGTTCAACCATACAATCGAGATACTTAATCACCTTACAAGGACGGCTTACAGGGATATATGCGAGAACATAACAGGGGAACATCCCAGAGTCTACAGGCAGGTAGCTGCAGGCTGTCAGATAGGCGTTATAGCGGGCGAGAAGGAAATGCCTCTCGGAAAAAAGTATGCAAATATGTCTGCTGTTCCTGTGATAAGGCAGGTCTTCATGTCGCCGCCTCTCATTCTTGACCCGACGATGAACAAACGGTCAGGTATTTTCAGGGAAGTCAATGAGAATCCATTGGAGGGTGTTGATTTCACATCAGGGGAATGGCTGTGCTATCCTGCAAAGGTATGCGATACCCTGATTCATGTTTTCTTCCATTCGCGCTTCATGGGACTTGGCACATCACTCGCCAACCTCTTTGACCTTGCAGACGATGAAGACCTTACAAAAAAGCCTGATGCAATATACGCATTCGGCGTGCCGATGAAGCACATGAAGAAGTACGGGAAGAATCCCACTGTATTCTTTGAGGACAGTAAGAACAAGATTTTCGTTGGAGCTGTCCCGGGTGATGACAGCTACGGATACTTTGGATATCTCAAAAAGATGATACTTACTCTCCATAACATAGTCTCGATAAAGAAGGGCCGCCTTCCGGTTCACGGAGCTATGGTGCGTATAAGCATGAAGAACAGGAAAACCGCCAATGTTCTTGTCTGGGGAGACAGCGGCGCCGGCAAGTCCGAGACACTGGAAGCATTCAGGATGCTCGGAAAGAAATACATCCGGGACATGACAGTCATATTCGATGACATGGGCTCACTTGGAATCGACAGCAACGGAAAGGTGATTGCTTACGGCACGGAGACCGGCGCGTTCGTCAGGCTTGACGACCTCCAGCCTGGTTTTGCATTCGGAAACATGGACAGGACCATGATACACAGCCCTTACACCATAAACAGCCGTGCGATACTTCCGATAACAACCCAGTATGAAGTGACGAAAGGCCATGAAATAGATTTCCTTCTCTATGCAAACAATTACGAGAGCGTGGACGCTGAGCATCCGATACTCGAAAGGTTCAGCGGTATTGAGGATGCACTGAAGGTCTTCAGGGAGGGGGCGAGAATGGCCAAGGGCACTACAACTGAAACAGGGCTTGTATATTCATTCTTCGCAAATCCTTTTGGCCCCGTTCAGTACAAGGACGAATACGATAGGCTTGCAAAGAAGTACTTCGATAAGGTGTTCGCTTCGAAAGTATTTGTCGGCCAGCTTCGAACGCGCTTAGGCATATCCGGCATGGAAACCAAAGGCCCGCAGGAAGCTGCTAAGGAACTATTCAGGATTATTTCAGGTTGAACTACTCCACATAATAGTATGCATTCCTGCTCTTCTGCTCGCTGTCCTTCTGCGAGTCCGGCTTGTTCGCGCGCGCTCTTCCTGTCTGCGGGTCGCGCCTGAATGTGATGCCGATTTTCCTGAGGAAGTGGTTCATGCCGTCCTTTGAGTTCATCGGCGCCATGCCGTGGCCATGGACACCGCGCTTCCCGTCGAATATCATGAGCCTGTCAGACATGGCATCGAGAATCTGCAGGTCGTGGTCAACTATGAAAGCGGCAAGCTCCTTGCTTTCTATGACCTCGCGGATGAGCTTTGATGCGCGCAGCCTCTGCTCGACATCAAGGAATGCAGTCGGCTCGTCCATGAGAAGTATGTCGAATTCCTTTCCAAGCGTCGCTGCTATGGACACACTCTGCATCTCTCCTCCTGAAAGCGATGAAAGTTTCTTTTCCATGAGCCTATCAAGGTCAAGCATATGGATAATTCTCTGCTTCATCGTCTTGTCAGTCATCTCCTTCTGCAGGTACAGCCTGACTGTCAGGCCCTTTTCGTCATCATCCAATTCTATCCTTTGGGGCTTGTATGCAAGCTTCATCTTCCCAAGAGCTTCCCCGTTGTCAGGCTTGACATTGCCTGTAAGCATATTTATGAAAGTGCTCTTTCCGGTTGCATTGGGACCTAGTACCCCGATGATTTCACCCTTGTAAAGATTGCCGCTGTCTGTTTCCAGTGAGAATTTATCAAACTTTTTCGTGAACCTGGGAAATGTCAGGAAATGCTTGGTCTTCAGTGTATTCTTCATGCCTTTCCTGAAGATTATTTCTTCGTCCCTGAAGCGGACGTTTTCCTCTTTTATCATACCTTCAAGATACGTGTTTATGCCGACCCTGACACCATAAGGCTTTGATATCACGCCGAACACAGCCGGCTTTCCATAGAGCATGTGCACCTGGTCTGCGAGGTAATCGGCAACAGCAAGGTCGTGCTCGACAACCATGACCATTTTGTCCTTCGAAAGCATGCGTATGGCTGCAGCGACCCTTAGCCTCTGCTCCACGTCAAGGTAGGAGCTCGGCTCGTCGAAGAAGTACAAATCAGCATCCTTCATCATCGTTGCGATAACAGCCAGCAGCTGGAGTTCGCCTCCTGAAAGTGTTTTGATGTCCTTGTTCATTATGCTTTCTGTCCTGAGTATATCCGAGAGTTTACTGAGTTTCTCCTGATTCTCCATCTTTGAGAAAATATCTGAAACATTTCCTTTGAATGTTTTCGGTATCTCGTCGATGTTCTGGGGCTTGTAGGCTAACCTAACATTGCCTTTCTGCAATTCAGTGAAGTAGTTCTGGAGCTCGCTTCCCTTAAACATGTCCATTATCTGGTCGAATGGGACATCCTTATCAATAAGTCCGAGATTTGGCTTCATCTTGTCGGACAGTATCTTCACAGCAGTAGACTTTCCAATTCCGTTCTGTCCTATCAGTCCAACAACCATTCTGGGCTTTGGTATCGGAAGCCTGAATAGCTGGAACTGGTTTCTTCCGTATCTGAAAACAGGATTCTCCTTCAGTTCGCCCGGAAGGTTGACAATGGAAATTGCTTTTGTCGGACACTTGTTGACGCATATGCCGCACCCTATGCATAACAACTCATCTATGTTGGGCTTGTTGTCATCACTGTTTATGGTTATGCATTCCTCTTCAGACCTGTTCACAGGGCATATCCTCTTGCAGAGATGGCTGCATGTGGTTGGCTTGCATAGTTCCCTGTCTAAAACCGCGATTCTCTTTGGCATGTGAATCACTCAGATGAAAATTCAGCATTCTTTCCGTATACGAGCTTTATTATCCTGCTGAAATTCTGGGGGCTTATCCTCGGCCTCCCGTGCGATGCGGTTACCCTGTAGATTTCCTCACCGTCTTTGTAGATTGTATTGACAGAAACAACCCTGAGTGGCATGAGAAGGCTTGAGGCGAAATCCTTGATGTCGGATGCTTCCTCGACGACCTTGACACTCTTCCCTAGTTCCTTCTCAAGCTTCCTGGCATTCTGGCCCCCTGCGCCTATCACATTCGGAGCATCACCCTTTCCGCATATTATCACAGCCATGTCAGGAGACTCGACAACATCCACTATGCTCACATCCTTGAGTTGTTTCTTTTCACCGGATAGTTTTAGAAGAAACGACGATACCTTTACAACTGTCTCGCTTACTTCCCCTCTTTTGACCTTTTCTTCGCATGACCTGCAAAGGATGCCTGATTTCAGGCACATCTCGCATACGGGCGTTTTCATACCAAAACCTCTACAAGAAGATTTATAATAGTTTGTAATTTATAAGAGCCGCCGCATAAGATTTACTATGGCAGAAAATTGGTACGGCACAATGAAGAAATGCATGAAAGATTCATTCAAAACCCTTTCTGCAATTCAGTGGAAGAGCAACATAGTAACAGCACTGAAGATGTCCATAGAGCCAAAGAGGTTCGTGCCTTTTTTCTTCATCCAGTCTGCAATCATACTTCTCACTCTTCTCCTTACCGGAGACACAATATCCGGTAACATCGCTTTTCTGGATGCCGGAATAATGACTGCGGATGTCCTGCTTCCTGTAATAGGGATGATGATGGCCTTCGGTGTTCTCATGATTGTCAATGTCTGGATAACCGGTGCTATGATATACCAGGCAAAGAGCCCCAAGGAATACAGGGAGAGCTTCCGTCTGGCTTTCGGAAAGCTGCATCATCTTATCATAGCGATGTTCATTGTTTCGTTAATATCCAATCTCAGTAGCATGGTACAGTACATCGGAGCCCTTTTCGTGCTGCTGTTCACATTGATGTTCTTGTTCGTGAACCAGTCAATAATGATAAGCGGGAACAGTTTCCTTGAAGCGCTGAAAAACAGTTCCAGGACATTCTGGGGCAAGAAGATTGCTGTTCTGTCATCCTTCGTGGTCGGAATGGCAGTGACCTTTGCTATAGTTGGAATCTCAAGCATCCCGCTGCTGGGCGTCTCTTTCATGCAATACCCATTCCTTCTTGACGGCAGCACAGTCGCTGAACTGGAAACTTTGACTGACACGCCCCTGATGTACGCTGCGTCAGTGATCATTCTTCTCGGAATAGCGATATCAACAGTCTTCAGCATAAGGTTCATCACAGATGTCTATCTCCAGCTGAAGAAAAAGAAATGGGCATTCTAAGGATTTTTATATCCCTCCGAAAAGAATAGACTATGCTTCTTGGATTTGTGGGGCTTCCGAACAGCGGAAAGTCAACTATGCTCAAGGCTGCGACACTGGCAGATGTCCAGATAGCCAATTATCCTTTCACCACGATAGAGCCCAATCAGGCTGTCGGATACCTGATAACAGACTGCCCGTGCAGAAAGCTCGGTGTTTCGTGCAATCCCCAGAACTCGAAATGCCTGAACGGAAAGCGGTGGATACCAGTGAAGCTTCTGGATGTCGCAGGTCTTGTTCCGGGTGCCCATGAGGGCAAGGGCCTTGGCAACAGGTTTCTCGACGACCTCAGGCAGGCCGATGGTCTCATACATGTGCTGGATGCATCAGGACTCACTGACTCTGAGGGCAAACAGCGTCCATCAGACAATCTCTGGGACCCAGAAAATAACATAAAGGTTCTTGAAGGGGAGATAGACGAGTGGCTTTTTGACATCATACAGAAGAACATAGAGAAGGTCGAGAACCTCGCGCGCATGAAAAAGATACCTGTGGAAAGGCTGCTCGGTGAAAAGCTGTCGGGCCTTGGCATAAACGAGGACGACATAAAACGTGCTTCCGGAAAAGCTGACATGAAGAGCAGGGAATTCGCAACCATCCTGAGGAAGGAGTCAAAGCCCATCATGATAGCTGCGAACAAGATAGACAAGGAAAGCGCCAGAAATAATTATGAATCTATAAAATCAAAGCGCCAGAATGTGATACCGACTTCAGCTGATTTCGAGCTCGCTTTAAGGGAGGCCGCTGAGCACGGCATGATAGATTACCAGCCAGGTGACAGCGACTTCAGCCTGAAGGGCGATGTGAACGAAAAGCAGAAGGAAGCACTTGAGTTCATACGCAGAAATGTCCTCAAGGTCTATGGCTCAACCGGCGTCCAGAAGGCGCTCAATTCAATGGTTTTCGACATGCTCCATTATATTCCCGTCTATCCTGTGGCCAGCATAAGCAGGCTCTCGGACTCAAAAGGCAACGTGCTTCCGGATGTGCATCTCGTGAAGAAGGGCACCACGATGAAGGAGCTCGCCGGAAAGGTACACAGCACAATGGCTGACAAGTTCATAGGCGGGCTGGACCTCGACAGGAAGAAGGTCGGTGCAGACCACGAGCTTAAAAGCGGGGATGTTGTGGAAATAATATTTTCAAAGTGATTTTATGCTTTACCTGATAGGTCTTGGGATTGGTAACGAAGGAGACATCCCAGTCCGCGGGCTTGAGGCATGCAGGGCATCGGACCATGTTTTTCTTGAGCTCTACACAGCGAGGTGGCCCGGAAGCCTGAAGAAGCTCGAGAAAGCTGTTGGGAAGAAAATCAATATGCTCCAGCGCTCTGACATCGAGGAACATGTATCAAAGCTTGTAAATCTTGCAAAGAAGAAGAAGGTTTCAGTCCTTGTGGCAGGCGACCCCCTTAGTGCCACAACGCACCTGAACGTTCTCATGGAAGCGAAGGAGCAGAAAGTCAGGACAGAAGTTATTCACAGCTCGTCCATACTCACAGCAGTTGCAGAGACAGGACTTTCCCTCTATAATTTCGGCAGGACTGTTACAGTAGTCGCTCCTGCAAAGGATTACGCTCCGACATCTTTCTATGACTATGCGGTTGCCAATAGCAATCAGGGGATGCATACACTCTTCCTTCTGGACATAGACATGGACACGTCACAGGCCATGGAAGTACTGCTCATGATAGAGAAGGAGAAGAAAAAGAAGCTCTTCAGCAGCGACACCAGACTTATAGCGTGCAGCGGGCTTGGCTCGGGAAAATCCGTAATCCGGTACCGCATGGCAATAGACCTGCTCAAGAGACCACTCGGGCCGCCGGCTGTGCTGATACTTCCCGGAAAGATGCATTTCACCGAGGAAGAGTATCTCAAATCCCTCTGATTCTGATGCTTTCCCTGATACCGGTTCTGAAAATTCAAAAACATCAATTTTTCAGTTAAAAACGATATCATGCGTCCAATAACAAGGCTTATAAAGCCTTATGTTAAGTATAATTAACATCCGGAAACATCAAAAAACGCACATTTTTTCGAGTAAAATCGACATCAGTAAAGCAACAATAACCTTTATAAAGACCAAAAGTAACTACTATATAGGGATAAATTAGGTGAATATGATGACTAAGGAAAAAATTGTTCAGGATGGAAGAGAGGAGATTTCTGTAGCTTTCGGTCCGCAGAGTTTCAAAAAGGCTGAGAATGAGCTTTTTTCTGAGAAGATAGACCCTGTCAGGGCAAGGAGCTTCTGGGGAGAGGTTGGAAAGGCTGCAATAGAGATAGGCAAGGCTGTAGCCACAAGACCCACAAGGGCCAGGGCAAGGATTGGCGCTTATGATATTCTGGGTGTAGGTGTTGAAGAGAACAAGATTCCTTCTTACAGGAACGCTCTCACAACCACATACACCAAGGTCGGCAATGATTACCTTCAGAAGATAACAGGAGAATTTGGTAAATTCGTCTACGGTGCAAATGACAATGGTGATATTTACGTGAACAGGAATCTTGACATAGCTGATGAGAAGGCCACAAACCTTCACGAGTATGCGCACACGGACAAGCCTCATGCAGGCGAGACAGAGGTCGAGGCTACCGGAAGGGCTTATGCTGAATACATAGCTGATAACGACTACAGCGGCCAGATAAGGGAGCTTGCAAGAGCTGCCCTTATAGGCTTTGAAAAAGTGGAGGGAAAGTCCTTTAACGGGTTTTCCTACAATTAAGGGGAATTGATATGATGACAGTAAAACTTCAGAGGATGGCGAAGTACGCGAACGATGTAGACCTGCTGATGTCACTTGTGACACAGAAGGGCCTGGACCCTTTCGCAGAAGAGAGGAAGAACAGCATGCTCTATCAGCTCGAGGCTGAGGAGATTACTGCTGACAGCGTTAAAAATCTTATGGAGAATGCTTAAAGGAGTGATTACTATGGGAAGACTTGACAAGCTTTACGATGAAAGCATAATGATAAAAAGGCCTATGAAGGGAACTAGAATTGGTAGCATAGGCAAGATGATTGTGAACAAAGTCGGAGAAGAGCTTGTCAAAAAAATTCCTGATTCTTCTGGTGCAGGTATTCTTAGCGGTGTTTACAATTCAGCGAAGAACGGTCTTAGGGAAACACTTCAAGCAAAGAAGCATAAGTATGGTAAGGATGCATTTGAGAATCCCATATCTGGACTTAATAAGATTGTCCAGAATGGATGGTCTCTTTATCACCTCAAGGACGGTCTCACTACAATGGACAGCGTTTACACTGTCGAGAGGGGTGGCGCAGAGTATATGATTTATATGCAGGGAGATGGCGAGAGCTTAAGCACCGCAGATCTCTCTTACATGGCTGACAATGTGAAAGGAAAGGAAGCGGAAGTTGAAATGAGTCTCTACAACAGTCTGGAAAAGTTCAAAGACGACGACTCAGTTGAAGCTGGCGTTTACGAAGAGCTTACAGACAACGACGCAAAGCAGACGATGGATAAAAACAGAGTACCATCTGAATACAGGCGCGCAGAGCTTTGGTTATTCGGAAAGAAGGGAAAGAGGACAGTCGTTGGCACAGCATCTGACGGTTCAAAAATAATAAGATACGAGAAGCCTTCTACAGCTGACTTTCTTAAGTATTATGGAAGAATGGATCTCATGTACAGTGCACTTTCCATGACTGCAGCTCCTGCTGAAGGTATTCTTTCAAACCAGGCTAAAGAAAACCTCTATGTGTCAGAAGCGGTAAACAGCATAGAATCAACAAAGAGGGCCTACGGTGGTGGGGCAAATCCACTTGCGCCTCACTCAATATACAGGAATGTCGCCTAAAATCCAAACTTATTAATCTTTCTTTGGTCATTAATTATTATGGCTGATATTCTCACTATGCTGCAGCAGCTTCTCTGCTACGGGAACTACTCGTGCATGCAGGAGTTTCAGCAGTACATGTACCAGCCTGTTGAAGGGCTGTTTTATGCGATATTCTTTCCCGTTGTTTTCATAATAATTTTCATATACATAATAGCTGGCACTGTGGGCCAGTTCAATAGGGGAATAAGACTTCTTGTGGCAATGGCTGTATTTGCTTTCATAATATTACAGGGATGGTACGGATTCTTCATTTCACTGAGCAAGATGTGGCTCATTATCATAGTGCTTTTGGGATTCCTTTGGATGCTGCTGCATACGTTTGTCGGCAGAGGCCGTGGTGAAGGCACTGCCAAAGGAAGAACAGGCGGCCACGACGGGTTTAAAATCGCTGGTATAGATGTTGGTGGTGCGGTCTGGAATAAGCTTACTGGCACCACCGGTGTCCAGCTTGAAACGCTTAAAGCGGATATTGATACGCTTGAATCAACACCAGTAGGCATGCACGGAATAGATGAGATGACTTCAAGGATAAACGGAAAGCTGCTTGAGCTTAGAGGCGACCCTGCGAAGTACGGCCTTGACAAGGGTAAAGTTGACAAATTAATGCATAGATACATGGATTTATGTAAGAAAAAGGGTGTGAAGGCGAACCTTCCTAAATAGGTGATTAGATGGCACTCGATTTCACAGCACTGGAAACGCTTCTCCCCTTCCTTCTGATACTCGCTGTTTCATACGGGGCTCTCGAGACAGTGGGAATGTTCAGGAACAAGGCCGTGAAGGCCATAATAGCTGTGGTTCTCGCGTTCTTTGCTATTTCCAATTCCATGACAGTCACTTACATAAACGGCCTGCTTCCGTATGCAGCCATACTTTTCATAATTTTCTTTGGCATAGGCTTCGTCAAGAAATCACTCAGCGGTGGGCAGAAGGACAACGAGCTGATAATAATCATCATAGTGCTGGTCATGCTGTTCGTGGGCTCGCTGTACACAACGACAAGCGATTTCAATATGTACCAGTACAACGAGCTTGTATGGATAGCCGGCATAGCTGTCATAGGTGCGATACTGTATGGCGCATACAGAATGAAAGAGCCTGTAAGGTGATTTAATGGCGGCATTCGAGACCATGGTACGGTTTCTTGAGTCACTTGGTGTCTTCAATTACCTTGCTTTCGTTCTTCTTATCACAATTCTCTATTACTCTTTCGAATACATTCTCAGGAACATAAAGGCGCTCGAAAAGAGGCAGACTCACAGGATGATACTGGCAGTAGTACTGTCAGTTGCCGTGACTGCGCTGATGTACGTCATTTTCTTTCCTGTGGCCGGCTCAGTAGGCATGGTTGTCGCTGGTATTGTTTTCATATCTGCGGTTTTCTTCCTTCTGGCTGCAACAGGCATGAGGCTCGGAGGAATGGACATTCCCTCCCTTTTTCGGAAGTAACCGGCTCAATACCATGAAAGTTTATAAGTCTTCCCACGCAATAACATTTTATGGGACTATTCGAAACAATGGTTCAGAACATGCAGAGGATGGAGTTCTTCCAGTATCTCTTCCCATTCCTGCTCGCATTCGCTCTTCTTTACGGGCTTATGCAGTGGGCATTCAAAGAAAACCTTGGCGGTAGGAGGGTGCATACGCTCATAGCGATTATTCTTTCATTCTTCGTAATGCTTTATTCGAGCTACAACACATGGCTTTTCGCGCTCCTTACAACCACTTCAGGCATATGGCTTGGGCTTGCAACAGTTGCACTTCTGTTAGTGCTCTTCGCACAGCTCCTTGGCATAGACATAGGTTCAATGCTGAGTGGCGCCGGGGGAAGCAAATACCCATGGATAAAGTGGATAATCCTCCTCATCATTGTCTGGATCGTTCTGTCAGCGTTCCTTGGATACGCAGGTATGTCAGCATGGCTTCCATACTGGCTTACAGGCAGTGATCTTTGGACAGTGCTTCTCGTAGTCGTCATCATAGGTGCAGTCTTCTACTTCGTTGGTGAAGACAGCGGCAAATCCAGCGGTGGCAGCGACGATAAGGCGAAACCGAGTTAATTTTTTACACTTTTTCTCTTTATTTCAGAATTAGATGAAGCTATCTGCTTTTGGGCGGTGCGTATCTCGGGGGCTCACCAGGCTCGTCGTCTTTCTGAGGTTCCGGTGCTTCCCTGGCCTTAGGCTTTTCAAGCGGATTTTCTGTCATAACCTTCTTCTCAGGAGTCTTCGGAGGCTCGGGAACAGGAGCAGGCGACGAAGCGAACTTCATCTTTCTTATGGATTCAATCATGGGGTTCAGCGAGCTTTTTACAACCTCTTCAATGGAGTCGATTCTTGCGTTGGTTTCCTCTATGCTTTCTTTCTGAATACCTATATCCTTTTTCAGGTTCATCACCTCATCTGGTGATGATGCCCCGCTCTGGGATGATGAATTCTTCATATCACTTTCAATTTTCTCAAGTCTTTCTTCCAGATCGCTGAACCTGACAGCTATTTCTTTCATTTTTTCATCAGCTATCTCTTCAGTGAGCTCCTCGATGTCTCTTCTTCTGCGCTCCTTGAGTATCCTTGTTCTGTCATCCTTGTCCTTTGGTAGCGGCGATCTTGCAAAAGGCAGGGGTTCGAGTTCATCCCTTGGCACGGGAGGCGGACCCATTCCGGTGGAGTCTTCCATCCTGTCAATAAAAGCATCAGGTCCCATTTTCCTTTCTTTCGGCACATCGTCGATGTCATCCATGTCGTCAAGGTCATCGTCCCACTTGGTTGGCGCAAACTGATTCTTTGGTGCAGCAGGCGGCATATTGAATCCCCTTGGTGAAAAAGGCTCGTCACCCGTCATATCATCAATTTCCGGTTGCTGAGGCGATGGCTGTTCTGGAGACATTGGCGGTATTTGTCTGGGCTGAAGCGGCCTCTGCGGCTCCTGTGGCATTGCAGGCATCTGTGGAACTCCCTGGGCCGAGCCAGAAGAACCTGACCTCATGGCGTCCTTCATTGCGCGGTCAACCTCTATGGGGCTGAATCCGTCCTCTCTGAGTGTTTTTACAATCTCCGGTTCCGAGAAGCCCTGAGAAGACATGGAAAGAACTTTCTGAGTGGGGACACCCCTCCCCCCGGCGGCTGGTGCCGGTGGCGCATTACCCTTCTTTTTCCCCAATCCTAACATAATCAGTACCGCATTTATAATTACTTTCATCTCTACTTAAAGATTACTCAGGTGCCTTATCTGGCTGCCCTGCAAGCCGTGGGAGGATTGACTCGAACAGCTTTACTGTCTCCTCAACCCTCTTCAGCTCACTCTTCTTTACCATGAACTGGAGCTGCTTCACAACCTCCTTCAGTGTGTTATTGACTGTATTCGTTTTCTCGTCGAGAGCTGTCATCTTTTCTTCAATACCCTTCAGCCTGACATCAAGTGATTCAAGCTTTCCTGAGAACGATTCATCAAGAGAGCTTATCCTGCTGGTGAGAATCCTTTCCCTTTCCTCAATGAGCCTGAGCCTCTTTGTGTTGTCGTTGACCCTTCCGACGATTTCGTTGACTATCGGCGCTCCGCCCTTCTTCTTTCCTGAAGACTGCTCATTCATGACAGGCATAATATCAAACTCCGGTTATTTTTATTTAGTCTGCCACAATATAAAAGTACACAGAGATTTGAACAGCAGTTCAGGTGACCGGTTTATGGCTTCAGGCGAATACACGTATGATGAAGACGAGCAGAAGCTCAGGCTCAATTATCTCGGTTCTGCTTTTGGCGCGAGTGTGGAGGATTATGCCGAATGCATGGCAGATGTCATAGACAAGATTCTCGAGGTCAAGAGCGTCAGGACAATAATACTGACCAAGGACAGGGAATACGAGTACGGTCCGGACCAGACTAAGATGCTTGTGGAGATATCCAATGTCATAGAGGATGTCGTCCGTGAGAGGCTCACAGGAAGGATAAAGGCAGCTGACAACCTCCAGAAGCGAATGATACCCGAGATGAACGCGCGTGTTCAGGAGATTGTGCTGAACCTCCTGAGGCGGGACCCCATAGGCGCCTATGTCGAGGTCATACGCGAGATGAGGCGCGTCAAGATAAAGGCAAAGCATACCAATCAGAAGAGCGTTTATGATTTCTACGTGGACTATCTGAAGAATGTTCTCAATGTGCTGAAGACCAAGCTTGAGGCAACACAGATAATAAAGCTCGCAAAGCCTCACATAGCCGGATATACGCAGGGCGACAGGTCTCTCTACCGTGAGATGTTCGTTCCGAGCATACGGCCTAACTTCATGCTCACCCGTTACATGATAACACCTCCTGAGAACGGCAGGTCTGTCAAGAGGTACAATGTAGGCGACACGGAAGTGGAGATTTTCAAGCTTCCTGACAGGGCTGAATACTTCTACTATGTTCTGCCTCCCGAGTTCATTCTCAGCGAAGAGAAGTATGCTGTGCTGGATTCCGCGCGGAGGTACATGGCTACCCATAGGCCGAAGGATGCTGAATTCGTCAGAACAGGAAAAATACGCGAGGTCTTCTTTAGCATAGGAAGGGACATGATACGGGAAGTGGCCGACCAGCAGAGGGTGCACCTGACATCAAAGGACATCGAGCAGCTTGCCACCATACTTACAAGGTATACAGCAGGCCTTGGCGTTCTCGAGATACTGCTTGCTGACGAGAAGATTCAGGACGTGTACGTCAACTCTCCTGTTGAGTCACAGCCCATACTGATAAACCATTCGGAGTTTGAGGAGTGCAGGACCAATCTCATACCGACGCAGGATGATGCCGAGGCATGGGCTACAAGGCTGAGGATGCAGTCTGGAAGGCCTCTGGACGAGGCCAATCCTGTATTGGACACTGATGTGTCTGTTCCGGGAGGGAATGCAAGGTTCTGCGTAATCACGAGAACGCTGTCTCCGCATGGCCTTGGCTTTGCCATAAGGAGGCACAGGGACAAGCCATGGACGCTGCCGCTTTTCATAAACGCCAAGATGCTCACGCCTCTGGCTGCCGGCACACTTTCATTCCTCATAGACGGCACAGCGAGCATGCTGGTCGCAGGTGGGAGGGGCGCAGGTAAGACATCCATGCTTGCGAGCATAATGCTTGAGATACTGCCGAAAACAAGGATTGTCACCATAGAGGATACACTTGAACTGCCTGTGGACCAGCTCAGGGACATAGGATATAACATCGAGCGCCTGAAGTCCCGTTCTGTCCTGACAATGGTGGAAACAGAAGTGGCCTCGGACGAGGCTCTCAGGACTGCGCTAAGACTTGGTGATTCTGCGCTGGTTGTGGGCGAAGTCAGGTCAACGGAAGCCAGAGCCCTGTACGAAGCCATGAGAATAGGTGCGCTTTCCAATGTGGTTATGGGCACAATCCACGGCGAATCAGCTTATGGTGTCTTTGACAGGGTCGTGAATGACTTGGAAGTTCCCATGACATCATTCAAGGCCACTGACATAATTCCCATATGCAAGAGCCTCCGTTCTGCTGACGGTCTCCACCGTTTCAGGCGAATGACAGAGATAACAGAAGTCCGCAAGAAATGGGAAAAGAACCCTGACAAGGAAGGCGGCTTCGTCAACCTTTTCGAATACTCCGCAAAAGAGGATGAGATGAAGCCTACGGATACACTTGTCAACGGCGAATCCGAGACACTGAACAGGATTTCAAGCTACGTCAGGGAATGGCACGGCGACTGGGCAGCTGTGTGGGAAAACATAAAACTCAGGGCTGACATCAAGAAGGCCATGGTGGAAATGAGCATCAGGACGAAACGGCCTGAACTGATGGAGGCGGAATGGTGCGTGAAGTCGAATTCCATGTTCCACCTTTTCTCAGAAATCACGCAAAAGGATGTCGGGGCAGTTGAGGCAAAGACAGTCTACGATGAATGGCTCAAGTGGTTCAGGAGCAGCATAAGGTAATTTTTTTCTTTAAAGAAAACGAACAAATAATTAACATGTCGTTTTTCAGCAGGAAGAAGAAGGCTCCTCAGGCACCTGCTTACAGCACCGGCCAGCTTGATCCCAGAATGATAAACATCTCATCAAGGGAGTACAGGCTTTACCGCAGCAAGTCGGAATTAAGGCTGAACTGGTATGAGCAGCTGGCCAAGTTCGCTGTCGGCATAATAAATGTGAGTTTTGACAAGAAGACCACGGATGACATAAATGCCGCAATAGACTTCACAGGACTGCGCATAAAGCCGAATGCGCCGACAGCTCTGTTCCTGATGAGCATTATATTCTTCTCGTTCCTCGGAGGATTCCTGTTTGCGCTGAGGATAGTCCCGACAGCCTATGGAGTGATTGCATCAGTGATACTCGGGCTTGCTGTCGGGTACTTCCTGATGTCGTATCCGAAAAGCCATATGAAGACGCTCCGCATACAGGCAAGCTCGCAGGTCGTCCTTGCGATACTCTACATGGTGGTGAGCATGAGGATATCGCCGAATGTCGAGCGCGCGCTGAGGTTCACGTCGTCCAACATATCAGGCATGCTTGCATGGGACATGAGAAGGCTCCTGTGGGACATAGAGATGGGAAAATACTACTCAGCCAACGAAGCGCTTGCGAATTACATCGTCAAGTGGAAGCCTGAGAACGAGGAATTCTCGGAAGCGCTGAGAATGATAGTGGATTCGCAGAGCCAGATCCAGGAAAAGGCTGAAAAGACTTTGGACGAGGCGCTCAGGGTTGTCCTTGAAGGGACGAGGGACAGGATGAAGCACTATGCGCAGGACCTTCAGATGCCTGTCACCATGATTCACATGATGGGCATAGTCCTTCCGATACTCGGCTCTGTGATGGCTCCGATGGCAGCAATTTTCCTGTCAGACATGATTACGCCATGGCATTTCCTTGCCGGATACGACATACTGCTGCCCATTCTGCTTGTGTGGTTCATAAACAACACGCTGAGCAAGCGTCCTGTGACATTCTCAAAGATAGACGTCTCGCAGCATCCGAGCCTTCCGCCGCCGGGAAGCTTCATGATCAGGAGCGGTAAGAAGAGGATAATAGTGCCCGCATTACCCATAGCGCTCCTTGTGGGGGCCCTCATACTAATAATGCCTGTGCTGTATTTCGCTGAGCATTCAGAATTTCTCATAGTCCCGATGGTCGATGACGGCAGTGGAAACATGGTGCCGTCTGAAATCCAGGACCCGGCTCCGGATACGACTCTCCTTATGTCCATACTGATAACAGTAGGAGCCGGAGCGTCGCTGTCCATATACTTCCTCCTCTCCAATCTCCAGCGCTCGCGAGTCGAGGCCACTGTATACAAGATGGAATCTGAATTTGAACTGGCTCTTTTCCAGCTGGGCAACAGGATATCCGGCGGCACACCTCTGGAGATAGCTGTTGAGAAGGCTGCTGTGGATGTGAAGGACATGGAGATTTCCAATCTCTTCCAGATTGTCCTGAGGAACATGCGCAACTTCGGGATGACATTCGAGAACGCGCTGATGAATCCCCAGAGCGGCGCGCTGAGATTCTACCCGAGCAGGCTGATACAGAACGTGATGAGAACCATAACAGACACCGCCAGGAAGGGCGTGCAGTTCGCTTCGGAATCCATGCTCACTGTATCCAAGTACCTGAAAAGCGTGAGGGAGACACAGGAATACATGAGGACGCTGCTTTCTGAAACCACGAGCAGCATGCAGTTCCAGGCTTATGGAATGGCACCGCTCGTGAGCGGCCTCATAGTGGCAATGTCCAGCGTCATCATACAGATCATAGGATTCCTCGGCACCAGGCTCAACGAGTTCGGCCTGCAGGACAGCTTCGGCATAGACCCGAGCTCTATACTGGGGTCATCAAGTGCTGTGACCCCCGCGATGTTCCAGCTCATAATGGGAACGTACCTCATAGAGGTGATAATAATCCTTGCCATGTTCGTGACCAAGGTCAACAGGGGGGATGACAAGTCGAGCCAGTGGCTGCTGGCCGGAAAGATGATATTTATAGCTGTGATAATATACTCCATGGTTGCAATAGGCTCAAGTATGATGTTCGGCAGCATGATAGAGGATGCGATGAGGACACTCGCGTAATTTATACCATAGTTACCAATACTAATTATGATTCTCAAGGGAGTCCTCGGAACTGAGATGACGCTGGGGAGCTTCACCAAGCTGCTCATGGTCGTCTTTGTAATGATTGGATTCACGCTCTTCATAACAGGCGTTGCCACGAACATGAACGAGACGACCAGCAAGGCCTGCCAGAAATATCCGGAGCTTCCTTTCTGCAGTGGAAGTGAAGATGACATTTCAGCATTAAATGACAAGATTGCGGTGCATTCCACACAGGCTCTCGCATGCGCGATAAAAAGCGAGTGGCTTGGAAGGTCGCAGGAATGCGCCGTTGGAATAAACGACCTTCGCAATAGTGACGATCTCGCACAGCTTTCTGGAATGGACCTCAGTGACGAGGATTTCTACATTCCCAGTGAATTTGCCAAAGTCGAATGCCATGCGGTAACCACAGTCGAGAATCCCGGAAAATCCAGAATAATAGAATATGATGGAGGCATAGCCAGCGACAATGTCTGCTACCAGTACGTCGAGGGCACAGGATGGATGTGGAGTGACTGTGATGAGGAACTCCTTCCATTGTCAGACCAGCACCCCCCCGGCGTGAACAATCTTCCCCTTGTCCACGACTATTTCAGGGACAATGTCATTGCTTTCGGTAATACAAAGACCGAATCGTACAATTACCTTCTGGGGCTTTTCGAGGGAACGCTGAACGGCAATAACTATGCAGTGCTTGACGACAGCGGGAAGAGGCTTGTTTACAATGATGACACCGAGAAGATATCCAACGACAGGATAAGAGTGTGGCATTCCATGTCATTGGAGGAATATGAAAGCTCTTCATGGGCAGATAAGATTGCCAATGGAAAAGGAGGCTTCTGGGAAGGAGATGACGACAGAATATTCGTGGAATTGATTGAAAGGTCTGGTCCTATTTATATGACATCGGGAACAGTGATCCATAAGCTTTATGAGCAACTGGATTATTACACTCCGGGAACTGCAGTCACGCTTGCAACCACGACATGCAAGGTGAGCGACTTCTACCTGCCCCAGGATTTTGACCAGATAAGGATATTGGGAATTACCATGGATGAGCCGAGAGCATGGGTCGCAGGTTTCGGGGACCCTGAATACATCGTGTACTGGCAGGACTTCCCCCAGGGAGAAGACTATTCATGGACAAGCCTCGGCACATGGCTTGATTCTGCACTTTTCGTCTTCTTTGCAGGAGCTCCTCTTGGCGCAATGGTAAAAGGCACAAAATACCTTATCAAGGGGGTCGGGAAGACAGTGATAAGCGAGGCAGGCGGCGCATTGGCATCAAAAGGAGATGATGTGATTTCATCCATGTTCAAAACGACCTCAGCAACAGACGAATCCATCCAGTATATAATATACGAAGAGGGCGTGACCAAGGCAACAAGAAGGGCAGTCCTCACAGAAGCTGTCGAGAAGGGGTTCTTTTCCAAGGTTGTCACCAATATGAACAGCTACTACAAGGGACCGAGCACCACGTGGCTGTTCACCAAGGCTGGCGTGCTGACCGGGGCTGCCTGGGCGGCTGCCTACATTGACAGCCTCAATGAGAAGTTTATGAAGCAGAAGTCATCGATGGTCCTGAAGATTCCATTCGCTGACCCGCAGCTTTTCATGATAGAAGAGATGGCATCAGCGCCTGCTGACACGTCTTATGACATATTCGGACCGGATACGTATCTCGGCCGCGAATCCGGCTCATACCCGCTTGGCATTGTCAGGCCTGTGATGCTCGACAAGACAAGCACCATCACGCTTACGGATGGAGGAGAAGGCCTTCAGAAGGATACGCTGTTCTATCTTGCATCGCCATGCCTTGCAGACCTTGACATAAAAAGGGAAACCATCTACTGCAGCAAGTATCTGTATAACTCAGCTGACCAGACATTCACGTGTTCAGACCCTATCTCAAGGGAAAGCGCGGAGAAAATGAAGGCACTTGGTTTCGAGGGTGTCAAGCCTTGCGGCTCTGCGCCTATAACTCTTGACGCTTTCCAGAACAACAGGCTTTTCAATGACAACAACAACGACGGAAAGTGGGATGAGGTTGTTGTCTATGGGCTGATAAATGAGATAGACTGGCTGAAGATAAGGGATATAGACTTCGACGGGACCTTCGACGGCTATGAAGCCAAGATAGGCAACAATATCATTGTATCCACTGGTGAGAAAACAGGAAAGATAGACATGGGGCAGGACGGCACGTTCGACTACACGTTCACCATCGTTGACAGGACATATGAAGTTGCCGGTTATACAACAGAGATGGAGATAAAGGACATGTCCGGCAATTCTGTCAGCAATTCATGGTCATATCGAATGCAGGCGAAGGACCTCGTTGTATTCAGTGCGGTGGACAAGGAAAACATACTTCTGGGGCTTCCCATCGCCAGCGGCACCAATGTTGAAGATATGGAATTCACATTCCTTCACGGGACAAGTGCTGAATTCAAGGACCCAGCAGACCCCGGCCCGCATCCGCTGAAGATAACGGATACCACAGGTGACGGTAAGATAGACACATTTTCAATGGGAAGGATGAGGCTTCTTGTCAGGGACACAACAGGGGACGGCTACTGGAATCGCTATGATGAGGACGATGACGGTCATCCTGATGTCTACGATTACGACAGGGAATACGGCACCATATACAGCCAATACTGCAGTATAGAAGGCATCACGATCACACCTGAGCTGAAGGAAATAGGCAAGGGGAATAATTTTTGCTACACCAGAATAAAAGAAGGACAAGCCACAGCAATAATGGTTGGGTCTGCTGTTTTTGGAATTGTACTGGAGCAGTTTACAGGTGGCGTAGCGTCAGCAATCGTGGTAGGCATAGTCAATACTGGAATCGCGTATGCACAGATGCAGGTCAAGAACTGGCCGTGATTTTTTAACGAGCAAACCCAAGTAATATCCATGGAAGTCACAATGGGGGTTGTCATAACAGCCATAATAATTCTTGTAGCAGGGCTTGTCTTTGCCACTCTCATATTCGGCTGGAGCGGTGATGCCCGTTTATGGATGGAAAGCGTGATTTCTCCATTCCAGGACAGCCTCACCGGCGACAGGGTCACGGACCAGACCGTGAAGCCTTAAGGTGCATATTTTTAAGTAATCCCGGCCATAATTATAAGCATGAAAGGACTTTCGATGACGCTGAGCATAGTCATTGTGGCTATAGTTCTTCTCGTGACAGCCTTGGTTGTACTTACGATATTCGGCGGGCAGATGTCAAGATTTCTGAGCATTTTTGGTGGAGTTCAGGATGAGGCAGTTCTGCAGAGTGCATGTAATCAGAGATGTGCATCCTATTGCATGGGTCATCTGAATGACAACCTGAATGCATATTCTTGGACAAGCATGGGTTCAGTTAAGGATGCCAATGGAAAAGATGCACTGTGTTCCGATGTAATGAATGGAATATCAGACCAGTGCACATGCCTGTAATTCTTATTTTTATTTTCTGTTCTTCATAACAGTTGTATGAAGGCTTCATTTCCCGGCATCAATACGTGGCTATGGACGATTCTTACCATAATAGTGGTCGCAATGGCTCTGTACTGGGCAATGGGCCAGTTCGACAACATGGAACTGTCAAAAGCAACAGGAAGCACGGACCTTGCTATAGACACGGTCGTCTACTCAGAGGCGTATCCCCAGGTTTCCCAGAGCCAGATGGTAAGATACCTTCAGGATAACGGTGGGGAGCAGCTGAAGGACAAGGGACTTGCATTTTACAGGCTCGGTGTCCAGTACAATACTGACCCGGCATTCGCTGTGGCTGTCTCAAGGAAGGAGACATCGCTTGGGAAGGACACGTGCCAGCACATAAGCAGTGACTGCAACAACTTCTTCTGCATCAAGGACACTACTGGAAATAGTCCCTGCGGCATATGGGCATCATATGCAACGCCTGAGGACAGCATTGATGCGTTCTACAAGCTTATTGAGTATTACAAGGAAAGGGGGCAGGATACCATAAGCGAGATTGCATGCGGTCCTGGCTCAGGGTTCAGCCACAGCTCAGGTGATTACTGCTACTGCGAGAAGGGAGGCTCTTTCTGCCCTACATGGGTAAGCGGCACGTCAAGCGTGCCTGCATTCACAGCGGAAATCCGTAACTATATGGCAGTATGATATATTAGACCAGTGCAAATATTATTATGGGAAAGATGAAGGCCATAATCGCTGACATGGGAATGGGTATGATAGAGCTTATCCTGACAATAGCAGTCATAGCGATAATAACAGGCTATGTCATAATGATGATGTCGTCTTAAGTTTTAAGACTGTTTCGCCAAGAATAATATATGAAAAAGGGAAACGAACTGATGGCGAAGCCCCTCATGGCAGTGATGAGCCTGATCCTTTTCATCATGGTGCTGGTTTTCATGTATATCCAGCTCTCTTCAATCCTTTCTGGACCCTGCTGGAAGGAGACAATGAAGGGGCTTGAATTCTTCAAGAGGGAGACAAACGACGACCCAAGGCTCGTTATGGACCCTGAATGCATGGAAAAGACAATCTTCACTTCCAGTCCCGTTGTCTGCAAGCTGGCGTGCAGCAGGATTGATGACGGGGAGAGGATGAGGGAGTGCTCGGCCAAGTGCTCAGTCAATGCTTCCGACAGCGGAAAGACATTCATAATAGCTGTCCCACTGGACAGGGGGATTCTTAAGAGAACATCGCAGGCTGTAAGCAATCGCAATGTCGAATGGATATTTCCAGACAAGATGGAGGTTTTCGTTGCTGACTGTACAATAAGCGACCTGGCAGGATTCACCGGCGAAGACGGGAACAGCGTCTGCACGAAGGACGGCAATTCGTGGGAATGCTTCCCACAGGAAGAATCTGCGACATACCTGCTCAAGATGACAGTCAGCACAGGAGACATTTGCACCATTGAAGGGCTAAGGACTGTTTAGCGTTTGTGGTCTTATGGAAAGCAGCAGAAGCATGGTTGCGGTTATATTCGCCCTGATACTCGTAATGATATACTGGGTTGCGTGCGTATACGTACTTAACCCAATCCTTCGCGCGGAAAGCTCGTATGTTGAGCAGAAGATGTCATTCTACATAGATACGATGTCTTCTGTGAGCAGCGGCTCAGTCAAAGTGGAGATACCAAAGAACACTGTCAGCGCAATAAGCGTTGAGAAGCTCGCTAAAGGTGATTACGATGACTACACGATTCCTGAAGACGGCTGGTACGTGGTGGTAGCATACAGGATTGCAGGAACTCTGAACAAAGGCGTAAGCAGGATAAACTCGTACCCTGATGACGACAATATCAGAAAGACATTTACGTCCCCTGAAGACTTCTGCATAATAAAGAATGCGGACATGGATTACGCGGTGGTGGGAAAATGCTGAAAGGGCAGCTGGACATAGACATAGAGTTCATGGGAGGAACCATAATATTCGTGTTCTTCGCGATGATATTCTTCTCGATGCTTCTCTTCCCGATAGTCGCCAACAGCAGCGTGACATCAAGGGTTCACAATTCAGTGGACCAGCTCTCTTTCTCAAACCTAGCTGAGGCTTACATAGAGAGGGACTACGCCAACGAGAACGGAGTGCCGGATTTCCTCAGGATGTCTCTGGACACGAACCTGCTTAAATCGTTCCGTAATTTTGTGCTTTTCGAGCAGATTCCGTCAGGAAGGTTCATATTTCCAAAATATTCAGTGATGAGCATGAATCCGGATGATTCGATCGGGCATGATACATACGGCATAACGTGGACTGGTTTCGAGAACACAAAGCCCGGAGACATACTGATACCTGTCGGCAAGATTTCGCTTGTCGATGTCCACAGGAATGGCTCGCTTGTCATAATCGATGTGTATGATTATCCCAGATGCTCGACAGGCACTTCAGAAAGAACCGGCCTCACAGTGTATCCGCTGTGTTCATCAGTGTCTGAAGCCAGTATCGTAGACTCGGAATCAGCACGCGACGAACTCATACTTTCAGTCATAAACGGCGCATTTCCCGGCACGGTATTCTTCATGCGCGCAGCCAAAGACATAATGGTTTCTGACATCATGCAATCCTTCAAGGGATATGTGAGCGCGACGTGCGAAGACAGCGGGGAACATAATGTTTGCATAAGAAAATTTAGTGATTACACTACTGCCACGAGGATTCATGTTGAAATTACTCCAGGAGGTTTCTTTTGGTATGAAAGCGGCGATTAACCTCATAGGCCTGGTGACAATAGGCACAGCACTGGCAGCTGTTATAATCATGATACACGGTGTTCCGCATGCATCTGAGATGATCAAGGTGAACTCAGAGACATCGGCCTATATCAACGTCAACGACGAGACATCGAAGCTCATGCCGATACTCGAATCAGGCAACATCAGCTTTGCTGCAATAGACCAGCTTGCATGCGATGTCCTCGGAATCACATACCACTATCAGGATGACTACATCGATGCTGTACTCAAATCCATGGATGCAGGAATCATAGTTTACGCAGGAGGTATGGAGAAGAAAACATACGGCAATGAGAAGAGCGACAAACTGTTCGCTGATATACCTCTTCCCGGAGGGAAAATCGGAAACATCGCGCTCATGGTCGACATACCGCGGTCAATTTCAGAGGCAAGCTTCGGCTCCAATTGGATATGGCCGCTTGAGACACTCACCGGTATGCATGTCAGTCACTGCTACGGCGAATACAGAGAGCTCAGCGACGGCTCAACCTATACGCATTCCGGTGTGGACCTTGGCGGTAATATCGGAGACAATGTGCATGCCGTGGCTGACGGAGAAGTCATATTCGTATGCGATAATGATGAGAGAGAACTGACAGATGAGGAGAAGAACGCACGCATAAAGGGTAACTGCAGCGGATACGGTAACAACATAATAATAAAGCACGCTGGCCTGTATGCCAGATATTCGCATCTGCACACGGAAAATGGCGTGCTCGTCTCAGTAGGGGACATAGTCACGCAGAATCAGATTATTGGCAGGATGGGAAGCACGGGCCGTTCCTTCGGCGCGCATCTCGATTTCAAGGTGTATTCATACGAACCCTATGCCAATGGCGCGTCAGGATATGATGCCAATATAGACCCACTCTGCATGTACACGCCTGAATATCTTAAGAACGTAGTGAAGCTCACGTACGAGGAAAATGACAAGGACTGCCAGCAGTCGAAGCTGTGCATAAAGTACAGGCCGTCCATTTACACAGACATTGTCGAGGAGGACCTTACAATATAGGTGATGCTATGCGAAAAGGAAATGTTGCTAATATAGTGTATGCAGCGGGGTTGGTTATAATGTTTATTATAAGCGTTTATTACATTCTTCCTGCTCTCTCGAACACTGATAAGAATCCTGTCATGGTGATGGTGGACAATACAGTTTACCTACTCAAGGATTCCGCAGAGGTCGCGAAGTCATTTGTGGACAATTCAGCCCGGTATTCACTCTATCAGGCGGTGTATTCCAATTCACTGAAAGGCGGCATGAATCAGACAGTAAATGCTGTCAGCATAGGCGGTACAACATATGAGCTATGGTATGACGGTGCAGATGTCTCGCCTGACGAGGTGAGAATAAAGGAAGAGCTGCGCAAGACTTTCAGTCATTGGTTCTCCATGTATGTGGGGCGCAGTGTGATAAAGGCATTTACACCCGTCATGCCACCGAAATACAACGATTTCACATTCAGGAATGACGGATACTACCATACAGGTGTTTTTGCTGAATCGGATGATGTCATGCGTGCACAGATGACAATGGAGAATGGCGATGCGCTCACAGTGTCTGTGAATGCTGACATAAACATGAGCCTTCCAATACCTTACTTCCTGCTTGTCAGTGAAGGCAGGGAATTCAAGGACGACATAAAGGGCCAACTGACAAACTGCAGCTCAGAACTTACGAAATCTTACGAAAAGCCAGAACTTATTTTCTCTTCAATGGCAACAATTTCCGATGGATATTGCATAGTCGCTGTTGATATCACGAGCAAGAGGGAATTTTTAGTATGGGACGGAAGTGCGTCTTTCAAACCCATAACCCTCAGATTCGCCATGCGCCAGTCAATGAGCTGAGAAACATTTAAAAAACGAGATTTCAACAATCTATTACTAAGGCTACCGTCATGGTAGATACAGCAATACAGTACTTGGAGGTGTTAGTAATGGCAGAAGAACAGAAGATACTCGACAGCGTAATCGGGGAAAACAAGCCGGCTGATGAAGAAACACAGCCGGAGACAGAAGAAGAGGTTCATGAAGAGCCTGTAGAGGAAAAACCAGAAGAATTACCAGAGGAAGCGCCTGAAGAAAAGACAGTGGAGCAGCCCGTCAAAGAAAAGGTATCACCAAAGCCCGAGGAAAAGGCTCCGGTGAGGGAGAAAATCGGCGAGAACGTGATATTCGTGGGGAAGAAGCCTACAATGAGCTATGTGCTTGCCGCAATCACCCAGTTCTCCGACGGGTTTGATGAAATACACATCAAGGCACGCGGAAGGAGCATAAGCACCGCAGTCGATGTCGCAGAGGTTGTGAAGAACCGTTTCGTTCAGGGAGCCAGGACAGATGTAACCATCGGAACCCATGAGATAATCGACGACCGGAAGAACAAGCTTAATGTATCCACAATAGACATAGCAATCAGGAAGTAAGTCGTTGTTTTTGTTTTCAGAAGAGCTACGGCTTTGTTCAAATTAATAAACATCAGCTCAAATATATACTATTTCAGTCTGCTTTTTCAGGCGGATAAAAAAGGGGTGATTTTATGGAGAAGTTCAGGATTAAGAAGATAAAGGCAAGGGAGATTCTCGATTCCAGAGGCAATCCCACCGTTGAGGTTGATGTTTACACAGGCGCAGGGCTTGCGAGAGCCGCTGTGCCAAGCGGTGCCAGTACGGGCAAGCACGAGGCTATAGAACTCAGGGACGGAGGAAAGCGTTATGGCGGAAAAGGTGTCCTGAAGGCTGTCGGCAATGTCAACGGGCTTATAGCAAAGCATCTCACAGGTCATGATGTATCGAACCAGGCGGCTATTGACGAGACGCTTATTGAACTGGATGGTACTGAAAACAAGTCCAGCCTCGGTGCGAATGCACTTCTAGGAGTGAGCATGGCTGTATGCAAGGCTGCTGCAATGGGAAAGGGTGTACCCCTGTACAGATACATAGCAGGGCTTTCCGGGAACAAGAAGATTGCACTCCCAACACCTTCGATGAATGTCATAAACGGCGGAGCCCATGCAGGAAACAAGCTGGACATACAGGAATTCATGATTCAGCCTTTCGGCAGGAATTTCGCAGAATCACTCAGGATGAGCGCGGAAACCTACCACATCCTCAAGGGAATAATCAAGGAAAAGCACGGAAAGGATGCCATAAATGTCGGCGATGAGGGCGGATTCGCGCCTCCCATCAACAGCGCCACCGAGGCTATTGAGATGATTATGAAGGCAGTGGAGGAAGCTGGTTATCACGGAAAGATTTCCCTTGCAATTGACTCTGCTGCATCGGCATTCTACAAGAACGGAATATACCATCTTGACGGAAAGAAGTTCGACACAGGAGAGCTCGTGGATTTCTACGCAGATTTGTCGAAGACATATCCTATTGTCCTGCTTGAGGACCCCTTCGAGGAAGAGGACTGGCACGGATTCGCAGAGCTCACGCAGAAGATTGGCAACACTATAGTCGTGATGGGAGACGACCTTCTTGTGACGAATGTGAAAAGGATAAACAAGGCCATAGACATGAATGCAGTCAACGGCCTGCTGCTGAAGGTGAACCAGATAGGCACAGTCACAGAATCAATAAGCGCTGCAAAGCTTGCAATGGCTAACGGATGGAGGGTGATGGTTTCGCACAGATCAGGCGAGACTTCAGACAATTTCATAGCTGATCTGGTGGTAGGGCTTAACACAGGACTGATAAAGACAGGCGCTCCGTGCAGGTCCGAGAGGCTTTCAAAGTACAACCAGCTTCTCAGGATAGAGGAGGAGCTCTGAGCTTCCACATGTCTTCAAAGGTGCTCCTGATAATAAGGGACGGATGGGGTTTCAGCAAAGAAAAGAAAGGCAATGCGATAAAAGCCGCGAATACACCCAATGATGACCGTTATGTCAGCGAGTACCCGACTTCTGTAATAAAATGCACAGGAAACGATGTGGGAAATCCTGATGGTGTTCAGGGAGGCTCTGAGGTTGGCCATCTGACAATAGGCGCAGGCCGGATAGTATGGCAGCCGTACGAGCTGATAAACCAGAAGATAAAATCAGGTGAATTCTTCAGGAACAACGTTCTCCTCGGCGCCATTGAGAACTGCAGAAAGAATGGAAGCAGCCTTCATGTTTCCGGTCTCTTCTCAGACCAGGGCATCCATGCAGACCTCAGGCACATGTTCGCGGTTCTTGAGCTTGCCAAGAAGAATGATTTCAAGCGCGTGTTTATTCATCTCTGTCTCGATGGAAGGGATGTTCCTGAGAGGTCCGCGCTGGGCTTCGTTAGTCAGCTAAACAAGAAGATTAATGATATTGGTGTGGGTCAGATAGCATCTGTTTCCGGTCGTTACTACGGCATGGACCGTGACAAAAACTGGAGCAGGACATTGGCATTCTATGAGCTCCTTACAGAGGGAAAGGGCTTTGAGGCTGAAAGCGCTGAAGATGCCATAAATGAAGCATATAATCGCGGGGACAAGACGGATTACTACATCAAGCCGACTGTCATTCTCAAGGATGGGAAGCCTGCCGCACTGCTGAAGGACAATGACTCAATGATATGGTACAATTTCAGAAGCGACCGCTCAAGGCAGATAACAGCAATGGTGAACTCGCTTCCTTACTGCACTGAAAAAACCGGGAAGAAAATAAACGTCCATTATGTCTGCTTCTCGTCATATGACGACAACTGGAACATCCCTGTTGCATTCCCGCAGGAGAAGATTTCAAACAACCTCGGAAACGTGCTTTCTGCCAAAGGCCTTAGCCAGCTAAGGATAGCCGAGACCGAGAAATACGCGCATGTCACGTTTTTCTTCAACAGCCAGGTGGAGAAGGAGAATCCCGGAGAGAAGAGGATACTCGTGGACTCACCGAAAGTGCCGTCGTATGACCAGAAGCCAGAGATGTCTGCATATGAGGTAACAGATAAGCTTCTGCAAGAGATAGGGAAACACGATTTTATTGCGGTGAATTATGCCAATCCGGACCTTGTTGGGCATTCAGGTGTCTTCGATGCCACTGTAAAGGCATGCGAGGTTGTGGATGAATGTTCAGGAAAGGTTGTCGAGAAGGCGCTTTCCAATGGATATACGGTTTTCCTGATGGCTGACCACGGTAATGCTGATCACATGCTCTACGAGGACGGCTCGCCCAATCCATCACACGGCTTCAATCCTGTCAGGCTGACAATCATAGGAAACAAAAAAATCAGCAAGCTCCGTGACGGCGGCATGAAAGACATCGCACCAACCATTCTGGAAACAATGGGAATAAAGAAGCCGAAGGAAATGACAGGCAAGAGCCTTATTCTATGATGTCTATGTCCTTTATCAGGACGATGTTGGGGGGTGTTTGCTTTCCGCGGTTGCACGGCTCGGAATCCATGATTTTGGTGGTCTTCCTAAGGAATTTGTTCAGTATGCTGGAAGTGAGCTTCGCGCCGGGTGATTTGTGCACTATCTGCTTGACAACGTTTATTTTCGTGGTGTAGTTGACAGTCACATCAGACGACAGCCTTTCGCCTTCCATTGTTATCTCAAGCTCACCGTTGTTTATCTTCGCGTCGAATCTCACTCCGTCTATCTCCGTCCAGTCTATGACCTCTGCGAGATATTCCAGGTCACTGTCTTTGACATCCCTGGCGAGAAGATTTCCCTTACTGTCTATGGAACCGAATATGGCCTTCAGCAGAAGCTTCATAAATATATTTACCTTTCCAGAATAAAGTATTTCGGGTGGTCCATAACCCTGGGTATCTTCTCAAGCAGCATGTCGTACTTCTTTCCGACACCGACTGCCCTTACTGACTGGGCTATCTCCAGCGCCCTTTCAAGCTTGTACTTCTTCTCAGCATAGATATCAAAGAGAGTGTCACCCTTCTTTACAGTGTCACCAATCTTCTTGTGAAGGTAAATTCCTGCGCCCTTGTCTTTTGGCGTGCCGGATGCCCTTGCTATCTCGACTATGGCACGGTTGTCTATCCATCCGACAACACCGCTGACAGATGATTTTACCTCAACCTTCTCAGGACCTATAGGAAGGTCGTCCGGCTTTATGTTAGGGTCCCCGCCCTGCGCTTCTATTATCTCCTGAAGCTTTTTGTAGGCCTTTCCGCTCTTGAGCAGGCGAAGTGCTTCTTCTTTCCCGCTCTTTTTCATCTTGAAGTCAAGGAGCATTCCCGCTATTGTGGTTACCTTGTCCACGATATCCTCAGGTCCCCTCCCGTACATAAGCGTGCTGAGGGCCTCCCTTGCCTCGAGCGCCGGTCCTATTCCGTGGCCAATTGGCTGCTCGCCGAATGTGGACGCTCCCACTGTCTGTATTCCAAGCTTCTTTCCGAGAGTTATGAATTTCTCAGCCAGCGCTTCTGCGTCTTTTGTTGTTTTCACTTTCGTGCCTTCACCTGTGGGTATGTCTATGACAAGATACTTTGCCCCAACTGCCTTTTTCTTTGACATCACAGACGGCAGAAGAAGGGGGTCTATGGAAAGCGGATACTCGATTTTTATGAAAATGTCATCAGCAGGTGCGAGGTCCACAGCGCCTCCCCATACAAGGCATGCGTTCACCTTCTTTACAACGCGCTTGATTTCCTCAAGGTTGAGGTCTACAGGAGCCAGGCATTCGAACCTGTCTGCTGTTCCCGCGGGGGATGTTATTGCCCTGCTCGATGTCTTGGGTATCGTAAGCCCTGCTGCTCCTATCACAGGCACCACCATCATTGATGTCTTGTCACCCGGAACACCGCCTATTGAGTGCTTGTCGTAGATGTCCTTCTTTCCGAGGTCAAGCGTTTTTCCCGTCAGCGCCATGTGCCTTGAAAGCGATGCCACCTCTGAAGTGGTCATTCCGTGATACTCGAGGGCTGTCACAAAAGCAGTGAGCTCTATTTCCGAGAGCCTCCGTTCAACCGTATCCTCGACAATCTTCCTTATTGCGCTGTCATCGAGCGTCTTTCCGGCCATCTTGTCCTTTATGTACTTTATTGACATGGGTGGTGCTGATGGTATGACATCCACAAGCTGGTTAGGCTTGGCATTGGTATACCTTGAGATTTTTCTGTAAAGTCCAATCTCACCGCTCTTTATGAAATGCTCAGCGATGTTGACTATGCAGTTGACCTTTTTCCTGCCGACAATAAGCTCGACCCTGTCCAGAGGCCTTACGTCTATCTCTTCCGCATCCTCCTTGTTGAGAAGAACTATCGGCTTGTCAGCCTCAAGTCCGAGTATCTTTGCATTAAGCTTCATCATGACCATTTCCTGAGAGCCTGCGCAAGCTCATTATTATCTTTGGCATAATTCTTTAAATCGATGCCCTGCATTACTGCTTCAGCAGCCTGCCTTATCGCCATTGCGCCTTTCACTGTACCGCCGGGATGCCCGTGGCATCCACCGCCGAACTGGGCGATGATGTCTTTTCCCATCTTATTTACAAGCTCCGGAAGCATGCCGGGTTCAAGCCCCCCCGATGCAACGGAGAATGTCCTTTTCAGGCCATGCCATTCATCATTTAGTGCATTCTGCAGAATTATCGCGGGGTCTTCCTGAACCATCTTCCCAACGGATGCAGTTCCTATATGCAGCTGGTCCATTCCTATCATTCTGGAAATCCTTGAAATCACAAGCATGGATATTCCGTGCTTAGGGTTCCGGTCAAATGCCGCATGCCCAGCTCTGTGCGCATGCATGACCATTTTCCAGTCCATGTTGCATTCCCGTATTGTCTGAAGTCCTGACCATCCCAGAGTGACTATGTCAACCATTATATACTCCCCACCATTGCTCATGACGAATTCTGCTCTTTTTTTCATTTCTTCTGTTTCCGCAGTGATGTTAGGCATATAGACTTTCTTTTCACCGGTTTCATTTTCAGCCCTGTCCCGAAGCTTCAGCGTTTCTTTTATTCTCTTCTCAAATTTATTGAACCTCATTGAGGAAAGGTTCTCATCATCCTTCACGATGTCAAGGCCTCCTCTCCATGCATCATAGGCAACTTTTGCGTGCTCCTTTTCATCAAGCCCTATCTTCGGCTTGACTATGGTTCCCAGAAGCGGTCTTTCATGGGTTTTGAGGAGAGTTCTTATTCCCTTTACTCCAACCTGTGGTCCCCTGAATGATTTAACTATATCCTTGGTAAAATGTATGTCATTAAGTCTGATGTTCTTTACATGCTTCATTCCGAAAATGTTCCCGCCCACTGAACTCATTATCTGGGGCACGTTTCCTTTTTCGAAAAGCTCTTCAGGATAAGCGATTTTCACGTTGTTGCCTTTTATTTCGAAGACCTTTGCGCCCATTTTCTGTATCTGCGGCTTCATTGTTGAAACTGCTGTCCACGTTCCTATGCTGGATTCCGCAGCCACATGCTCTGCTGCCTTTTCCACGTTGAGACCATGATTCGGCTCTATGTAGAAATCACATACAACATCGTTCTTTCCTGGCTTGTAATCAGGCTGTATGTATCCCGAGGGCTTTATGTTTGACATATTTCACCAATATATTCTATTCACATTTTTCAAATAAAAATCAACTCAGAACAGTTCCGGGTATGCGCTTCTTACTTCCTGCAGGAAAACAAGAGGCGGATGGACGCCAAGCTCCGATATCACAGCTGTCACAGCCTCGTGATGCACTCCCTCGAAAGCGAGATTCATGACAGTCACCCCTTTTGGTGCTCCCGGCCATACCTCTTTCGCTTCGCGCCTTTCAACAGGTTCCTTCCTGCCGAAGACTGTCACAGGGTCATACTTCCAGGAATCAGTGCAGCAGTACGTGTCCGTGTCATGCTTGTTGGCTATCTCTGCAAACATCTCTGTGCCTATCTTGTTGAATATTCTTCCCTCGCTGGTTATGGCATCAGCACCGAAAAGGAATATATCCGCATCCTTCAGGGCTATCCTTCCGCCTGAATCAACGAAATGCGTTACAGGAATCTTCAGCGCAGCCAGCTCTTTTGCAGTTTTTCTTCCCTGAAGGAGAGGCCTGGTCTCCGTGTTGTAGACCTCGAACTTCTTTCCCTGGCGCTTTGCCTCTTTGAGTATTTCTATCACATTAGAAGAATGACAGTGCGTAAATACTTTCATACCATTCTCGATCTTTCTGGAACCGTATTCTGCGATTTTCTTTTTGGAATCCCTTAGATGGCTCAGCGCAGCCGGACCGAGGTTCTTGGGGTTTGATTTCGCAAAAAGTATGGCGTTCCTCAGCGCGGGCTCTGTCGGCCTGAGGGAAATGAGCTTTTCAATGGACTTCCTGTCGCTTCTGAGCATGAGTGCCCTGACAGCGGCTTTGGCGATATTCTGCGCTCCCTGTATCTTCACTGTGGTGATGTCGCGGCATATCTGCTCGAATTCTCCCATATAATTAATTTAAAACTCCTTCTATTAATTTAGGATACCGTGCGGAGATGGCCGAATGGCTCAGGCGATCGGCTGCAAGCGGTATGTATGCGTATTCGCCGATACCGTTAGAAACCGGTTCAAGGGGGTTCGATTCCCTCTCTCCGCTCTTTTTACTTTCTAGCGGTTTCAAAAAATATTTAATCTCTTATGCCTTCCGTCAGCACCCTGAAGACTGATTCTCCCTCCGGAAGTGATGGAGAGTCTATAAGCCTTGCAATCCTCTTGTCACCCTTGGACTTGCGAAGGTACACACGGAATGTTGCCAGATGGCCCAGGATGTGGCCGCCTATCGGAGCAGTCGGGTCTCCGAACATTATGTCAGGCCTTGACATTACCTGGTTGGTTATGTAGATTGCAGCATTGTAGACATCAGCCATCTTCTGGAGCTGGTGGAGATGCCTGTTAAGCTTCTGCTGCCTGTCTGCGAGTGTTCCGCGTCCTGTGTAGTCTGAACGGAATGCTGATGTTATGGAGTCGACAATGATTAACTTTACATCACCGTTCTTGAGAAGGTCTTCCGACTTCTCTGCAAGTATCACCTGATGGTCGCTGTTGTAAGCCTTAGCGACATATATGTTTTTGAGGACTGTTTCAGGATTCATCTTCAGGCTTTCAGCCATCTGCTTTATCCTTTCGGGCCTGAATGTGCCCTCGGTGTCTATGAAAACAGCCTTTGCGCCAAGGCCGCCCTTGTCCTTCGGGAGCTGCACATTGACCGCGAGCTGGAGCCCTATCTGCGATTTTCCGGAACCGAATGCGCCGTGCATCTCAGTTATTGCCTGTGTCTCAATGCCTCCTCCAAGCATCTTGTCAAGGTCTGCCGAGCCTGTTGTAATCCTTTTCATTTCCTTTCGTTTTTTCATCACTTCAGTTGCAGGCTCGAATCCCATCTTGAGCTTCGACCTTGCGTCAGCGATTATTTTGGCTGCTGTGTCATTGCCTATTCCGGCAGCTGCTGAGAGAGTTCCTGATGAAGAAGCAGCTATGCTCATCAGGTCTGTGAAGCCTGCTTCCTTGAGCTTTTCAGCTGTCTTCTCACCGATACCGTTCACATCTTCAATCTGGGATTCAGTCATCAAAACACCTTAGCAAATATTTCAATCGAGGTTTTATAAAAATGTCATCAGTTGTTGTTTTTGACCATGTCAACTAAGACAGCGACGCCAGAATCCTCTGGCATTCTTCCTTTACATTGACCTCTGAAACATTATTGGCAACTATCTCAATCTCCTTGCTGAAATCGTTCATCTTTGCCCTTCCCTCAATCATGTACTCCTTCCCGAGGTTGCTGAATGCGGTCCAGAATTCATCACCATCGGAAGCATACTTCTCCTTGACTTCCTCGGGCTTCATGCCGAATAGCTTCTCTGCCTGATCCCTGAACATCACTGCTCGTATGTTGCCTGAGCCGTCATCGAACACGCCTGTTATCAGCAGCGTATAGAGAGGAGTGACATTTCCGTGCTCATTGCATATATATCCGTTTTCCACTTCCTTTATTCTTGCGCCGCACTTTGAGCATACTTCGAAGAAAGGCTTCTTCTTGTAAACCTGCATAAGGCAGCCCTTGATCATGACATTCATGCCCTCCTGGACATCCTTTATCAGAACCCTTTCTGACGGAACCTGAGGATACCTTGATGAGCCGGGATTGCCTTCAGTATGCGGCTGTTCGTTCTCTGCAGGAGCTTCTCCGGCTTCGACAATCTCTATTTTGCTTCTCTTGCTGAGCCTCAGTTCTGTTCCGTCTTTGTAATTGTCTTTCTTGGACCATGCGCCTGTAACCTTTATCAGGTTGTTCTTCCTCAGTCCAATGGATGATATGAGCTTCACTTCATCATTCCATAACGGAAGGCGTATTGTGCCGGTTTCATCCGCGAGTATCATGCTCTGGACTGTTCCGGTCTTCCCGTTCCTCTCAAATCCCTTTTCCTCGAAAACAGCAGAAATCCTTGCGACTATGTCGACATTCCTCATATCAGGCACTACATTGGCAATCTTCAGTTCCCTGTTGCCGTTCTCCCTGACAAGCTCGACTCCGAGCTCTCTTCCGACAATGTAGGCTGCTCCTTCCTCTGACACGAGATCGGAAAGCTCTGTCTGTTTGTCTTTTATCAAAACCCTTATTTCATCAACTGTTTTGCCGGACTTGCCTGATATTTCTTCTATCAACTCTTCCAAAGAAAGCATGACTATTTGATGTACTTTAGATTTAAATGATTTCACTGTTCAAACCTTAATTAATGAAACTATCCAATAATCAAAGGATAGGCATGCACTCGATATACGAAAAAATTTCAAAGGCATCTTTTGGCTGGCTTGTCGAGAAAAACATTGAAAGTTTCGAGCCCCTGAAACAGCATATAAGAGGGGCCAGAATAAATGTTCTGCTAAAGACATGGGTGAGCATGACATTCTTCACATCAGCTCTTGTTTACATTATATCACTTGCCTTTATGCTGATTTTAGGAATGTTCGTTGATGTGTTTTTCCTTCTGTACATGGTCATGGTTGTATTCGTTCCTGTGCTTGTTGCATCATTCACATTCCTGTTTTTCTATGTATATCCCATACAGAAGGCCAAGAGTCGTGCGAATTCCATTGAGAACAACCTGCCTTTTGCTATAACTCACATGTCCGCAACGTCGTCATCAGGCATACCGCCTGAATTCATGTTCAGCCTTATAGCAGGTTTCACTGAATACGGGGAAATTTCCAAGGAGGCCCAGATGGTTGTGAAAAACATAAAGACATTCGGTGCTTCCAGCGTATCGGCCATGAAGACAGTAGCGTCACAGACACCTTCCAAAGAGTTCAGGAACATACTCCTCGGCATAAGCGCCACCATAGAGACAGGCGGAAACCTTTCCGCATACCTCAAGGAGATGTCAGACAAGGCACTGTTCGATTACAGGATAAAGAGGGAGAAATACCTCAAGACACTTTCCACGTACGCTGACATATACACAGCTCTTCTTGTGGCTGCCCCACTCTTCCTCCTTTCAACTATGGCCACGATGAGCATTATAGGAGGGGATGTGATGGGTTTCAGCACTTCTGAAATAGTTACCATAATGACATGGGCCATACTTCCTGTGTTGAATGTGTCATTCCTAGCATTCATTCATGTGACCTATCCGGGTGTGTAAATGAATATAAGAGAATATCTGATAGAGATCATAAGCGTTGTGATAGGTGCAGCCATAATCGCAGCCAATGTATTATTCTTTCCGTCTGTTATTCCTGAGGACATATTCGCAATCATCCAGCCAATTATGAACCTGATAGGAGCCCTGATAGCCATAGTGCCGCCTGTTCTCATAATATACGAGAGATACAAGGAGAACAAGGACATGGAGGCAAACTTCACTGTGTTCATATCAGACTTCACAGAGGCAATAGACTCGGGAATGACACTTCCCATGGCACTGAAATACTGTGGCAACAGGGACTATGGAATTCTCACCAAGCACATAAAGAACATCACTTCACAGGTTGACTGGGGCGTACCTTTCAGGGAGGCACTCAGGCTGTTTTCAAAGAACGTAAAATCCCTTCCCATAAAGAGGGCAATAACAACCATAATAGAGACCTATAAGGTTGGCGGGAAGATTTCAGACACACTGAAGGCAGTTGGCGAGAGCCTGCTTGAGATAAACAAGATAAAGGCTGAGAGGTCTGTCTCTGTCCAGTCGCAGATACTGACATCGTACCTCATTTTCTTTGTTTTCATATTCATTCTCGTCATACTGCAGAGCTTCCTGATACCGGCACTCACACCAAAAGGTGATGTAACAGGCATCACATCGCTGAGTGGAACCAGTACCCCGGAGATGTTCCCTCCTGAGATATTCATAAACTTCATACTTGTGCAGGGATTCTTCGCAGGACTTGCAACAGGAAAGATGGCTGAAGGCTCTGTAATTGCTGGTATGAAGCATTCGATAGTTCTCATAGTCATAGGATACAGTATATTCTCAATAGCGGCGAATGTGCAGTTCAGCTTCATATGATATTTAAGATTCTGAAAGGAAAACTATAACATGGTGCGGAAAGGGATATCACCAGTTGTGGCGGTTGTCATACTCATTGCGATTGCCGTTATGATAGGAGGCATGGTCTCTTCCTGGGTCAGTTCCTTCGTTACTGATAACACTGCTCATGACGACTGTGGTATAAAGACACTGTATTCCCTGAGTGATGCAACCATCAATGAAACGAGCGGGGAAATAAAGCTCAAGCTCAAGAACATCGGGAGCCTTCCTGTCTACGGCTTCAGCATTGAGGTTGACAACGGAACCACATTCGGCGTCTTTGAAGCTACATATCCTGATGCCAACTATACAGTAAGCCCCGGTGAAACGCAGTACATAATAACCAACACGACTTACAATATCACCAATGTGGAAAAACTGACAGTCAAAACAGTCGCGTGTAGTGGTTATGCTCCGACGCACGCCAATATCGTAAATCTTTAAAAGCAGTTCGAATCAATAATAAAAAGGGTAGAGAAATGAGAAAACAAAAAGGTATATCTCCACTGGTCGCAGTTATAATGCTTATAGCATTCACAATGATTGTTGCTGGTATTCTTGCAGGATGGGCAACACGTTTCGCCACCGAACAGAGGGCAACACTTGAGAAATGCGTCAGGGCAAATCTCGTAATCAAGAAGGCAATTTATGACACAGTTGACGGGAACGTGAGTCTCATGCTATACAATGCTGGCACAGTCCCTCTGAAGGATTTCATGGTTCAGGTTACTTATGACGACACAGGACCGCTCATGCCCGAAACATGGAATATACAGACCACACTCGGAGCCAATGCTTTCGAAACATTCACGCACAATATCAGCAGTTCCAGCATAGAGTTTGTGGAAGTAAGGTCAATCGAGTGCCAGGGCGCTTATGACCTTCTAAGAGGATACGACATTGTAATAAGCTGAAATCTCATACAGATTTGAGACCAGTGACAAAGCCTCTCAGTTTCTTGGATTTTGTCTTGGCTTCATAAGGATGAATATCCTTCTTGACCCATTTCATGATGGTTTCAGGGTCTTTGTAGTACATGTGTATGAATTCAGCCACATTGTCGTACTTGGTGACATCATGTCTCTGCATCCATTCAAGAACCTTCTTTCTGTTCTGCAGTTCCTCTGTTATTTTCTGGTAGTTCATGCCCTTCTCGAATGATATCTTTCTGAGCAGTTCTGATTCGGATTTATGGTCTTCGAACTTGTCAGCAGCAGGGTCCCATGTGAAGCTTTTCAGCGTCTTTGCGCGCCCGGTTTCACTGTCAACGCTCTGTATCTCGACAACTTCCTTTATCCTTCTCGCTGACTCCCCCCTTTCCTTGGACTTTATCATGACTATCAGAAGGTCAAGTGATTCAACAAGGCTTGGGGATATCTCTATCGGCGGTGTTTCGAGCCTTTTTATGACATCCTCAACGGAACCGGCGTGTATTGTGCCTATGCTTGGGTGGCCGGATGCCATTCCCTGAAACATGACGTATGCCTCTTTTCCCCTGACCTCACCGACTATCACATAATCAGGGTTCTGCCTGAATGATTCCTTGAGAAGTTCGAAAAGCGTTACCTCGCCATACCTCAGTCCTGATGCATCAGGAACCCCGAATCCTGTCCTTGAGACAGCGGGAATCCAGTTTTCATGCGGAAGGTTAAGCTCTCTTGTGTCTTCTATTGAAACTATCTTTGAACCAGGAGGTATGAAAAGCGTTATGGCGTTCAGGAGACTGGTCTTTCCGGTGCTGACACCGCCGCATGTGAGTATCGACACACCTGCCTGCATTACAAGCCACATGTATGACATGACATCAGCGCTTGCTGTTCCAAGGTTCATCAGTTCAATTGGGGAAAGTGGGTACTTCCTGAACCTTCTTATGGAGAATGTTGGCCCTTTTGTGGTGACGTCTTTTGCAAGGGATGCCTGAACCCTTGACCCGTCAGGCAGCGAACCGTCCAGAAGCGGCCTCGCATAAGATATGTAACGTCCGCATCTCTCTGAGAGCTTTACCACGAAATTATTCAGCAGGTCTATGTCTTTGAAAGTAATATTGGTCTCCACTGAGCCAAATCTCTTGTGCACAACAAATATGGGGCTGTTTATTCCGTTACACCCTATGTCCTCTATGTAGGGATCGTGCATCATAGGTTCTATCTCATTCAGCCCTACAAAATCCCTGAATATGAAATACATCACATTTATGTACTGTTTGTTCGTCAGCTTCATGTTCTCATCAGAGATGATTATGTTTACTTTCTCCTCAAGATACTCGATTGTCTTTCCCTTTTCCCTGAGACCTGTGAGGTCAATATCTATCATCTCGACTATATCGGACTTTATCTTGGCCAGAATATCCTTCTCAACGATTGTCAGTTTGGGCTCCTTTATTTCATAGAAGAGCATCTTCTTTTCCTTGTCCCATCTGATATTGGCAGAAGCAAGCGGCTGCAGTAACGGGTATGAAATATTGAGTTCGCGTGCATTCTTCACTTTCGGCAGTTCTATGAGGTAAGCAGGCTCGCTGATAAAGAATTTAGGATATTTCCTCTCATTTTCCTTATTGAACAAGTTTTTGATGTCTTTCAGTGATTTCACTTCTTTCAGAAACTTGAAATCAGCGAACGATACCATAGTTACCTTTTCTTTCTTCTAACGATGTGCCTGTGCCTTGCGCAGCCCGGGCAAGCATGCATTTTGTTGCTCAGCAGTGATATTCCTCTTCCCCTGTTGCCAAGCTCTTCCTTCAGTTGCGGGTCAGTTATCCTGAAGCCTCGTACAACTGTGAATGTCTTGTATTTCGGGACCTTTGTGCCACAGAATGTGCATGTAACAGTACTTTCCTTTCCTCTTCCCTTTCCGTGTTTCCATCCTCTTGTATATCCCTTGTTTACTGGCATTTTTCCACCTCTTAAACTGTTAATTCTCATTTATTATAAGTGCATATCTTTATTACTTTCGGTTTTTTCAGCCCTTTATCACGCCAACAGGCTCAAACCTTGCCACCTTGGTGCTTATATCAGCTCCGTGAACAGAATCCACAACTGCCTCTACATCCTTGTATGCAAGAGGGGCTTCCTCTGCAAGGCTCTTGGGATTGGGGCTTTTCGTCTCAATGCCTCTGCTTGAAAGCTCGTCCTTTATTTTCCCGCCCCAGAATTTCTTTATTGCAGCGTGCCTGCTCATGGCCCTTCCGGCTCCGTGTGCTGATGAGCCGAATGTCTTGATGAGCGCATTCTCAGTTCCCTGGAGAAGGTAAGAGCTTGTTCCCATGCTGCCTGCTATTATCACAGGCTTGCCCGGATATGAGCGTGTTGCGCCCTTCCTGTGAACATAAAGCTTCCTCTTCTTTCCGTCTATCTTGAATTCCTCGAGTTTGACTATGTTGTGGGCTATCGCATAGAGTGTATCCATTCCCATCTCTTCCCATGTCCTTCCGAATACCTTTTCGAATACTTCCCTTATCCATTTCGTCATGACAGCCCTGTTGGTGAACGAGAAGTTGACAGCTGCCTGCATTGCAGCGAAGAAGTCCTGGCCTTCATCTGAATTGGCGGGTGCGCATGCAAGCTGCTTGTCCGGAAGCCATATGCCGTATTTCTTGACAGCCTGCTCCTGTATCTTCAGGTAGTCAGAAGCCACCTGATGGCCGAGGCCCCTTGATCCGCAGTGAAGCATTATCATTGTCTGATTCTTTTTTTCCAGACCCCATCTTGTTGCAGCATCTTTATCGATAATATCCGTTACCTTTTGCACCTCAATGAAGTGATTGCCCGCGCCAAGTGTTCCCAGTTGCGGCGCTCCTCTTTTTTTGGCCATGTCAGATACTTTCGACGGGTCAGCACCTGCCATCATGCCTCCTTCCTCCGTGGCAGCCTTGTCAGCTTTCGTAGCATAACCATTATCAATCGCCCAGTCGACACCTCTGGAAAGTACTTCGTCCAGCTGGTCAGCTGACAGCCTGAGCTTCCCCTTTCCGCCAACACCAACAGGTATCTTCGTGAAGAGCTCGTTAACAAGTTCTTTCTGGCGTTTTTTTACTTCAATGCATGACAGGTTGGTTTTTATCAGGTTTATGCCGCAGTTTATATCAAATCCGCAGAGGCCGGCTGATATTATGCCTTCATTGACATCGAAAGCGGAAGCAGCTCCCATTGGCAGACCATAGCCCCAGTGCATGTCAGGGAGGCCTACAACAGGAGAAATGACTCCTGGAAGGCATGCCACGTTGGTCAGCTGCTCAACAGCTGCATCCTCTATTGCATTAAGTATCTTCTCATTGGCTATTATCATGGCGTCAACCTTCATTTCCTTTCTCACGGATTTCGGCAGCCTCCATTCAAATTCATTGACCTTTTCAAGCTTTTCCTTCATAAAATCACCATCATATGTCAAGGCTCACCCTTGTCATGTAACCTTCCTTAGTTTTCTCGAACTTATATTTGTAGTATGTTACAGCCTTGACAACTGTCTCTCCCATTTCAGCTTCCATATCCTCGCCGAAAATAGAAGCCTTCAGATGAGTGTTGTCTATCTCCCGGATTTCAAACTTCGAGAAGAACATGGACTCTATGTCTACGAGCCCTATCAGTTCCTGAAGCCAGTTTATCATAAGTTCTGCAGTGTCATTCGCAGTGACCTCCACATTGAGTTTTTTCCCGGTTTTTATGTCATCGACCCTGCATATTACAGTGAACATTGCTGATGCTGCATTCTCGAACACTTCCTTCAGTGTCTTTCCATACGCCTCGAACATCACATCGGATGTCAGGTCGTCTATGATTCTGTATTTCTTCATATTCACACCATCTTCATTTACTCATTTTTTGTATACCCATTTATTTAAGCGGTCTTATAATTATTTATGGTCGATCTTGTTAACGGGCCGGAAATGGGGCCGAGAGAAGTGAAAATAGGTTCCGGCAGGGTAAAGACGGGGATACCCGGGCTGGATGAAATAACTAATGGCGGAATTCCTGAGGGACATACAGTCCTTATCTCAGGCACAGCCGGCACAGGGAAGACCATACTCTGCAGCCAGTATCTTTATCAGGGCGTGACCAGATACAAGGAGCCTGGTGTCTATCTCTCGTTTGAGGAGTCAACTGAATCCATAAAGAGGAATGCGCTGAATTTCGGAATGGATTTCGCTGCGCTTGAAGCAAGCAAGAAGTTCAGGTTCGTCACCTATGACCCGTACCACATAGATGACATAGGAACCCATCTTGAGTCCACCATAAGGGAAATAGGCGCAAAAAGAGTGGCTATAGACTCCATATCAGCGCTTAATTTCTACATGAGAGAGGGCACGAACTTCAGGAGAGTCCTGCTGAATATCAGCAATGCGCTGAAAAAGATGAAATGCACCACATTCCTGATATCCGAGATAGTCGCGGGAACCCAGGGACTCTCAAGGAACGGACTCGAAGAATTCATAGCAGATGCCGCTCTTGTGCTTTACTACAACAGGATTGATTCTTCATTCTCCAGAGCCATACAGGTCTGGAAGATGCGTGGCACTTCTCATTCCGAGAGTCTCCATCCATACAAGATAACAAAAGAAGGCATAAACATATACTCGAGCGAAGAGGCATTCGTTGACATGAAGCACAGGCTCGGGTAAGATATTAAGATGATTCTCTGATGAATCTACCGGAAGATATCCTAAGAAAGCAAATATACATTCTGCTATTGAGTGCATAAGAAAATAAATGTAAATCCCGCAGGATTCACACTATGTCATTTTCACTGACAATTATGAAGTCGCCTACGGATTTTACCGCTGAAAACGGAACAAGAATCCTGTTCTTGTCATCCTGCCTGAGATTCAGGTCTGATATATTTGTGGTTGGCTCGACAAGCACGAGGTTTATGAGCTCACCAGACTCTATGATGTAGTCCAGGTCGCCTACGACACCAAACTTCTTCCCTGACTCTTCAGAAATCAGAATTTTCCCTACAAGGTCTTTGCTTCTTACCCTTTCATCCATTTTAACACCTTAACTTATTGCTTAATATAGATAAAAACTATTTAAAAATCTATGCTTCAATGAACATAGTCTGGAACTTCGGATTAATCCTGTATTTGAATGCCTTCCCCTTTCTCTCCCTTATAACCATCTTGTCCTTCATGAGTCTCCTGAGGATGTTGTTCACAGACCTTATGGCATTCCCTGCGTCATTGTACTCCTTGGGGTCCATCTGCTTCACTACCTGCGTCGGTGTCATACCGTCGCCCTTTGAAAGTATCTCAAGGATACTCCTCTGCCTGTAGGGAAGCTCGTCAACACTCTGCATTGTTTCTCTTGAAGGCTTCTCTGACACGATGTCCTTCAGGAAGTCTGTGTCTATTGATGAGATGTTCTTCCCGATGGCATCTTTCACGAGGTCATTCGAGACCCTGAGAACCTCCCTCGGGAATCCGCTTGTCCTGTCGTATATGTATCGGACGCTGCTGGATGTGAACGGTTTCACATCTTCACCACCCACCCATTCTATCCTCCTCTTTATCAGTTCTCTTGTCTCTGCTGATGTAAGGTTTGTCAGTTCAACACGGTTCTCTATCCTTCTTCTGAATGTTTCAAGTTCTTCCATAAGTCTCTTTTCAAAGACCGGAAGACCTCCCATTACAAGTGAAAGGTTGTCTATCTGGTCTGTGAGGGTCCTTAACCATTCAAGTGATTCTCTTGTTGACTCGTGACATTCATCCACAAGGAGAAGAAGCCTATTTCCCTTGGACCTTTTGTTTATCCAGTCCCCTACTTCGTATATTGTTATATTATTTATCTCAGAACGCATGAAAAGCCTTCTGAAGAATCCAGGCTTAACAATCTCGGTGAATATCTTCTTCCATCCTTCAGGGTCATTGGGAGGTTTTGGTACATAGAAAACCCTTCCATAGCCCTGAATCTTGTTGATGACATTCTTCATCATTGTTGTCTTTCCGGAGCCGGTTGGCCCCAGTATAAGTGAAAACTTGCATCCATTTGAGAGGTTCTCTATAAGCGAACGCATCTCACTTTCATATCCTACAAAAAGATCAGGCAGTATCTTGAATACAAACGGGTTTCCTTCCCATCCAAACAACTTCATATATTTTTCACTTGAGTATGATTCTTCATTCATAGTTTCACATATTTATCAGTAGGTTTTATAAGCTTTTTTCACGTTTAGTTAAACAATGAATGAACATCAGATAACACGGGTTTCTGTGGTGTTTTCAATTCTTAGTGTAGTCGCTATATACCTGTTATCAATTTCGGTTCCTGTCAAAGATATTAGTGTATGCCAGCTGGATTATTCAATGAAAGGCAGCAGCGTGAAGTTGTCGGGAACTGTCACAGAGACATACGTGAATGAAGGTAATGTATTCTTCACATTATCTGACAGAGGATGTGAAACAAGGATTGTTCTGTGGTCAAATATGGCTGATGAAGAAAGCTCAGGAATCTCCGACGGTAATAATATTATGGTCACCGGGATGGTAGATTCATACAGGGGCGAACTGGAGATAATAGCAAAAGACGTGAAAACAATTGAATAGTCTGTTCAGAAATACTTACCAGCAGACTCAACCAACTTCACGCCCAACTTCACGCAATCTTCAATTGTCTTTATGTCTGCAACTTCAACAGGGGTGTGTATGTATCTCACAGGAACTGTGAGTGCCCCTGATGGTATGCCTTCCCTTATAATTGATGCAACAGAAGCATCTGTTGCCCCGCCTGACATCACATCGAACTGCAGCTTTATCTTGTTCTTTTCAGCAGTTTCCTTGACCCATTTCTTTACCTGCGGATGAATGACACTCATCGCATCCTTGATGTCAAGTGCAGGTCCGTCGGACATCTTTATGGGAACTTCAGTCTCGTTTATGCCGGGAACATCACCTGCTATTCCTGTGTCTATTGCAAGCATTGCATCAGGATTTATGCTGAATGCAGAACCCCTCACACCTATGAGACCTATTTCCTCTTTCACGGTTCCCACAAGATAGACTGTTCCCTTGAATTTCTTCAGCGATTTGGCAATTTCTATCAGCGAAAGGCAGCCTATCCTGTTGTCAAATCCCTGGCCTGTAACCTTTGATCCTATGAGGTTTTCGAGTGTTCCGTGAACTGTTATGAAATCTCCGATTCCTATTCCGGCCTTCTTCACGTCATCTTCATTTGAAGCACCGACATCTATGAAGAGCTCTTTCATTTTGAATGGCTTCTTTCCTTCATCTTTTTCCTGTATGTGAGGAGGTTTCGAGCCTATGACACCGAAAACAGAACCTTTTTCTCCATGTATTTTTACCTTCAGCGTAGGCAGTATCCTTTCGTCCCAGCCTCCAATCTTCTCGAATGAGATGAAACCTTCCTTGCTGATGTACTTAACTATAAGACCTATTGTGTCCATATGTGCTGCTAACATTATCTTCGGTGATCCATTTCCTTTTCGGGCTATAAGGTTTCCGACTTTGTCAATCTTCACGTCATTTACATGTGGCTTTATTTCCTTGTGAATGATGTTCCGTATGTTATCCTCGTACCCGCTTATTGAATCGGCTTCCACAAGCTTTTTCAGCAATTCCTTCATTTTATCACCTTATGCTATAATTTGGTTCACAGCCTTATTAACTTTGATTTTGTGAGCATTTCGAATCCCTTTTTCTCTATTAAAATATCATTTTCAAGCCTTAGTCCTCCAATGCTGTCTGAATAGACACCAGGCTCTACAGCAATGGTCATTCCCTTCTTTAGCACAGCGTCCTCTGATGAGAGCGATGGGTACTCATGTATCTGGAGTCCTATTCCATGCCCAAGCGAATGCCTTATATCGTAACCATGCTCTTCAAGTACTTTCTTGTATATTTCATGCAGCGATGAAACCTTCACGCCGTGTTTCACGACATTCCTGAGTTGTCTCCAGACTGTTTCCAGAGTTTTGTGCATTCTCTCTGTCTCAGCAGACATATGGCCCGATATGAAGGGTACTGTGACATCCGTATGGTATCCCATGTAAACTGAACCGAAGTCTATTATACCAGGACCATTTCCTATTTTCTTTCCAGAAGCCCCGGGGTACGGATGTATGAACGCAGAACGCCTTCCGGATGTCATGATTGTCTCGAAAGCAGGCTTCTCTGAGCCCCTGAACTTGAGTTCACATTCAAGCTTTGATGCAATTTCCCTTTCTGTGAATCCATCGGAGAGTACGCCTTTCAGAAAAGCGATGCCTTTATTTGTTATCCTTGCGCTTTCACGGACAGCTTCAACCTCTCTTTCTTCTTTAACAGCTCTTTCCATTGCCATGAAAGTGCCTATGTCATCTGACCGTGATTTAAGCTTCAGAATCTCGGATGTCTTGAGTGAAAGAATGCTCTTGTTCACGCCTATCCGTTTGTATTCATTTACATGGGCCTTTATTGTACTGAAAAGGCTGTCACCTTTTTTTATCTGGATTATTTCATCAACGGATGCATCTGTTTCCGCGCGGTTTCTGTCGAGTTCTGTTACTATAAGCCTGGTTTTTTCATTGTCGAGTATAAGCGCGCCGTCGAGCATTCCATGCATTCCGGTGATGTATGGTATATTAGGGTCAAGTGAAGGCTCCATATTAATGAAAAGAGCAGCATCCAATCCATTTTCATCTAGACTGGATGCTATTTTTCTCACTTTCCTTTCGCTTATCAGCCTCATATTTATTCAAGGTCTTTCTTGGACAGTATGTTCACGCTGGAGTTTATTTCTTCCTTCTCCATGCCAATAAGGAACTTTACACCCTTGTCTGAAGCCACACCGTTGAGTTTCTGATCAACCGCGCCGTCGAATATTATTGTGTTGGGGTTGTCTATTGTCCTGAGGGTGTTGATGAGTTCTGTGACAGGAACCTTTCCGAGAAGCTGGTCCTTGGAGTCGTATATGCATGCGGCTCTTGTTCCTACAAGGTCAGAAAGTATTTTGCTGAATCTCTCTCTTTGTTCTTTTTTTATTCTTGGAGCCCTTTTCATTATACTTCCGCTGTTCGGTGGGGAGCTTGGTCTTGTACTTTCCGGCCTTTCATTCCTTCTGGATCTTGGTCCGGATGAATCCCTTCTGCCGGACCGGTCGTTCTTTTTTGAAAGGTACTGTGCGACTGTTGTCTTTTCCCTGAGTGCTTTGTAAACCTCTTTCTTTGAGAGGTCTTCCACTTCCTTTCCGTCAGGCGCAACTGCTATGAAATCTATATCAGCTGTTTCAAGAAGACCCTTCAGGTTGAGTTGTCCTCCCCTGTCATCGTCCATGAAAGCTGTTGTTTCTTTTTCTCTTGATATAATCTTCACGACCTCAGGAACATTTGCGCCTTCTATGGCAAGGGTGTTCCTTATGCCGTACTTCAGGAGGTTGATTATATCAGCCCTTCCCTCAACGATTATAAGTTCATCTGAATCCAGCATGTTGGGTCCGCATGGAAGCCCGTTGAATGATGTTATTTCATGGGCCCTTACAGCTTCCTTTATTTCCTCCGACAGGTCATCCGCGTCAGGAACGCCGTTGTCTGCGAGTTTTCTCAGGATTTCCTTGGCCTTGTCCACAACATACTTTCTCTTGTCAGACCTTGTATCCTCAACATCTGTCACTGATATGGTTGCTGTGCAGGGACCAACCCTTTCTATTGTTTCGAGTGTCGCTGCTATGAGCGCGGTTTCAGCTGCATCAAGAGAGCTTGGTATTATCACTTCACCCTCTGACTTGCCGTCCTTTGATTTTATTGTGACTTCAACCCTTCCTATTCTCCCGGTTTCCTGGAGTTCCCTAAGGTTGAGGTCAGATCCAAGCAGACCTTCTGTCTGCCCGAACACTGCTCCTATGACATCGGGCTTTTCCACTATCCCCTTCGCCTTTATCTGAGCCCTTACTACGTATTTTATTGATGTAGGCGCGAGTTTCGCCATAAACGTCACCTTCCTTTAATTCTTCAATCCGAAGCTTTCCAAACTTCTTAAAATGCCTTCTCAGCCTTGAGTTGACACGTATCCTGTATGATCTTAACAAGCAACCCAGTCTCGCAGCTATTTTTTCGCCTTCAGAATCAAAATCAGTTAATATTACTACTTCCTGCCCTTCTCCGTTCCCGTTCGAACAGTTCGATTTTGAAACATGAAATGTGAAATCTGCAAGTGGCTTACCGCCAAGATGCATAATATTCTTTACACCTAGTCTTTTTAAAGCCTTACTGTCTTTCAGCCCCTCGACTATGACAATCTTGTCTTCGAGTTCATCCAGACATTTCCTGAAGCTTCCGATACTATCCTCTCTCTCAAAGTTCTATCACGTCGACGATATCCCTTTCTGTTATTATGCCCAAAAGCTCATGGTCCTCCACAACAGGAAGGCCTCCTATTCTTTTGGTAATCATAAGCTTTACAGCCTCGTAAGCATCATCATCCGGAGATACTGTATAAACGCGGCTTGTCATTATGATTTTTACGGAAGACTTCTGCTCCCTAAGTTTTACGGGGATATTATTCTTGTGAAGATGTGAAAGTATGTCCCTTGGGGTTATGATTCCGACAAGTATGCCATTCCTGACAACAGGCAGCCTTCTGAATCCTCCCATACCGAGCATCTTTGAGACATCCAGAACAGTGTGGCTGTCCTGAGCCACCAGCGGTTTTCTTATCATAAGGTCGGATACGCGGACACCCATGTTTCCCCTTATCTGCCTCACGATATCCCATTCGGATATGGTGCCTACAAGTTTCTTCCTGTATGTTATGGGATATGAACCCTTCCTGTGTTTCCTGAAGAATTCTATGGCATCATTCATCTTTGTGTTCCTGTCTATTGTGAAAACATTCTTGGTCATGGCATCCTTTATTCTCACTTCCAGTTCAAGCTTTCTTTTCTTTCCGACACCCGAGAGTTCCCTTATTATGTCAGTGGACGCGACCATTCCCTTAAGATTGCCTTCCCTGTCTGTTACAGGAAGCCTTCTGTACCGGTCTGAAAGAATGTGAAGCACATTTTTGACCCGGTCACTCTCCATGCATGTGACAACCTTTTTGGAACCGATATCAGTGACTGTTGCATCTTTATTGAACCATCTGGATACATTTACGTGTTTCATTTCCCCTAATTTCTGCATAGTAGATTCTTGTATTCGCTAAATAAAAACGTGAAACAATGGTTAACATATTAACTAAACTCCACAAAAAATAAGCATGGCCAAAACAGGTGCTGTCATCGAGAATGTGCTAAGGAAAATAACACCTTCTGACAGTGTAAGAAAAAAAACAGGCCGCGCTCTTTCAAAAATAGAGAATGCAACGGGCAAAGCCGTGAAAGAAGAGGGACTCACATATACGCTTGCAGGTTCATATCTCCGGGACACCTGGCTCAAGGACAAGAAGGAATTTGACATCTTCATTCTTTTTCCTGAAAGCGTAAGCAGGGAAAACCTGGAAAAGAGAGGAATGTCAATAGGGAAGAGCATTGTCAAGACACTGAATGGCTCATATGAGATAGCCTATGCAGAGCATCCGTACATACGTGCTCTGGTGGACGGATACGCAGTTGACTTTGTTCCATGCTATGACATTAAGGACGCATCCAAAATCAAATCAGCTGTTGACAGGACACCGCATCATAACAAATTCATAGTGAAGAGTCTTACGCCCGCCCTTTCATCGGAAGTCCGGCTGCTCAAGCAGTTCTGCAAGTCCATAGGAGTTTACGGCTCTGACCTCCGTGTTGAAGGCTTCTCAGGATATCTTTCCGAATTGCTCATAATCAGGTACAGGAGCTTTCTCAATACAGTTTCCGAGGCGTCAAAATGGGAGGCCGGGAAGGTTTTCATAGACCTTGAGAAGCACCATAAAGAAGTGCCGGACACAGGAAAGCGCTATCCGAACCAGCCGCTCATAGTGATAGATCCTGTTGACAGGAACAGGAACGTTGCAGCTGCGCTCTCGCCTGCGAATTTCGAAAAGTTCAAGGAAAGCGCGAAATCGTTCCTGAAGAAACCTGATGAAAAGTACTTCAGGCTGGGAAAAGCGAAAGTGAATGTAAAGGGGCTGTCACGGGATGCAAAGAAAAGGAACACGCGATTGCTTTCTGTAATGTTTCCGAGGCCGGATGCTGTTGATGATGTGCTGTATCCTCAGATGAGGAAATCCGCAAAAAGGGTCAAAGGTATATTGGAGGATGCAGATTTTCGTATCATAGGCCATGACGTCTGGTGCGATTCCAAGAACTGCCTTCTCTTTCTGGAGCTTGAGGTCTGGTCACTTCCAAAAATAAGAAAAGTTATCGGGCCACCCACCTTTTCAAAGAAACACAGCGAAGAGTTCAACAGGAAGTACAAAGGCCAGGGACGCATATGGGTTGAGGGGAGCAATCTGGTGACAGAAGTGAAGAGGAAGTACACTGATGCCGGGACACTCCTTGAAGAAGAGCTTTCAGCCAGCGAGAAGAAGCTGAGGGACAGCGGAATAGCATCGCATATAGCAAAATATATGAAAAAGAAAGAGATACTCACGGATTCAGCTGTAATTCAGAAAGCTGAAAGCAACAATGAGCTTGCATTCTTCCTTAGCGATTATTTTAAAAACAAAGTTCTCTAAATAAACACTAATCCAATTGAGGTGTTTTCATGAAAGTCGTGTTTTTCATCGGGAAGGATAAGTTCGGAAGCGCGAAGAACAGGCTCTATGCGGATGAAGTGGTATCGAAACAGTCCATAACAACAAGAGACAATGCAGCCATGGGAAAGGATACAGAAGGCTACTACATTGTCATAGACGGCAACGAGGAAGCCATAACCAAGGCCAAGGAGATAATCAAGGATGACGCAAAGCTTCTCAAGGGCGCTGAAGCCGAAGAAATAATCAAAGCCATAGAATCCCAGGAATCGAATGCAGCAGACGGTTTTGGTGCAATCTTCGGCTGACCTACACAGTCAGTTCAGCGACTGAACTATTTTTATGAAAAAGGAGTCAATTATCATTATGGTTCTCTACAGGTCCGATCTCACAATTATTCTCGGAAATTTCTTCTGGACTATGAAATACATGGGAATGATATTCTTTGTATCTGTCATAGTCTCCCTGCTGGCTATGGAATTCACCCTTATACCGGGTTTTGCTGCCATAGGACTGGCAGTTGTACTGGTATCGAATTTCATGAAGGGCGTAATAAAGGAGAATGAAGACGGAACCCTCAGGCATGCGATGATGACTGTTGCCCTCGTATGGATAGCGATGAGCATACTGGGCGCGATACCGTTCGTCCTCTACGTGGACCTTCCCTGGATAGACGCTGTCTTTGAATCGGTTTCAGCATGGACGACCACAGGATTCACAGTCATATCTGATGTTGAAAGCGTCCCGATGACCATTCTTTTCTGGAGGTCTCTCATGCAGTGGTTCGGCGGCATAGGGCTTGTTGTCGCGGCGCTGACAGGCGTGCTTGGCATGGGAGGCTCGCTTTATATTGCAGAGGCGAGGGAAGACCGAATCAGGCCGAACATAATGAACACTGCGAAAAGTATATGGTGGATATACCTCTTGTATACTGTCCTGGGCGTGGTTCTTCTTGTCATGGCGGGGATGCCCCTGTTCGATTCTGTGAATCACTCCATGACAGCCCTTGCAACAGGCGGTATGAGCGTGAAGAATGCAAGCATAGGGGCTTATGACAGTGTTTTCATAGAGATTGTGATGATGCTGCTAATGATGCTCGGGGGAATAAGATTCCTTTCGCATTACAGGCTGCTGAGGGGCGAGAAAGAGAAATTCATTAGGGACGCCCAGATATTTGGCATCATACTGATAATAATTGCGTCGTGCATCCTCATGTCACCGTGGATGGAGCTGAGATATTCCGCTTTCCATGTAATATCCGCAGTGACCTCAACAGGATTCGGCACGCAGGATATAACTGCATGGAATCCGTTTCCGGTAGTTGTCATAATTATGGTGATGCTGATAGGAGGTTCCTCCGGGTCAACTGCGGGCGGCATCAAGGTCTTCAGGGTGGGCGTCGCGCTGAAGTCTCTCTACTGGAACCTCAGAAAGATATCGACCCCTCATATGGTTATAGTGAAAAAGTTCGGGACTCAGAAGTTCGATGACGATCATATAAGGTCCATAATGACATTCATAATACTCTACCTGATAGTGGTTGCAATCGGAGTCGGTGTCCTGGTTTTCCAGGGTTATCCCCTCACGGAAAGCATATTCGATGTGGTTTCAGCCGAGGGCAACATGGGACTGACCATGGGACTTGCCAATGGGGACATGACATTTATAGGAAAAGGTATGCTAATTATTAACATGCTCACAGGACGTCTTGAGATATGGTCTCTGCTTATGCTGTTGGGTTCAGTATTTTTGAGGAAATGAAGATGTACGTGATAGTATGCGGCGGGGGTAGAATGATAAGCAACCTGGTTACAGACCTTGCTGCTGAGAAGCATGATGTTGTCATCGTGGAGAAGAACCATGATGTGGCGGAGAATCTGGCAGAGACCCTTAATGCGACTGTCATAGAGGGCAATGCAACTGACCCTAAGATAATGCATGAGGCCGGTCTTGAGAAGGCCGATATGGTTGTTGCGATCACTCCCAATGAGAGCGATAACCTGCTTATATGCCTGAATGCCAAGAAGATGCGTTCCTGCAAGACAGCCGCGAGGGTTGAGAGGGTGGAATCCGAGGAGACTTTCAGGGGTCTCGGCATAGACACTGTCATACATCCGGAGAGGGCGGCCGCCCATTATCTTGAGGAAATGATAACCAAGCCTGAAGTCGTTGACCTTGCTTTCATAGGTCGTGGAGAGGCAGCGATACTCGAATTTGATATCACAAAAAAATCTCTTGTAAATGGAAAAAAGGTGAAAGACATAGAGTACCCGAAAGGGTCTGTCATAGTGGCTATCCACAGAAATGGCAAGCTCATCATTCCCGAACCGTCGACAGAGATTAAACCGGGAGAGAAGATTCTGGTGCTTGCAAATAACAGCGTGATAGAAAGGGTCAGGAAGATGTTCAGATAAGCCCAAAACAGAAGGCAAAAACGTTTTTAGAAAAGTATATAAATAATGATACAATACAGTAACACACACGCGTCGGTAGTTTAGTCTGGCTATGACATGGCGTTGCCAACGCTATAACCCGGGTTCAAAGGCCCGCTTTTCCGGCAGCTTACGCCTGCACAAAAGCAGGCGCGCAAAAATGGAAAAGCTAGCTGAAATTCCCGGCCGACGCATTCTTTTCTTTGACATTTCATTTTAGTGCTAAAACAGATGACCTGCGTTATATTTATATATTTGTTGTAATATATTATAACAACAATATGAAAGTAGAAAATATTCTTCAGGGAGCAGGCCTGGCCGGGAACGAGACCAAGGTCTATCTCTCTTTGCTGGATCTCGGTTCTGTTACAGCAGGAGATATTGCGAAAGCATCTGGCGTTAACAGGACGAATGTATACGATGCACTCAGGAGCCTTGCTGAGAAAGGGCTTGCGGGTCACATCAAGAAGGCGGAACGCCGGTATTTCGAGGCCGCCTCCCCTACAAAGTTTCTTCACTATCTTGAAGAAAAGGAAGAAGAAGTTCGTGAACGAAGAAAAAGCCTTGAGGAGATTATTCCCGATCTTGAGATGAAGAGGGCACTTTCAAGAGAACAGCAGGAGGCTACAGTCTACACCGGAAGGAAAGGACTGAAAACTGTTGCTGAAGATGTGCTTAAGGAGAACAGTGAACTTCTGGTGTTTGGCGCGGAGGGCGGATTCGCGAGGATTTTCGGAACATATTCAAGGAACTGGCACAGACGACGTTCTCACTCGCGAATACCAATGAAGATAATATACAGCGAGAAGCTGAGGACCGTGAAGTCTTCGGAATCCATTCCAATGGCAGAGATGCGCTTCAGCAGCAGCCTCCATGACATACCTGCGACTACATGGGTATACGGCGGGAAAGTCGCAATAATAGTCTGGTCGGAGCATCCGGTCATCACAGTAATACGAAGCGGAAAGGCTGCAATGACCTACAGGCAGTTTTTCCGTGAGTTGTGGAGGTCATCAAGTGGTCCTTCGGTGAACATTTAAAAATCAGGAACCGAAAGATAAGTTATAGCTTTTTGGTTGATTGAATATGATGGAAGATTTTGAAAGTGAAATAAAGCAGGCAGTCAGCAGGCGGCCGGCTTTTGAAGTGCCCGAGGCAAGGCCTGTGAGTTCACCGCCGGTTTTCGTGAAGATCGACAGGTACAGGGAACTTCTCGAGGACATACAGAAGCTCAGGTCATATTCTCTTGGATTAAGGGATGCCCTTGACGCCATGGCAGAGATAGAGAAGGAATTCAAGACAGCCATGGGCCTCACGAACAAGGTTCTTGACAAGGTCAACATGCTTATTTCATCACTCGACATGAAGCTTCTAAGGAAGGCGGGAAATGACATAGACCATCTTCCTGCTGTGAAGTCGCCTGATGAAGTAGAGAGCTACGTGAAAGGCATCTACGACCAGGTCGAGAAGCTGAAGAAAGAATTGCATTCGCTGTCATAGAGATGCTTTTTAAATTTCTCCCGGAATACTTTAGTGTAAACGCGGAGGTAGCGAAGTGGTCAAACGCGGCAGATTGCCTCTTGAGCGCTGAAAGCGCTTGCTTGGTGAAGTCGAAGCTCAAGACCTGCTCTCTTAGTGAGTTCCGAGGTTCGAACCCTCGCCTCCGCACTCATTTTCTTTTAAAATGGAAGAAAACAGCCAAAGCTTTTAAACGTTAGGTCTACAAATAATGAGATACCGGTTAACCTATTCATATAAAAATCGATGGTTAAATAATAGGCAAGAGAGTGAAAATCATGAAGGTCAGAAATAAGAACGAGCTCTTGAGAGACCTGATAGAGAAGCTTGAGGAAAGAAGCAGGCAGGAGAATGTTTCGTTCTGGGGCGCAATCGCCAAGAAGCTCAACAGGCCACGAAGAAAGGCATATGAAGTCAATCTCTTCTCTCTCCAAAGGTATGCAGGAAAGGAAACAATTATAGTTCCAGGTTATGTTCTAGGTACAGGCGACCTCACCAAACCGGTTACAGTCGCAGCAATCAAATTCTCTTCAAAGGCTGAGGAGAAGATTAAAAAAGCGGGCGGAAAGGTTCTGGATATTTTTGACTTCGTCGAGAGCAAGCCGAACCTTAAAAATGTAAAGATTATGGGATGATTCTTATGAAATACATAAACGCTGAAAATCAGGTTCTCGGACGTCTTTCATCAATTGTCGCTAAGATGATTATCGAAGGCGAGCAGGTTTATGTTGTGAACGCGGAAAAAGCGGTTATTATCGGAAATCCGACATCTATACTTAATGGATACAGGACAAAGAGGGCAAGGGGTGATCCGTATCACGGTCCGTTCTTCCCGAGGGAATCTGAGAAGATACTCAAGAGGACTGTGAGAGGCATGATTTCTTACAAGACTTCAAGAGGCAGGGAGGCCTTTAAAAGACTCAAGGTCTTTAACTCTATACCAACCGATCTTGTTGGGAAGGAATTCGATAAGATAAAGGGCGCTGAAAACAAGGGCGAAGCGAAGTCAATAACACTTGGAAGAATTTCGGAGCTTATATGAGCGGAAAAGAAGAAAAGAAAACCGAGAAGAAGGAAAATGAAAACTTTGCTACAGGAAAGAGAAGGAAAGCAGTAGCAAGGGCAAGCATCAGACCAGGCACTGGTGTAATCACGCTTAACTCAATGCCGATAGATGACATAAAGAATCAGACAGTCAGGCTCCTTCTTCACGAGCCGCTAAGTCTTGTCGGTGATGCATGGAAAAAGTTCAACATAAAGGTCAGCACGAACGGAGGCGGAACACTCGGACAGGCGCAGGCTGCACGACAGTCAATCGCAAAGTGCCTCGCAGATGCACTCGGCGATGAGGCAAAAGCAATTTTCATGGCATATGACAGAAACATGCTTGCTTATGATCCTAGAAGGACGGAGCCACATAAGTCTCCAAGGTCTTCGCAGGGTCCGAGAAGGTACAAGCAGAGGTCAAAGAGGTAGATGATTATGGAATACGCAAGAGTCAAGCTCGCAGGAAGGAACTACAAGGAATTGGAAGAGATATGCGACATGATAAAGGGCATAGCAAAGAAGTATGGCGTGTCAGTACGCGGACCTATGCCGATGCCGACAAAGAAGCTCAGGGTCACGACGCTCAAGACTCCCTGCGGTGACGGAACCGGTCACGGCAATGCCACATGGGACAAGTGGGAAATGAGGATACACAAGAGGGTAATAGACATAGGAACCAATGACCGTGCCCTTCGTCAGGTTGTCAGGCTTCCGATACCAGAGGGCATAAAGATAGACATCGAGTTCAAGGAATAGTTTCTGCAAAACTATTATAGTGGATTCCACAAATTATTATCATGCTTGAGTTAATCATGTCCCAGTTATCCGAACTTGATAATATTATATTAGATAACTATATGATCAGTGCTTTTGTGATATCGGCAGTTATTGGGTTGATTACATTTTTTCTCATAAGGAAGATGCATAAAACCAACGATGAAACAACACAGAAAAATGACAAGGATTCAGAAAAATCTCGGAAGATTCCGGGCTTTCCAAAAAAACATCCTGCTGAATTGCCTGTTCCACTTCCTCCCGGAAGTGATGCACGGAAGGCGGGACTGCTTGCTGTGGTAAGCGAACTTGAGAAATACATTAACCGCATAAATCCCGATACCAGTGAAGATAGGCGTAAAATGTACAATCAGCTCAGGCTGCGGATAGAGAAGACCAAGATATGCATAAATGCCGGTGATTTCAGGGGAGCAAAAAGAAACATAAGCAGTGCTGAAATGTACATTAAATTAATGGTTCTGAAATCATTATGATTTTTATTTCATGAAATCTCTCAGAATGTATGGGTGTAAATCTTCGTGACATTGTCACGCATCAGGAAATCTCCATGGAGTCACTTAGTGGAAAAGTGATAGCAATAGACGCGCTGAATATAATATACCAGTTCCTGTCAATCATACGTGACCGTTTTACAGGCGAGCCGCTCAAGGATTCCCATGGAAACGTGACGTCACACCTTTCAGGCATATTCTACAGGACCTCAAGGATGATTGAGAACAACATAACACCAGTGTTCATCTTTGACGGGGAGCCGCCTCTTTTCAAGAAGGGTACGCAGGAAGAGCGCAGGAAGATAAAAGAAGCTGCGCAGGAGAAGCTGGAAGAGGCGATTGAAAAGGGCGACCAGGAGAAGATAAGGCTCTATGCACAGCAGACGTCAAAGGTCACAGATGGAATGCTCGACGAGGCCAAAAGGCTTCTGGATACAATGGGCGTTCAGTGGGTACGGGCTCCAAGCGAGGGTGAGGCCCAGGCATCTTTCATGAACAGGAACGGCAGTGTCTATGCATGCGGCTCCCAGGACTGGGATTCGCTTCTTTTCGGTGCTGAAAGGCTTGTGAGAAACCTTGCTGTCAGCGGAAAGAGGAAACTTCCGGGAAAGGAGTCTTATGTCAAGGTCAGCCCTGAGATGATAGAACTTGGAAATGTCCTCTCACAGCTTTCAATAACACGGGAGCAGCTGGTGACAGCGGGAATACTTATAGGAACTGATTATAATCCTGGCGGCATAAAGGGCATTGGCCCGAAGAAGGCCATAGAACTGGTGAAGGAGAAAGGAAGCTTTGATAAGGTGATGGAGCATATCGATTGGACATTCGACACAGCACCCGGAAAAATATACGATTTTTTTATGAATCCGCCTTCTGCTGAAGTGTCCATAGAGAAGCGGCATGCTGACTATGACAAGGTTACTGATATACTTATAGGGCACGACTTCTCTCCTGAAAGGATAAAAAGCACAATCGGGAAGATTGGTGAAGCTGCTGAAAAAAAGAAGCAGTCAACACTCGGAAGCTTCATCTGATTTTTTAATCATGAAATGCAAGAATAAAGATGGCAGCCTCGCCTATTGGAATCGTACTTGACATGGTTATTCTGGTTATTGACAATACCATAGGTACTGTTCTGAGCATTTTTGGCCTTTTCGGAGACCTTCTGGCGTCAATGATGGGTGTTTCATCTACCGGAGGAACTCTGGGCATAGTGCTCTTTTTCGTTGTTCTCGGACTTGTGGGCTTCTTTGTTTTCAAGCTCTTCGTGGGCGCGCTGAAAACCATAGGAATGCTTGTTGTAGCTGTATTGGCGATACTGGCATTCATTGCTATAGGTCTGGGGCTTGTATAGCCAAAGCTATTAAAAATAAAAGAAAAGACCGAATCATTTCTTCGGCGTTATCTTGGGCATTGGCATCGGTGGCGGGAGCTGAAGGTCATCCGCAAGTATTGACGCCTTGAGAAGACAGTTTCTGAAAAGGTAGTTGAGTACCTCTATTGAGTTTGCTTCCGGGAGTTTCTTGCTTTTCTTGAATTCGTCCAACACAGCCTTGCTTTTATCGGTGACGTACATCAGCGTTCCGTCTATCCTTATTGTTGCGAAAGCCGGATCATACCGTGTAAGGAATTCGAAGTCTATTGAAAGCGCTTTCTTCGATGAAAGCGTAGGAACATCCACTTCTTTGACATCCTTTATCATAGGCGTGCTGTTTACCTTGACTTCCTTGTTTCCTACTCCACCTTCTTTTCTTGCCTCTATTGTTTTGTAATTAAGTCCTACTACTGGCATTTTATTCAACCTCTTAATATGTTCATGTTCTTGCTTTTAAAAGCTTATTCAGCTTATCTGGATTATTGGAAACGTACATTTATATTATTGCTTTTAACTCTCAATGGATGTGATTTATAAATCATAGGCTATAAGGTGATAAAATGAATGTTCTGGTACCCCTTGCAGAGGGATTCGAAGAGATAGAAGCGATGACAGTCGTTGATGTGCTGAGAAGGGCAGGCATAAAGGTTACAACAGCGGGGATACCCGGAACCATAGTTCTGGGAAGCCGCGGAGTAAAGATTATAGCTGACACCAAGCTTGACAGCATAGTAGAGAAGGATTATGATGGTCTGGTACTTGTCGGCGGGTCACCGGGCTATACAAATCTCTCAAGATCCAACAAGGTCATGAAGATAATAGGCGATTATCACAGGGACGGAAAGCTTGTTTCTGCAATATGCGGTGCGCCTACATGCCTTGCTGAAGCGGGAATACTTTCGAATGTCAAGGCAACTGTCTATCCCGGACTTGAGAAGTACATACCGAAGCCGAGGAACGAAAAGGTGCTTCTGGACGGAAACGTGATAACATCGCAGGGTCCCGGAACTTCCATGGATTTCGCCCTCAAGATTGTTGAATATCTTGCAGGAAAGGAAACAATGAAAAATGTCAGGGAGCAGCTGGTTTTCAGGTGATTCTATGCTAAGCGATACAGAAATAAAGGTGCTTGATATACTGAGCAAAAATCTTCTCGCCAAGACAGGGGAGATAAGTTCCAGCATGGGCGGTGACGATGGTGTTGTTCCAACACTTCAGAAGCTTCAGTCCATGGACTGCGTGAAGACTGTTGAACCAATGGGAGAAAGGTGCTACGTGATAACCCGGAAAGGAACGAGAATGCTCAGGGAAGCGATGAATCCAGAGAAAAGGGAACAACAACACGGGTTCTTCACTTCATAGGTTTTTTAGGCAGCAACCGAACTATTTATCAACAGCCCTGTCGTCTAGTGGCCAAGGATACCGGTCTTTGGAGCTTGCTCTGAAGATTTGAGCCTTCGGGTGATGAGAGCGGAGAAAACCGGCGACGGCGGTTCGAATCCGCCCAGGGCTATCTTATTTTTAACGAGTGAAGGCGAAAGATATTCATGACTGTTAAGAAGGCCTACAAGAACACAAGCGTGAATATCATAAAGATATTCAAGGCCCTGAAACCATCATCCGATGACAGTGAAGGCTTCATAACAGTGTCTGAGATAGCCAGACGGTCAAAGCTCCATAAATGGACTGTCTCAAGGACACTGGACATTTACATGAACGCGATTGTGGATATTGTCCAGCCACCTGAGCTGGAGGCTCTCGGTCTTCAGGTGAAGCTTGTGAAGCTGACAAAGCCTGATATGACTGCCCAGCAGGTGATAAGTTATTTAAAAATGAGGAGCAAAATAAACCCATGAAAGTGAATAAGCAGTTTGTATTCTCAATATTCGTTGGCGTCATGATGATAACATGGGCTATAGGCATGGCATTACAATATAACATAGATGTCAGCCCGGGTAAGGGAGCAAAGATAGAAACAGTCTACAGGGAGCTCCTCACCGGTCAGGAAAAGGTTAGCATACTCAGAACCGGGCGCGTGCTGATAGAGTATCTTTATATGACTGGTCCGGGGGCAGTTGACAAATCAATTACCTATGAGAATTTCGCTGCAAGGTTCGGCGACCTCATAGTTCTCCAGATAGTCGAGGTCTCGCAGTCAAACCAGACAGTTGACCAGATGATTGTTCCTACAGGAGACGTAATCCCCCTGAATAATGTCAGCGAGTCCGAGCTGTTCGATGTATTCTGCAAGAACACATACGTCCAGCCAAAGGAATGCCTTCTGAGGAACATCTAAAGTGATTCTCTCACTTTCCTGAAAGCCTTAATGTCATCTATCTTTCCCTGTGCCATCTGTCCGCGGCCGCCTCCCTTGCCGCCGCACTTTGCACACACCTTCTCGAGGACCTGCCCTGCATCCCTCACTTTGCTCATTATAACAATGTCATTCTCTTCATTTGCCAGTACAATCGTCAGCTTGGAGTTCTTTTCCAGCATGGCTGAAGCTGCCTTAATCATATACTTCCTGTCACCTTCGACAACTGTTACAAGCAGTCCATCTGAAGCGTCCTTCAGCAGGCTCTGGGACACATTCCCGGCGCTCCTGACTAGCGAGTCTTCTATTATTTTTCTAGCGGATTTCCAGTTCTCAAACACATATGAGAGAGCAGAGCTGATATCATTGAATGTCATCGGTTTTATCTTTACTGATGACAAGTCTTTTGTGAATTTCTCAGCTGTTTTTGCAAGCATGTCAATGCCAACAGAGAATTCACTCGCAGACTTTCTCATGTCAGACAGCCGGATGAATTCATCTTCCGAGAGCTTTGAGAATTTGATGAATCCGGTCTTTTCAAGCGTTTTCATGATACCGGAAGCTTCTGCTTTTACATTCTTCAGATATCTCCGGGCTGCATCTCCTGCTACCATGGTGAGCCTTACAACCCCGTCCTGGATTCTCTCTGACGAAGTTATCGCAATCCTGACAGCATCGCCTGTGTTGGAAAGATGGGTTCCTGCGCATGCTTCTGTATCCCAGTCCGGTGTGTTCACTATCCTTATCATCCTGTCAGGCGTCGCTCCTCCCTGATATATCCTCATTCCGTAGAGTTTCTCGGCTTCCGGGCGTGCCATGAATTTCCTTGAAATGGGCACCTTCTTCATTATTATGTCATTTGCAAGCTTCTCAATTTCAGTGATTTCGTCCAGTGTAAGTGCTTCGTAATGCGTTATGTCCAGATGGGCCTTTTCAAGCGATTTCCCTGCACCTGCCTGCCAGACGTGCTCACCCAGCAGTTTCCGTGCAGCTCCGTTGACAAGATGTACTGCTGTGTGATGTTGCGCGTGCTGCAGCCTTCTTTTCATGTCCACCTCGCCCGTCACAGTTGACCCCAGTACAGCGTCACCCTTGACCCTGTGAGCCACGACATTGCCGAATTTCTGGACTTCAACAACCTCGTTTCCGTTTATTTTCCCGAGGTCGTAGTCCTGTCCCCCGCCTTCAGGATAGAAAAGTGTCCTGTCAAGTATCATCCACTGCCCTTCCGGAGCTTTCACCTTCTTCAGCAGCTTTGCCTTGAAGATGCTGTCCTTTTCATGGTCATAAAACATAAGTTCGGTATTCGTCACATTGCTCGTATCAATTGACTTCTTCTTTTCCTTGACAGTTGACTCTTTCATATGCCTTTCCGAGAGATTGTGGTAAAAGTCTTTCGGTATCTCAGCTTTCAGGCCTTCTTTGTCAGCCACGTTTTCGATAAGCTCCGGTGTTATTCCCTGGGATTCATACATCTGCACGAGCCTTTCCGTGCCTATTTTCGGGCTTTTACTGAGCAGGTCTTTCACGACACCCGCGCTTTTCATAAGTGTTGTCTCATACCTTTTCTTCTCAACATCAAGTATTTTTTCTATCTCAGGAAGGGATTTCAGGAGTTCGGGATTGAGAGGCTTCAGATATCTGGCATGCATTTTGCATACATCGAATAGCTCTATGTCCAGATTGTACTTCTCTATGAAGCTTAATGCCCTTCTGAAAATTATCCTCAGGTTGTAGCCGCCTCCCACATTGCTGAGAAGGCCTCCATCGTTGATGGCATAAAGAAGAGTCTTTGTATGGTCAGCTATTGCATAAAGTGCCTGAAGCGGTTCCACGTTATTGTTCAGCTCGCTGACATCGACTTTCAGCTGTTTTGCTATGTTCTGCCTGAGCTTTCCGATGTCACCTATTTCATCTATATTCAGGCCTCCTGCTATTGCAGCGTATCGGTTGAACAGATTTTCATCGAAGTCCCCTCTCCTCTTGATGTCTTTCATGACAGGCCCATAAACCGCATCGTAAGCAGTCGGGGTTCCCTGGCTGAGCCACGTGAATCTTTCAAGCCCTGCTCCCATGTCTATCACGCGATATCCCATGGGCTTGTAGTTGTCAGGCGTTCCGACGAATTCAGTGAAAACAGCATTTCCAAGCTCAAGTCCCCCTGTGAAATACTCGAGGGAATATCCGAATGCATTGGGTCCTGTCCATACGTCCTCCATGAACGAGATGTCTTTGGGCTTCACGCCGAGCGCTTCCGTAAGCATCCTGTAGTCGAGGTCTATGCATTCGTCTTTCCAGTATCCCTTTTGCTTCCCGTTGACTTTTTCGTATATCGAATGCTGGCCTATCATTGTGAAATTGGTCATGTGCCTTCCGGTCACACCCACGTTCTCGATATCAGAGAACCTGAGGCAGACCTGCGGGATGATTATCTTTTCAGCCGGCATCTCGAAGACAGTCTTCCCGGCCACAGAACGCTGGAATGCAACGATGCTAGCCACAGTGAAGAACAGGCCGGGGAACCAGCGGCACACCACAGGATAGGATGGTATCGATTCATGACCATTCTTTACGAAGAACTTCTCGATTGTCCTCCATGTCTCTATGTAATCCATCGACCTTATGGGGCTTTTTCCGATGAAACTGTACTCCTCGCATGGAGGATTCGGGCAGTGCTTTCTCGATGAATCCATGGTCCAGAAGTATGAGCCGCATTTGGGACACTTCCTGCGCTCGAATCCATTTTCAGTGAAAAGCTTCACCTTGTAATATTTGTCTGGATTCTTACCAAAATCGCGCTTCAGTTGCTCTTTTGCGTTCATAGTTATATATTCGCGGTTCCCGGTTTAAAATAGAATTAGATTTACTTATAGAGTGTTCTTTTTCCGTGATAATTGTTTCGTATTGCCTGTATTATCTCTTTGCTCTGCCCGATGTATGTCATCGGGTCTACTATGCCTCTCAGTTCTTCTTTACCAAACCTGTCCATAACTTCTTCGCTTTTGTAGAGCTTGTCGAGGAATTCTACACCTTCATTGTAAGCTTCTGTTGCAAGCCTTCCCATTAGATTGTGTGCATCTTCCCTTGTCATGGGACTGTTTGTCATATTTCTATCCGTAAGGTATGTCATAAGACGCTGTGAAGTCGTGGTGCCAAAAGACCTTTTTACTCGTTCAACTGACCTTCCTTCATTCAGGTCAAGCCAGTATGCTGCATCAGCAAGCCTTCTTATTGAGTGGTCTCCGAACTTGAAAGTGGAATTGTATATGTCCCTGTCAGATGCGGATCCTGAAAGGTCCCTTGCATACCTGAACTTGTTGGATGATAAAGATGTTACGAGATTGCCGCGCATGAGGTTTGCAAATGACTCAACCTGCTCTTCTGCTGTGGGATTTCCGCCGGCTGCATCCTTTTGCGGCATTGCTGAAGAGCCTTTCCTCTTTTTCGGGTTTCCGTCCCTGAAAATTGCAGCATCACTTCCCTTTCCCCATGCCATGTAGAATGCGAGATTGTTCATTGTTTCAGCGGTTCTCGCCATCGCATATATAACATCCGTGAGATATTCCTTTCCGGGTATCTGGGCATTGGCGTCCATGTTTCCCAGTCCCAGTCTCCTGCAGTATTCCTTCTGAAGCTTTAGTCCGTCAATCCCAAGCGCGCTCGATGAATGATGATTTCCGGTAGCATCTGCCCATTTTCCCTTTATTGAATTGGCATAAACGAATGCCAAGAAATCAAGGTCTGACTGGAGCATTTCGGCGTTGAATGCCAGCGGTCTTCCTGCAACAGTCGGCAGGGCATCCAGCCAGTGGCTTGTATCCATATGTGGTACATCTGACCACGCAATAGCCTTTTCTATCACTATGTCTCTAAGATTTTCAATTGAATCCGCTACTACTTCCAGTGAATTTTTTATCTGAAGCGCCTTTGCGGTTTCAGTGGTGTCAGCACTTGTCCTCCCCTTGTTTATGTGAGCAGCAGCTTCTGGACTCATCTTTTCAGCAAGAGACCTGTTTATTGCTATGACATCGTGTCCTGTCTGGTCTTCGATTTCCCTTATCCTGTCGGGGTCAATGACACTCAAATTTGCTGCATTGTATATTTCCATAGCATGCTCGGGTGGCACTATATCAGGATAAAGGTCACTCATTGTTTTTACAGCTTCTTTCTGAGCCATCAGGCTGTATTCGAATGTCTTTTCAGGTCCCCATATGTTTATCATGTCATCTGTGCCGTATCGTCCTGCATGAAGAAAAGGCGCATCCCTTTTGGAATCTATGTTTCTGGGCTTTGGTTTTGTCCCTTCTGTAACCATAACAAGATATGGCAGTAACTTTTTAATTCTTAAGTATGGTGTGTTTCACAGGTCTAACTGGCAACCTGGCTCTAGAATAAAGATTAAATTCACAGGCAGTGTAACAACTAAGTCTGCCTGCAGATGAAAATAATGGATTAAGGGATTTATCCGAACAGACTTGAAAGTCCGCCGGCTGCCTCTTCTGCCTTTGCTTCCTGCTCTTCTTCGCTTGGCTCGTCCTTCTTTTCTTCAGCAGGCGCTGCTGCAGATGGTGCTGCTGCCGGAGCCGCTGCTACAGCTGCGTTCTTGATTGCCTCTTCTATGTTGACGTCCTTCAGGCTGCCTACAAGTGCCTTTATCTGGGCCTCGTCAGCTTTTATGCCTGCAGCGTCGACAATCTTCTTAACTCCAGCTTCGTCTACCGGTTTCTTGGCCGAGTGAAGCAGTAATGCCGCGTATACCAATTCCATAATTTTTCCTCCGTGTTTAAATGAAAAAGTATTTCTACTTCTTTCAACTATTAATCCTTTTTCTCCTCTTCTTTAGGTGCTTCTCCTGCGTTCTCCGCAGGATGCTCAGCTCCGGGTTCTTCAGCAGGTTTTTCTTCCTTCGGAGCTTCCGCAGCCGGGGCGTCTTTTACAAGAGCCTTGAGTGCACCTGCTTCTGCATTTGCCTTTGCAAGTACAGGACCGACTGTCTCGGATGTCAGTATCCCTGCCTCAGTTGCGAGTGCAAGTGCTTCCCTGTGAGCCTTGACAAGCAGCAGCGGAACTGTCTCAGGTGTCACGAAGCCTATGCTTATCGCAAGGTTGAATGCGGATGCATAGCCGGACTGTATCTGCCCAACATAATGCTCCTGTGGTACGAACAGTATGTCCTTGTTGAATACCATACCTTCATCCCAGACCGCGAGAAGGTTGAGCGATATTTCCATGGGCTCTATTCCGAGCTTTCCCATGAGATCTGCCAGGGATGCTGTTATCTCATCACCCTTCTTTGCAATCCTGGATGCTTTCTTGACCACTATTTTGTCCCCTTCAACACCTGCCTGTATCTTTGCCCTCTGGAGGTCGCCTATGGCAGGGCCTGGAGGAAGGTTTGTCGGTCCTTCCGGAACTATGATGTCTTCCGGTGCAATATCACCGGCCTTTGCACAAGCCTTTATCTTGGATGACGCTATCACCTGTGCAAGCTCGAATGGATTGTCTTCACTGAAGAGCATTGCAGGCTGGTTCTGTATCTCATCCGCAAGCTTTGAAAGGTTTTCCTTTTTGGACTTCTCAAGTGCGAGCTTTATGACGTTCTTCTTTACCATCCTGATTACGGCTTTCCCTTTGAGTTGCTGCTTTATCAGGAAAAGCTGCTTTGACGGAAGCTTGTGCATATCAATTATGCCAACTACTGGATACTTTTCAATCTGCTCTGAAAGGTTTTTGAGAGTTGACTTCTTTTTGACTGATACCATAATCATCACACATTTATCCTGACAGGCTTCCCCATTGTAAGTTTTATGGAAACATTCCTGATGTTGTTCTTTCCTTTCGGGAGCTTCTCCTCAATGAAGCTTATCGCTGCTTCTATGTTTTTCTCAATCTTCTCGTCAGGCATGGTCTCTGTGCCTACAGGTATCTGTATCACAGGTGTGCTGACAAGCCTTATCTTCACAGAGTTCTTTGCCCTCTTGAGGATTCCTTCAAGGTTTATCTTTGGAGGAAGAGGCTTCGGCATCTTTCCCCTTGTGCCAAGTGTAGCGCCAAGCACCTTACCTATCAGAGGCATGAGTGTCGCTTCCCCAAACCACCAGTCGTAGTCATTGGCAAGCTTCTTGAGCTTCTTCTTGTCCTTCGCAATCTTCGGTATGTCATCCTTTGACAGCGCAAGGTCTGCATGCTTTTTGGCATCAGCGAAAAGAGAGTCTCCGAGGACAACGGTCTTGAGTGGTTTTCCAAGTCCTTCAGGAAGGTACAACTCGGCGTTTATTCTGTTCTCAGGCTTCTTAAGATCCATATCCTTAAGACTTAAAATAAGATCCCAGGTCTGAGCGAACTTCCTGGCTTTTGAATTTTCCTTTGCTTCCTTGATATTGTCCTTTATTGACATTCCAATCCCTCCTACCGAAGTAGTATACGGAATTAACTAAATATGATATTGGGTATATTTAAATCTTTTTCCTGAGCCTTTTCAGCGTTCCGATGTTGTGTGTGTTCTCATTCATGAGATACAGGACCCTTGGTTTAAGGTCGTGTTCCACATTAGGAAGCCTTGCAAGCACTGCTATTATTACAGAACCGAGCCTCAGAAGATTCGGATCATTAACATCCTTTGCAAGGTCCAGTTTGCCCTTGGCCTGAAGCTTCTCCCAGAAGTACCTGAAATCTTTCTTTTCAATGAACCTTTCCTTGCTGGTCATCTCGGAACGGATTTTCATGCCATTGCTTCCTATTTCCAGAACCTTGTTCTTGACACCCCTTGAAAGTGTTTCGATGAACCCCTTCTTTTCGGTCATGTCAGTTATCTTTCTCCAGACATCCTCGAAGAAGTCTTTTTCACGCCTGATGACATTCTCAATGGGCTTTTCGATAACATCCGGTAGTATTACAGCATTTCTCTGTGATATGAGAGCCCTTGAAACCATATTAAGTCTGTTCTCAAGGTCTATGAGTTTTCCTGCAATGTCCCTGTAGTTCCTGTCTATCTTCTCATCAAGAATTATCTTCTTTTTTTCCATTTTATGGAACCTGTAATCATGAAGGTCCTTTATGCCCTGCGTGAGCTGGTACTGATTGTTAAGCCAGCCCTTCATTTTCTCAACAGAGTCTTCGCTTTTCTTAATCCTGTGCTTGTTTTCCTTGTGTAACAGGTAGTCTCCGAACCTGGCGAGCGCTATTGCTATGAGCACGAAGCCGACTATAACACCCACCGGAGTGAAGAACCATATGTTGCCTGCTATTATCACTGTCTCTAGCAAAACGAACATCATCCAAAAGGTCTTGTCCCATTTGTGCATATTTCAGTATTCAGTAGTAAGTAATTTAAACCTTACGGTGAAACCGATAAGCTCTAATGCAATTAAAGAAAGATATGAAGAGGCTCTATTCCTCTTTCTTCTCTTCAGGCTTCTCTTCGGATTCACCTTCAGCGGCTGCATCCTTTTCTTCGTCCTTGGATTCCTCGAGTGCGATTGCAGCCTTCTGTGCGTCCTCAGCGGCCTTAAGCTCTTCTTCGCTGACTTCTCCCTCTCCTACTGTTATTCCCATGCTTCTGCATGTTCCCTTTATCTGGTTCACATGCTCTGCGTCGTCAGTTCCGAACTTCGCCTTTGAAATCTTCTTTGCCTGAATGATTGTCAGGTTGCCTATTCTGCCTGTACCAGAAGTGCCTGAGCCCTTCTGTAGTCCGAGTTCCTTAAGTATAAGAGCAGATGCCGGCGGAGTGCCGATTTCAAGCCTGAATTTTTTGGTAGCAGGATTGATAATGACCTTTACCGGAACCTTGACTCCTGCAAGTTCCCTGGTCTTCTCATTGATGGAATCAACAACTTCCTGTATATTGACACCCATGGGACCCAGTGCAGGTCCGAGAGGAGGAGCAGCGCTGGCTTTTCCACCTTCAATAACAATGTCTACTATCTGATCTCCCATTATCGTTCACCTTCTCCTTTCTTTATTACCTTTATGAAATCAGTTGCAATCGTGACTGGTATGGGTATGCTGGCTTCCGTAAGCTCTATCGTAATCTCGTTCTTGGCCTTGTCCACTCTCTTTATCTTTCCCTTCTCGTCCTTGAACGGGCCGCCCATTATTTCGACTATGTCGCCTATCTCCACGTTTATCTCCACATCTTCAGTCTTCATGAAGTGCTGTATGTCAGCTATTTTTACCGGCTTCTCAATAAGGCCTTTTGTGTGCATAACACCTCTCAGGGCCTTGTGTATGTCACCTGTGCTGCCTTCAAGGAATATGTAGCCCTTGAGTTCTGATGGATGAATTATCGCCTTCACGTCAAGCTTTTCCGCATTGACACGGCTGTTAAGCATATCCATTACTATGTCTTCTCTTCCGCTTGTTGTCCTCAATGTGTATATCATCTTAATCCTTTACAATCCCAAAAAGGCAAACCCAAGGAAAACCGCGAATCCTATCACGCCTATTATGGTAATGCCTATCACGCATATCCTTGTGGAGGAGAGGTATTCGTCCTTGGCGGGCTTCTTTGCCACCTGCAGTATCCTCTTCCATTCAAGTATCTTTGTCTTTATGCTCAATGACATATTTATACGTTACCTTAGATTGATATATTTAATCCTAGGTTTATATTTAAAAAATAAGCAGGTGGGGCATCTACTTGCTTACGAAATCTATGCCCAGAACCTTCTCAATTTCCTTTTGCTTCTGCTGCGAGTATGTCCTATCCGGACCGTATATCTGGGCAGACTTGACACCAGTGACTATCAGCATCGTCCTGACGCTGTCGCCAAGCGCCTTGTCTATCTGTGCTCCCCAGATTATCTTTGCGTCCGGGTTTATCTTGTTGTTCACAGCCTCGACTATCTCCTGGCACTCCCTGATTGTAACGCCTTCACCACCTGAAACGTTGATGAGTGCGCCTGTAGCACCTTCGATTGCTACGTCGAGAAGCGGGTTTGTAAGTGATTTCTCCACTGATTCAACAGCCCTGCTTTCAGAGTCTGACTCTCCCATGCCTATCATGGCGAGTCCGCCTGAGCTCATCACTGCCCTGACATCCGCGAAGTCAAGGTTGACAAGACCAGGCTTTGTGATAAGTTCTGCTATGCCCTTTACAGCATTCACGAGAATCTCATCAGCGACCTTGAAAGCTGTGAGAATGCTCACATCAGGAACAATCTCCAGAAGCTTGTCATTAGGTATTACGATAAGTGTGTCCACAACTGATTCAAGATTTTCAAGACCTTCCTGTGCGTTCTTGAGCCTTGACTGTCCTTCCATCACGAAAGGCATTGTGACGATACCCACTGTAAGAGCGCCAACCTTCTTTGCTATGTCAGCTACGATTGGGCTTGCTCCTGTGCCTGTACCACCCCCAAGTCCGCAGTTTATGAAAACCATGTCAGCGCCTTCAAGGGCTTTTTTGATTTCTTCCTTGGACTCCTTGGCTGATTCAGCACCCACGCTCGGGTCAGCGCCTGCACCAAGTCCTCCAGTTATATCCTTTCCGATAAGTATCTTCCTGTCAGCATCAGTGTAAAGAAGGTCCTGAGCATCTGTGTTAACAGCTATTGTCTCAGCCCCCACGATGCCTACCTGCATGAGTCGGGAAACCGTGTTGCCTCCTCCTCCGCCTACACCGACAACCTTTATCTCGGCCTTTCTGGATTCCAGTATCCTTCTGAGTTCTTCATCCATCTCTCCGTCCCTGTCCACCCTGTGGCTTATTCTCTCTGCTGATGATGGAAAATTGTTTTGAGCAACTTCTGTCTCAAGTGCTGAATTTATTATTGATTCTGCAGTCATATGAACATACCTCCAAACTTTTTCTTAAACATTTAACTATGCGATTGGTTAAGATTTCAGTATTTTTAAACTTAACCTAAACACTGGTATATGATAAAATAGAAGTTAGATATTTAAGCATTTAGCTGGATTTCGGCTTGCTTTTATTGACAGTCTTTTTTGGCACTGCGTTATTCTTGGGTTCTTTGTTCTTGAATTCAACATCTTCTATTCCCTTGGACCACTTCTTGATAGTCTCTGAGACGAGCCTTTCAATGAAGTTGTTGAGCTTCTTCTCAGTTGTTATTGACACATTTTTCCCGGTGACTGACACAGAACATTCTACGCTGTAGTAGTCCATGAGTGCATGCACCCTTTCTGAAACATCCTTGACTTCACTTGTTATTTCCACATCGTAGAGCAATTCTTTTCCTGTCAGGGGGTGGTTGTAGTCCACTGTCACCCTGCCGCCTGAGACCGAAAGAACCTTGCACTGCCTGTTGTCAACATGTATTGGCAAACCCGGAAACGGAGATATATTCTTCTCAATAAACTTTGTCATCGGGACCACCTTCAGAAGCTCCCGTCTCTTGGGACCGAAGGCATCTTTTGGAAGTACATTGAATACTTTCCTGTCACCCACCTTCATTTCTATGAGGTGTTTCTCAACTCCGGGAAGAATGAAACCGGCACCGAGTATGACGAGAGTCGGGCCGTATTTCTTCTTCTCGTCGAAGACCCCGTACTTCTTCGCATCATCAGTCCGTGTTACACCGAATACCTCGTCAGTTGCTTTGACTTTTTCCAGTGTATGGACCTTTATCCAGTCACCCTTGTTCATGAGATTAATCTTGAAACGCCTGCTTTAAAAGTGTTTTCCTTTTTGAAACTGAACTTTATGCCGTATATCCATGATGCCGTTATTCCCACAATGGTCACGACCCAGTAGCTGGCAAATCTCCAGAGCAGGATTCCGCTGGCTGCCTGCGCGAACGGAACTCCCAGCATTCCGAGAACCAATATGGTGGAAGACTCGTATGCAAGAATTCCCCCAGGAAGCAGCGGCACATTCCCGGCCATTATGCCGACGCCCAGAACCACGGCGCATGTGTATATGTCAATGTTTACGCCGAGCGCATTGAAAATTATGTATATGGTTACGACCTCGATTGATCTTTCGAATGCAGCTATGAGCAGGCTTTTTCCCATGAGTTCTTTTCTCCTGAAAGACCTCTTCATGTTGTCCCTGAATCTGAGCATCTCGTGGGGAAGTCCCTTGGCGCTCTTCACCCTGAACCTCTTCAGCAGCCCGGATATCTTCCAGGCTACATACACGAGCGCCCTTTCGTCATAAAGCGTATAGAGTCCTATGGTCAGAGGAACAAGCACTACTGTAAGTATCATCCATAGCGTGAACCAGTCGAATATACTGAGCATGGCGAGGCTTACAGCTGAAAGGTAAACAAGGCCGATAAGGCTTATGAGCGTTATAAGCGAATCCATCGCAAGGCTGGCGAATATCTTTCTTTTCGGCGCTGATATCTTCTTCGAAAGCATGTATCCCTTCACAGGCTCACCACCGAACCTTACCATTGGGGTGAGATTGTTGAACACTGTGCCGAGCAGTGCGTACTTGAACACCACCGAGTGCTTGACATCCACATCAACACTCTGAAGCAGTATCTTCCACCTGAAGCTGTACGCTATGATAACGCTGAACGGGAGAAAAAGTATGAAAGGTATGAATACAGGATGAAGTCCGCTGAGAACACCCCAAACCTCACCGAACCCCACCATCTGCTGCAGCAATATGCCTAATGCAATAATGCTTCCTACAAGCATGAGCGCGATTTTATTCATAATAATATAAGTGGCCAAAACCCTATAATAGACTTATGCTGGGCGTACTGCTTTCAATCTTCGCTTCTCTGCTGATTGGCACATCAGCAACCATGCAGAAATACAGCCTGCGGAGAATAAGGAAATTCCGGTTCAGGAGGATTTTCTCAAACAGGCTATGGATAATATCGATTTTGATAGGTGCCTCAGGAACGCTGATGTACCTCTTCGCCATGCGTCTCAGCCCAATCCACATAGTCCAGCCGATAATAGCAGTGTCCATGCTGATACCCGTTATACTTGGAAACATTTTATTTGGTGAAAAAATAGGAAACCGGTGGTTCCATATAATTATAATATTCATAGGAGTGTGGCTGATATCAGTGTGAATTTTCAGGCAGCTTTCAATGCAGGGATTGCGCTCGGGCTGTCAGGGCTTTTTGTTAGGATTGGTACAACAGGCATACCTCTGGACATCGCATTTCTCATTACATTCTTCATGAACCCCTTCTCATTCTTTGCTGCACTGTTTGGAATATACGGTCTGGTGTATCTTCAGATAGCCCTCTACAAAAACGAGATAACATTCGTAGTCCCTCTCGTTTCAGCACTCTCTGTTGCCACACCGATAATACTTGCCGCGATATTTCTGAAAGAATACGTGCCTGCAATGAAATGGTTTGGACTTCTGCTGATACTCATAGGCACAGTTGGCATGACAAGGGACGGAAAGAAAAGCCTTCTGGGAGCCATAGCAATGAAACTCAGAAAACGCTAGCTCACTTCTATCCCAGGCTTCCCGGGCATTGCCTGCACAGCCTTATTGGAGAATGAATTCTCCGCAGTTTCTATCACAACAGAGCACGAGAATTCGCTTTCCAGTGACGGCTTCATTTCATTCATCAGTGATTTCTCTGTCTTCTGGCCAAGCAGAACCGAAGGCATCCTTTCAGGATTCTTCACAAAGATGGGAACAAGCCTGCTGACATCTTTACCGTAAGGCCTGAACCTGCCTTCGGACATCAAAACTTTCATTATTTCACCCGGGTTGCGTGTCTTTTCCATGTGTTCTTTCACCTTCTCAACGAATAGGTATTTCCACTCCGGTGAAATTATGATGCTTATTTTTGACGGCTTCATATTCGCGAGCCTTATCACATGGTCTATGTCGGACCCGAGCTGTGTCATCATGGCTTCCATTGCAAGAGCTTTCTTGTCTATCTTTTTTGCCTTAGGCCATTCTGATGAAGAGACGAATCCCTTCTCCCCGAGCTTTGACCACAGCTCCTCTGCTGCATGCGGACCGAACGGAGACAGCAGCTGCACAAGGGATTTGAGTGAGTGCTTGAGCAGCTTCCTGTTGATGTCACCCTTTGTATATGAATATAGATAATTCACGAATTCGAGTATGGTTCCCAGAGCAAGGTTAAACTGGAAATCCTCTATCTGCCTGCTCACATTGCTTATTGTGAGGGATGTCTTTGCTTCCAGTATCCTGTCCCTCACTGAAGTTGCTTTGTAAGGGCCCTCTTCTGTGTTCTTGATGTTTTCTGTCACTAGCTTGAACAGCCTTGAAAGGAATCTGTGCGTTCCCTGAATACCATTGTCGTCCCATTCAAGCTGGCTCTCGGGACTGGCAACAAAAAGCAGGAACATCCGTGCTGTATCTATGCCGTATTTCTTTGACACTTCCTCCTGAGTGACAGCGTTGCCGAATGACTTGCTCATTTTGTGACCGTTCCTGTACACTATGCCCTGGTTGAACAGTTTCAGGAATGGCTCCCCGAAACTCAGGAGACCAAGGTCTCTCAGAACCTTTGTGAAGAATCTTGCATAAAGAAGGTGCATGACGGCGTGCTCAGCTCCTCCTATGTACTGGTCCACGGGCATCCAGTATCTGATTGCCTTTTCGTCGAACATTTTGCTGGATTTGGGGTTGCAGTACCTCAGGAAGTACCATGACGAGTCCACGAACGTGTCCATCGTGTCTGTTTCCCTTTTTGCCTTCCCGCTGCATTTCGGGCATTTGCAGTTGACGAATTTATCTGAAGCTTTCAGAGGGTTTCCCTCTCCTGTAAACCTGACGTCTGTCGGAAGTATGACAGGAAGGTCTTTCTCCCTGACAGGCTGTATTCCGCATTTATCACAGTAAACCACCGGTATAGGGGTTCCCCAGTATCTCTGCCTTGATATTCCCCAGTCACGTATCTTGTAGTTGACAACTTTTTTGCCCATTTTGTTTTTCTCAATCCATTCAGCCATCTTCGGAAGTGCTTCCCTGTTGTTCATGGAACTGAACTTACCTGAATTGAAAAGTATTCCGTCATCAGTGAATGCGTCCTCGAAGTCCTTCGGGTCTATGGGATTTCCATTGCCGCTTATCACGAACTTGAGGGGTATGTTGTATTTTCTTGCGAACCGGAAGTCTCTCTTGTCATGTGCATCGCACATCACAATCCCGCTCCCGTACATCAGCGCGAAGTTGGAAACATAAATTGGAACCCTTTCACCGTTCACTGGATTTATCGCATACTTGCCAGTGAACACGCCTGCCTTTTCCTTCTCCTCATTGGTCCTGTCTATGATGCTCTCCTTCTTCACCTTCTTTATGAAATCGCTAACCTCCTTCTCTTTTCCCGTTCCCTTTACGAGTTTCTCAATCATCGGGTGCTCCGGAGCCACTGCTATGAAAGTAACGCTGAAAACTGTATCGCATCTTGTTGTGAATGTCGGAAGGACTGTTTCGGTTCCCTCAAGCCTGAAGTGTATGTCAACCCCATGACTTTTTCCTATCCAGTTCTCCTGCATAAGCTTTATTTTCTCAGGCCATCCTTCCAGCTTCTTGAGGCCGTCAAGGAGTTCGTCTGCGTAATCAGTTATCCTGAAGAACCACTGCTCTATCTTCTTTTCCTCCACATCGCTGCCGCATCTCCAGCAGCGGCCATTTTCAACCTGCTCGTTTGCCAGGACAGTATTGCAGTCAGGACACCAGTTCACAGGGGATTCTTTCTTGTATACGAGCCCTTTTTCAAGAGCCTTCAGGAAAAACCACTGGTTCCATTTGTAGTATTCCGGGTAGCATGTCGCTATTTCCTTTTCCCAGTCATACGACAGGCCGAGAGCCATCTGGTTCTTCTTTATGCCTTCTATGGCATCTTCAGTGTACTTCTTCGGATGTGTCTTGTGCTTTATCGCAGCGTTCTCCGCGGGAAGCCCGAATGCGTCGTAGCCCATGGGGTACAGGACATTGAATCCGTTCATCCTCTTGTAGCGTGCCACTGCATCACCCATTGAGTAGTTCCTTATGTGTCCCATGTGGAGTCCCGCTGCGCTCGGGTAAGGAAACATCTCCAGTACATAGTATTTCTTTTTCTTAGGATTCTTCCCTGTTCTGAAGATTTCGGCTTCTTTCCATTTCTTCTGCCATTTCTTTTCCATGCTGCTGAAATCTGTTTTGGCCATAATAACTATTCGAACAGGTCAAAATATAAATTTTAGAACCGCATTAATCATAGAAGGTTGCCCCAGTAGCCTAGTTTGGATAAGGCGTCGGCCTTCTAGTCTCAGGCTAGAAGGTTCGAGGTTTCGTGAAACGGACCAGTGAGAGAAGACAGCCGAAGATCGGGGGTTCAAATCCCTCCTGGGGCATAAAGGAACCGCTATGGTTTTCAAACTGGTAAGGTCTGGAAAGAGAATAAGGGAGCTTGTTCTCGGGATTGAGAATGATGCAGAGCTCGGAAAATACATCGATAAAAGGAAAAACACCCGAAGGCACTCCCTTCATGAAGACATTGAAATCATCAACAAGTACATAGATTACATCAGGTTCTCAAGACCCGCATCACTGTCTCATGAGTCACCACCTGTGAATGAGAAGGATGCTGAAGACAATATACAGTCAAGGGGGAGAACAAAATTCCCTTTCGCAGCCGCCAGTGACGTTATTTCCAATCCTGCCAGATGGTCCGGGAATCATGTGATAATAGACGGCTCACTTCAGTTCGTGAGCTCCAATGAAAGGGGCGAGCACTGGCACAGGTTCAGCGACGGGACAGGCACCCTGATAGCTGTCGGGAAGGAGAATCTCAATGGCAGGAGCGGCACGCTTTTCGGGGTTGCGAGGCAGACGCCTGTCGGAAAGCAGCTTTTTGTTGAAATCAGGAACTTCCATCCCCAGCAAATCTAATTATATACGAATGTAATATTTTATTATGGCTGAAAACAGACTGTGTTTATCACTATTCTTGCTGATAGCCGTCTCGGTTATGGTTTCAGCCGTTCATGATGTTTCTGCAGAAGATACGACGGCTTCTTACACAAACATGACAATTGATGAGCTTGAAGGTCTGTATAATTATCACACAGAATATGCCGATATGATAATGACGTACATACAGCTTCCTTCTGATCAACGACCTAGTGAATTCAGGGACAAAACCATATATGAGCTTTACAGAATATATGAATTCCATATAATGGAAGCAGAGAGGATACTGGGAATTATAATTTCTATGGATGTGTCTGCTGAATACTGCGGAAACAATATGTGCAGCCCAGATGAATCCTGTCAGACCTGCCCTGAAGACTGCGGAGAATGTGCACCCCTGACTGACGCAACAGATGGAAGTAATGTTTCTGACTGGTACAATAACCTGACTTTGGTGATAACTGCGCCCGGCGAGACTGCGAACACAGAAACCGGCGATGAAACGATAACAGAGAATGAAACGCCTGTTACTGAACCTGAAGAGGTCGTTGCCACGGAAGATGCGAATACATCAGCGGATTTGGAGGCTAATGCATCTCTCTACAATATAACAGGCGTGATTGCGGCAAGGACGCCTGACTATATAGAATACATGAGAAATGTGCTGAGCCAGGTCAAAGAGGATGAATGGAAGAAATATGAGAGTTATTCCGCTTACAGGGAAGCGATAGGCCAGCAATATGAAAATCCGGCAATAACCAGAAGGAGAGATATCAGAATGGAAGAGGTGCTCATAGATAGGATAAGCGCGGGCATGGCTGTCAGGATTGATATGAAAAAACCTCTGATGTCTGACACTCAGAATTATTCAGAAGATGGTATCCCAGTTGAAGCGGATATACCTGTGACATTTGTTGATTTTTCAGTGAATAATGATGTAGAAAGGGTGGAGCTTCGCATAGGGAAGATTGACAGTTCACCGACTTCAGAAGATGGGCTGGCAAATTCTGTGTATGAGTACGTTGAGATAGAGAAAACAGGCATTATGGATGATGACATAGACGATGTGGGAATAGGATTCAAAGTCAGGAAGTCGTGGATAGACGGGAATCATATAAACACAAGTGAGATGGCGCTCTTCCGTCTCGTCGGAGAGAATTGGACAGAGCTTCCGACAAGAATAGTATCCGAGGATTCTGAAAATGTGTATTACGAAGCGCAGTCAGATGGTTTCTCGTATTTCGCAATAGGCATAACTGCAGCTGTGCTCTCCCCTGTCATCATAGACATGCCTGACCCGGCGAAGGGTGCTGGCGTAGGAGAAGAAGACAACATAGTCAGCATAAGGTTCAGCTGGATTCTTGTTCTTATAATCATAGCTTTCATAGTCATACTGAAATACGCTTACATATCCCGGAAGGTTAAGGATATTTTCCACAGGGAAAGCGAGGGGGAGCTCCAGAAGATGATTGACGAGTTCAGCCGCCAGAGAAAAGAGGCGCTGAACCAGTATTACAGACGTGAGATAACCAACGAGCAGATGAACCAGATAATCAACGGTATTAAGGAGAAGGAGTTCGGCGTCCAGATGCGCATGAAAAAGCTGAAAGAGAAATCAGGCGGCATCCAGTAGGTCAGCCACCTTCTTCTGGCCTATGCTCATTATGAATGGCGCAAGCCTTGGGCCATAGTCCTTGTTTATGAGTATGCTGTACATTGCCTGAAAGAAGTCCTTTGGTTTGATTCCACTTTCTTTGCATGTATTGAACAGCACATCAATCATCTCTTTTTCATTGTACTCCTTCTTCCTGAGCTTTACGGATACAGTTTTTACCAGCTTTCTCACATCAGGATTGAGCTCTGCTTTTGATTTCTCCTGAAGCTCGAACTTGTATTTGTCCGGAGCAAGATTCTCTATCCACTGCTTTGCGAAACCGAGCCTGTTTCCTAAATATGAAATATACTCTTTCCCTGGTTTGCCTGATATGTGTCCTGTCCTCTCCAGTATTTTCAGCGATTCATTCATCTCAGGGGCTATCTGAACTATGGATGATGCAAATGCTAGCGATATCTGCGGAGGAAGGTTCTTTTCAATATTACCGATTACGGAGAACTCGTAAATCCTCTTTTCCTGTTCGTAGTCCTTTTCATTCAACTTTTCAGCCTTATGGTAGACCCTCTGTGTTCTGTCGTACCTGTCATAGAGCAGGACAATGTCATTCTCGTCATACGGGTCGAAGTCAACCCTGGCATGGGGCCTTGTCCTTACGAGAAGGTAACGGAGCATATCTGCCGGGAGGTAATTTGTCATCTCTGAAAAACCCACACCCATGCCTTTGGATGTTGACATCTTCTTTCCTCCAACTGTGAAGAATTCATATCCTTTTCCGGTTTCCTTTCTGGTGGAAGGATATGGTGGGGGGAAGTCAAGAACCTCGTCCGCTATTGCAATCGATATGCTCCGGCTTCCTCCTTTGGTGAAGTGGTCCTTTCCTGCAAGCTCGCAGACAACTCCGACAGTTGGCCATTTGGCTGCCCACTCAGCCTTCCAGGGGAGTTTTCCTCCGCCCCTGTAAGGGGATATCTCGCCTTCATGCCCGCATCCTTTAGCCCATTTCACGAGATTAGGCTCGCACCTGTATTTGACAACTTCCCTTTCAGCGTCCCATTCATACGCATTGGTTGTCCCTATCTTTCCGCATTTTTCGCACTGGGGATTGAAGGGCAGCCTGCCAAGAGGCTTTCCGTAGAAGCGTTTGTAAATTTCCTGAATCTTGTGGTTGTTGTCGAGTATCTTCTTTATGGAAGCATCGAAGTCCCCGTCCCTGTATCGTTTTCCTGTGCTTTCAACTTCTGCCACTATTCCGTATTCATCAAACTTGTCTGTGCAGTCCCTGAAGTAGTATTCTGCGAATGAATCATAGCCTTTGACAGGGCTCGGTATGTCCATGAAAGGCATGCCGAGATATTTGTCGAATGATTTCGGGATGTCCTTGTTGGGCTTGTCGTACGGGTCTATGTCATCTGAACTCAGCACGAACTTTGCATTCATCCCTGCATCGCGCATGGCCTTTGCTATCACATCATGTATTATCCATCCCCGTCCTGAGCCTATGTGTATCTTTCCGCTGGGGGTCTTCTCGTCATAGACTATGTAGCCTCTTTCTTTCACAATCTTCTTCAGTACAGGATTCTTATCGACGTTTTCTTTCACAGCTTTTGCTATCTGGTCTGCCCAGAAGAGTGACTCCTTGTCATCCATAAAATAAAATGAGCCGGGCGGCTTTTAAAAGCGCTGCGAAAAGAACTCTTTATGCAGGTAAGATTTCATCTTCTCATAAGCGGTTCGGTGCAGGGAGTGGGATTCAGGTCAGCTGTCCATGACATGGCACGTGAACTCAATGTGAATGGCTGGGTGCGAAACAGGGAGGACGGTAAGGTTGAGGCTGTTTTCGAGGGAAGCAGGTTTTCCGTATTGGAGATTGTCGATTTCTGTAGGAAGGGGCCAGCCTGCGCTGAAGTGGATGACATAGAAGTCAAGGAAGAGAAATGCAGTGAAGATTTCTATTCTTTCATGGTAAAGTATTAACCTACAAGGCTGCCTGAACCGGATGGTATGAGCCTCTGAAAATCATCCGTGTTTATTGCCTCCACATACGTCCTTTCTTCAGGGGATGCCTTATATACAAGTGTTTCCTTTATTTTCTTTGCGAGTTCGTTCGATGGAATGTCACCAGGCTTTATTGTGACAAAATATTTTGCATATGTGCGGAGAGCCATAACAGGACCTGATAATGCTTCAGCCCTCTGCTGGTTCCTGTCCACAAGCACGCCTATGGCAATCTTTATCTCAACATCGCGGAACCATTCACGGTTGCCATAAACCATGAATGAGCCCTTGGGAAGATTCATCCCGCTGGGAGGATTTTTCGAGATCTGGCTCGGCCTCACTGCGAACACATCCACAGAACCAAGGCCCTTGCTCCACGCCTTTGAATAAGCAGCTGATATCTCCGAAGCCTCCTTCATGACTTCAGGCGGAAGGCTTTCACCTTCCTTCAGCCCGGAGAACCTAGTACCCTTCGGCGACTTGGTCTTTATGGCCACGAATGCCGAACCAGAGACATCACTGTGGAATACCCAGTCCGTGTCATCCAACTTCTTCTTTACAAGGGTCTCGTTGGTTGATGCATCCTTCCCTGCGACTATCAGGAATTTATTCGATGATATGAACCACCTGAACTTCTCGTACCATTTCCCGCTTTTTTTCCTGGGCTTCTTCTCCTTTGAAGGAGGTGCTGCGTATTCAGGCATTTCAGCTATCATCTGAAGCTCTGTTTTCCTTTCAGCCATTGCCGATTCAGCCCCTTCAGCGCGCCTCTTTGCATCCTTGGAGCCTTCGTAGTATTTCGCGGCATTCTCCTCCACGGACAATGTGAAGTCAAGCTCGATTTCCTTCCCGCCGAGCTCGACAACTACGGTCCCGTCATGCTCCCTTATCTCTATTATGGATTCAGCTTCCGGTGTCTGCTCGCTCTGGACCCTTCTCTTTATCTCTTCCCAGCTGATGCCGCTGTCCTTGGCCATCCTTATGCCGTTGATTATGTCCTCCACGAGCCCGTAGAACCTGTATATGACATCAGCCTTGTCCTTCTCACCAGAGCGTTTCTCCTTCATCTTTTCAACAGACTTCTTCTGCATGTCTATTATCCGTTCTATCTTTTCCTTCTTTTCATCAGCAGCCTTGTTCTGATTTACTTTTACCTCTTCAACAATCTTTTCAGCGAAAAGCTCATCCAGTGGTGCTGAGAGGCTGGACCACTTCCCCTTTATGCCCTCGCTCTTTGTGGCGAGAGGGAACGGGAAAACCGAGCCATCCTCATAAGTCACAGGCTGGAGTGCCCTTTCCCCAAGCTCTCTCAGTGACGCATACAGCCCCGTAATATCCTCATCAGAAAGCGATGAAGAAACCTTATCAGGGCTTACGCCTGCAACTGAACATATTTCATTGGCATATACCGAGCCAAAACCGAGTTTTGCCATCACAACAACTGTCTTGTCGTTCGATACTGAGAGAGTTTTCCTGAAATTATCCATTGACATGCTGTACGGATTGGCGTTCTCCGGGGGATATCTGTACATCTGCTTTGGCCTTATTTCCCTGTCTTTCCATTTCTGGAACTGAAGAGGCATTATGACATTGAGGAACTTGTCGCATAGTATGACATTTCCCGGCGGTATGAACTCGAATATCAGGATGTTGGAGTCTGTCTCGATTTCTATTATCCTGTCGAACCCGTGCTGGCGTATGTCCTTTATCGTCGCTCCTATGAGATGCTTCCTAAGGAACATGCAGAAGTTGGGGGGTGTCTCCGGTGCCTGCGGCTTGCGCTGCGCAAGGAACATGTTCTCGGAGTCTGAGTACAGCCAGAAGCTGCCTTTGGTCGAGAGGTAAACATCAAAGAGGAGCTTCTTTTCACCAGAGCCGTACTGGTAGACCTTTCTGAACTTACCTCCAAGAAGAGAACTTCTGAGCTCTTTTACTATGAACCTAAAATCGAAGGACTTCAAACCTGACATACTGCTTAAATTATGGTTTGCATGAAATAAAAGCATCTTCATGCAAGCGATTTAAACATCAGATAGAATGAGCCTGTTGCTGTTGTTCTGACCTCGCCTATAACCCTGACTTTTCCCGGCTTTATTTCCTGATAGCTCGTGAGTATGCCGCTGCCTGTCTGGTCTGATATACTGTACCAGTAAACCTTCCCATCATCCTTTTCAATCTTCCTGAAAAGGCTAAGGTCGCACCTGATGGTTACATCCTTTCCCCTGTGCTTTGAGAGATCCTCTATGAATACATCGTTTCCTGTGGCAGTCTTGGGCTCAGATGCGCCGTAGATGCCGAATGGCGGTTTTATCATTACCTTTTCGATTTCGCTTTTTTTCACATACTCCGAAAGGCTGGACTTGATGTGTTCTATTTCTTTTCTCAGTTTCCTCACACTTTCTGTTATATCACTGTCGTCCGATGTTTTTGACTTTTCTGAACCCCTCTTGATTTTTCTTGCAGTGGAATCGAGATTTTTTGATATCAGGTTGATTTTTGCGGACATGTCCTCCAGCATTTTCCTGTCATCCGGTTTATCCTGCTCATATTCAGTGTTTATGATTTTCTCATCCTTTTTCTTTGCATGATTTATGCTGTCCTTGATGTTCTTTATGCACTTCCCGACTTTCTCCTTTTCCTTTCTTACAGAACTGTAGCCCCTTTCCTTTATCTCAATATTGAGCTTCTTTATGTCATTTGCGCATTTCTTCTTCATGCGGTCGTATGTGTACTCAGGGAACCTTGAGTTCTTGTGCGCATCCTCTATTGAGGAAAGAAACATCTCTATCTCGTCTTTCTTCTTGAGTATATCCTTCATCTTCAGTTTTGAGAAGTCTTCCTCCATATCCTCGTTTTTTACAGGCTTTGGATACTCTTTCTTTTCCTTCTCCCGGGCTGCGCTCACGTTCCTTGTACCCAGAAGTATTGAAAAGTCATCACTTGTGTCGTACTTTCTTTCCTTTTTCATATTTACACTATGCATACTGCAAATATATCATTGATACAGCTCACTGGGTGGCTTGGATTTTCTGAGTTTTGAGAACAGGTCGCTGAACACGTTCATGAACCCGACTTCGCTGCTGTATTCATCATCCCCTACCCTTGTTATGAAGCCGTCTGTTGACAATCGTGACTGATAGCTTATCATTATCTCTTCACCGGGATTGAGAGCGGCAAACCATGTAAGATGCGTCTCAGGACCGAATACCTCCATATTTGGGGTAAGACCGCCCGATATGTAAGAGCCTGTCGGAACAGAGTCAGAGACAAGAACATTCTCTATGTATTCCCCTGTCCTATTCTTTACTTTGAGTGTGATATTCTGTCCGTTAACATGCTTTGATAGCTTGAGTGGCGGGAGGTTTTTCCAGTAGAAGAATCCTCCGCCTCCCATGATTATGAAAAGGATAATAGCGAATATGTAAGACAGGTCAACTCCTGCCTCCACATCTATGTAAGATGTCACTTTTTCATATCCCGGCATGTCAGCGCTTATTGATACGCTTCCTGTTTCAGCTGCAACGAATGTCGCTGAGCCCTGGCTGTTCGTTGTAAGGCTGTCGAGCTTTCCTGACGGGTATTCAATCTTGACCTTGGCACCTGGCACAGGGTCCATGTTGTGGTCAAGCACTGTGACTGTGAACTGCTGACCGGATGTTATGCTGTCCGGTGAAAGTATCTTAAGTCCCTTGGCGATGCATGTATTCGTTCCTGTGTTGCATATCTCATTGCTTCCGCAGTCGAAGTTTGAGCAGCACTCATATTCAACGCATTCGTGCTCTTCAATCACGCCGCAGTCGCATTCAATGTCTTTGCAGATATTGTCAGCACATTCCTGATTATTGAGGCATTCATCGTTTTCGCAGCATTCGTACGGAATGCATTTATGGTCTGATGCATGCGAGCATCCTGAACATGTCAGCGCTACACAGTTATTTCCGGAGCACCACTGTGCCTGGGCGCACATACCAGTCTGGTTGTCGATGCATTCATAATCATAAGAGCTGAAATGAACAGTTTTGTCAACTGTGTTTTCTGACATATCCTGACATGACACCTTAATAGAATGATGCCCATTATCCAACTCAGAAAACAACTGGTACCATTTCTTGTCAGTGATATGTTTCATCAACAGTGCGATTCCACTGTCCAGAGTTGCTGTGCAGTATTCTGAATCCCTTGTTGCTGTAACCGAAAGATTAATCAAATCCGTCTCCCAGTATGTCTTGTTTTCAGGGTATGAAATCGAAATGCCATAATCCCCTGAATACGAGAAGAATGTCTTTTCTGCATACAGCGGACTTCCTGTTTCCGGATAGCACCATACGACGATGTCATGCTCGCCTTCTGAAAGGCCTGTAGCATAATACGTCCACTCAGTTCCTGATGTCTCATGCATGGTCACGTTTTCATTGTCATCCAGAGAGATGTTGCATCCATTCGCATCGTCAAGTAGTACCACTTTCACAGTTGTGCTTGTAGAGGATATAACATTCCCCGGAGATTCTATCGTTATGCTGTCAATATCAGGACCATCGACAGTGAATAATAATGTCGTGTTCTGTATGCCCAATGATATGTCGAATGCGATTATGGTTATGTTGTGGAATCCTGGACCGCCGGCGTCGAATGTGCCGGACACTTCATATCTCTCATGCAGTGCGCTGTATGGGGGATCTAATGTGTCTATGTTAATGTCTTCGTCTTCCTTTCCATCGAGCAGATAGGACGTCACTTTGAGGTTTCCAACATCGAAGAATATGTAGTATTCTACAGCTATATCATTAGGACTGTCATATGACATTTCCTCGGGGCTGATGACGCTGAGCATATCCGGCGTTTTCATATTCAGCGATGAGACGGCTGAGCCGTCCGTGTTTCCGGCGAGGTCGGTGCAGTTGACCCACCATTTGTACTTACCGTCGTAGGCGGGGCTGAAGAGGAGATTCAGGGTCCCGTTGTCAATCACAGCCGAGTCGTGCCAAATGCCGGCTGCGAGTTCGGCCAGTCCTACAAATACGAACCAACCACCACCGACATTCACCACATTCTTAGCCTCAGACGAATCATTGAAGAACAACCTGCATGTCGTATTTGGAGACAGCGTGTCGTTGGCATACAGCCCTGTGACGACATTCAGAAGGTTGTAGTCATCATACTCGAGAGGATTTCCCTCCTCAAGTTCCGCCGGCAGAACCGAAACCTGAGGTTTTCCCCTGTCAACATAAAGCGTCATGTTTCCCGTCTGCACGAAATCGTCATCAGTCTCGCAAGTTATGTTCCATATGTTTTTTCCTTCATTTAAGACTGCTGACTGGATTAATGCCCATGTCATGTTATTAGCTGACTGCATGTTCCTCTCAACGCCATTGACCCTCAGATAGCAACCGGCTGAGCCTGAATCGGGGTCCAAGAAGCTGAAGTTGAACCTGAAGTTTTCAGCAGTTTTATTGGTCCATGAATTGTTCAGCGGAAAATTCACGTGCACACTTCCTGTAACAGCTGCAACACTGGGCATAGTCAATACAATTAGTAGCGTCAAGGTTAGCAGTGAAGTAATGCGCGCCATTAACAATTATTGTCTTCGCTGCTCATATTAAGTTTTCCGGACTCAGAATCACCTTCATAGTTTTTCTGGTCAAGCTTGCTGTTCATCTTCCTGATCAGGTCTTCGCGTATCTTTTCTTTCTCACCGCCAAAATAGCGCTCGAATTCAGTTGTGAGGCTGAGCATCTTGCTTCTTCCCTGCCTCTCGGCCCGTATGAGTCCCTTTGACATGAGTGTCTTTATGTATGCATAGCTTTTGTTGCCCTGTATCCTTATCACATCTGACTGCTGCACAGGTTCCTTGTATGCCACAATCGCAAGTGTCCTTTTCTGGCCCTCTGTTATGTCTGCATATGGCGTCAGGCCCGCCACCTTCTCTATATGGGCGTGGTCTGCGTGGAACGACCATCCTTGGGGAGTTTCTGCGAGATGAATACCCCTGTGCTGATATTCGTCCCTGAGTTCAAGAAGCATACCTTTTACGTAGCCGAGTGAATTGACACCCGCAATCTTTCCGAGGCCCTCGACTGTCAAAGGCTCTGCTGACATGAAGAGAGCTGCCTCCAGAAGACCTTTGTGATTATCCGACTGGCCTGACATAACAATCACTTAATTGTTACTCCCGGGATTTTTTATTTGAGGAGATTCCTTTCGCTTTATGTATATCTCGTCGAACATCTCCTTCTGCGTGCATTCAACCTTGTTATCGTTGTCAAGGTGTATAAGAGGCATGAATGTGTCTATGACATTCTCCTTTTCCCATTTCTCAACAAGGTCTGAGAACTTAACGCTCTTCTCCCTGCTAAGGCTGTTTATCATCATGGTTATCCTTCCGTAGAGCTTTTCTATTCTCAGACCGATGTCATCCGTCCTTATTTTTATCTTTCCGCGGGCTTTTTTCAGCTTGAGGTCACGCCTTTTCTCAGTTGCAAGGACCCTGCGGAGTGAATCGACGAGCTCATTCAGTGTTATCCTTCTTATGGGCTTCCTTTTTGAGCTTACAGCTATCGGGTCGACATCATTTTCATCTATCTCATTGCCTATTGACTCTATCTCCTCGTCATCAAGCTCTTCCATGTCTATGAATCCCTCAGGCTCCGGGTCCCTGTCCATCTTCATTATCTTTATGTAATCAGACTTCATCCTCAGGAGGACTGCCGCGATTATCACCCACTTTGCAGGCACACGGAAATCCAGTTCATCGAGTGATGATATGTGATCGGAAAAGCCAGTCGAGAGCTTTGTTATGTCAATATTCCAGGGGTCGAGCTCGTTCATTGCGACAACCTGATATATAATCTGCTCCCAGGAGCTTTCTCCGGGAATCAGTCCGAGAATTTCCATTTCTTTTTCATGCCCGTTGTTGCCTGTCATATAGTAATTATTATACGCGACAAAAGTTTATTAATCCTCTGCAGACTCAAACCTTTTTTAAATTTCGTATGCAATTACGATTTATGAAATTCAGCAAGATAAGGTCAGAAAAGGCTGTTGACAGTTTCATAGAGGCTCTCAAAGAGGGAAATTACAGGAAAGCCAAGGTCACGCTCGGCGAGCTCAGGGGAACCCCCAAGGAGTTCATGGAGATGTACAACTACCTGACCAAGAACAGCCCACTCAATGATGTCAAGATAAAGATAAGCACAGTCAAAGCCAAGATTGACTGCCTCTCATGCGACTGGAAGGGCGATGCTCACATAAAGGAGAATCATGTTGAGTGCCCGAGGTGCAGGAGCGATGTGAATGTCCTGAAGGGGCATGAACTCCGTTTCAATTTCTAAACATCAGCTTATTTTAGTAGCAATGCGAAAGTGGTCACATGAAGTGCATACTATGCAACAGGAAAGGCGAGATTGAACTCCAGCAGGGCCATCTCTGCGAAAAGTGCTTCCCTGAGTATTTCCAGAAAAAGGTGTACAGGACCATACGGAAATACAGGCTTTTCAGCAAGGACGATGTCCTCTGTTTCGCTCTTTCAGGTGGAAAGGACTCTCTCGCTGTCGCTTATGTGGTAAGCCAGATAGCCAGGAAGCAGAAGCAGAGGATGTTTGCAATCGGCGTCGACGAGGGAGTGAAGAACTACCGGGAAATCCAGCTGGAAGACATGAAAAGGTTCTGCGACGGGCTTGGCATCGAATATCATATTTTCAGGTTCAGTGACGAATACGGCAAGACCAACGAGGAGATGATGGACATCGCCAGAAAGAAAGGAGTCGACATAAGCCAGTGTACCCTCTGCGGAATCCTTAGGAGGCGTATACTGAACCGAGAGGCAAGGAATCTGGGAGCCACGAAGATGGTGGTCGGTCACAACCTCGATGACGAGGCTCAGACAAGCCTCATGAACTTGTTCAAGGGCTCTGTAGACCTTATGGCAAGACTCGGACCGGCTTCGGGTGACTCCAAGCACAAGGGTTTCATACCGCGCATAAAGCCGCTTTACTTCTGCACCAATGAGGAGACAGCGGCATTCACGAGGCTGAAAGGAATAAAAGTGCTTTACAAGGCATGCCCTCACAGAAAGGATTCATTCAGGGAATATGTTGACAAGAAGATAGAATCAATAGAAAAGGATTATCCCGGCACCAAAACCAGCATCATCCAAAATATAATAAAGATTGTCCCGCTTATCAGGAAAGAGTACATCAACAGCGAGATAAAGGTGTGCAGGATATGCGGGGAGCCAAGCAGGAACAGCACCTGCAAGTCCTGCGATACTCTCAGGAAGATCGGGCTGATTAAGGCCTGAACCGATTTCAAAGGAGAACGGATGTTACCGAAAGCCTTTATAAAAATGATTGCAACTTAATAACTTTCCATGAAACTGCTGACATATCCGAACTTCAAGACATTCGACAGGATGTATTTTGACATGAACACAGGCAGAGGTGTGGCTGTTCCGGATGGCATGTTTCCGTTCGCCTTCGAGATTGATCCGGAGACGCTGCTTCCGGTAGAGGAAGCCGTGGCGTATGAGATGGACAGTCCGATGGCCAGGGGCCTACTGATTGAACATCTGCGCCCTGCTGAACTTATTTAATTCACAGGTGATTCTCTACTTATGGAATGCATAGTGGTTCACTATTCTGAAATAGGGCTCAAGGGAAGAAATCGTGGATTCTTTGAGAACATGCTTATTTCGAACATAAGGCAGTCGCTCAAGGAGTTCGCGCCGATAGTCGAGCGCCTCTCGGGACGGATAATGATAGACTACGACCCTGATGACAGGAAAGAGATAGAGAAACGGCTCCAAAGAATTTCCGGCATTTCCAGTTTCTCATTCGCTTTGGCTGCCGAGAGGGACATCGAAGACATAAAGAGCGCCATCGACAGGCTTGCCACGGGGAAGGTGAAGTCTTTTGCAATTTCCACTTTCCGCGGGGACAAGACATTCAGGCATAAGTCTCAGGAAATGAATGTCATGCTCGGGGATTATGTAAATGAGAAGTACGGATGGAAGGTGAATCTGACAAATCCGGACAGGACGTTCTTCGTTGAGATAAGCAGGAAGCATGTTTTCATTTTCACTGAAAAAATCAGGGGACCGGGCGGCCTGCCGGTGGGGTCTTCAGGGAAACTGGTATCGCTCATCTCAGGCGGCATAGACAGTCCCGTGGCTGCGTACGAGATGTTCAAGAGGGGCTGCCCGATTGTATTCGTGCACTTCCATAACTGGGGCACTGACAAGGAAGTGGTGAGGGACAAGGTGGAGAGCCTCGTGAAGGTGCTTTCAAAGCATCAGCCCAGGACAGTCCTCTATATGGTGCCATTCGAGGAACTGCAGAAGAGTATCATAGCGCATGTCCCTTCAAAATACAGGATAATTGTCTACAGGCGGGTGATGTTCGGGATAGCAGGCATGATAGCACGAAAGGAGAAAGCCCTTGGATTCGTGACAGGGGATTCAGTCGGACAGGTTGCATCCCAGACACTTGAGAACATCTACTGCATCTATGCAATGGCACAACTTCCTGTGTTCACTCCGATAGCAGGCTCCAACAAGGAGGACATAGTGGCAAAGGCAAAGGAAATAGGCACGTATGACATATCAATCCTTCCGTACAGTGACTGCTGCTCGTTCCTTGTTGACAAGCATCCCGAGACAAGGGCTAAGCTTGAAGTAATAGAGAAAGTCGAGAGCCCGATTGACATTGAGGCGCTGTCAAGAAATGCATTGGAGCATACCGAAATCCTAAAGTTTTAGTACAAATGGATATCAGCCTTTATATGTCCTGAACCAATAATATATAATGGTAAGCCATGTTATCAGATGTGATAACACAAAATGCAGGGTTCACAACGTTTATTTCACACTTTATAGAGATATTATAATGAATATGGCACACGGCGTTGATTGTGATTATTTTGACGGGCAGCAATGCTGCATGAATAAAAAAATCAATGGATTCCCGCATCCCATTTGCGATTATATAGCAGACAGGCACCTTTTTCCAGACAGTCTTCACGAAACAACCGAAGTGATTGACTCTCTGGATATTGAATTATCTGAAATTCCCTTGGAATTTTCCAGTGATGATAAAGAAAATCTATCCGAATCCTATAGAGTAATAGGCGACAACAGACCTGAAGTTGCCTGAAGCATCACCTGACGAAGACTTGTGTATAATTCTTGGCTTCAGCTTGTTCTGCGCAGCTGCCTCCATTACTGCAGCTATCGGTCCGAATCCGCAGACTGAGCCGTCAATCTTTTCGAGTGTTTCAAATAATCCGTTCACGTCAAGCGTTTCTATCTTCTTCAGTGCAGCTCCATCCTTTTCATCCGCCTCTTTCACGGGAAGGTAATGCGAGAAATCCGAGGATGCTATGACAGCCACATCGGGGTCGTTCCTCATTATATTCGCTATCCTCCGTCCCAGTTCCCTGCACTGCTTCAGGAAGCCGTCCGAGTATGTGGTGTTCATTATGCAGAGAGGAACGAATGTGAAGTCATCGCTGAACCTGTGCTGCAGGAGCGGCAGCTGCACCTCGATGCTGTGCTCATGGTCATGCGCCATAATGTCATTGCTAACGAAGTCCAGTGACTCCAGCTTCCCGGCGATTTCCTCGTCTATCCTGCACCCGCCCATCGGCGTGAGCCACACACCTTCTGACATCAGAGAGAATTCCTGCCCGAGTCCTGTGTGGTTGGGCCCGAGTATTATGAACTTGCTGGCTTTCTTCAGCGAGGATATCGCAAAGGCTGCGGTTCTTCCCGAATATACATAGCCGGCATGCGGCGATATAACAATAGGGCAGTTGCCTTTGACATCCAGATTAGAAAACATGTGGTCCAGATGGCTTTTCAGCGCCTGCATCCCGTTCTCATAAAATGTCCCGGCAACTGCAGGGTACCTTTCCTGCATATATTATATAATGCCTGCGTGTTTAAAATTCTCATGGAGTGCTGGATGGGCATTGACATAGGAGGATCCCATGTGGAAGGCGTTCTTATCACCAGCAGGCTGGGTATAATCAAGCAAGTGAGGGAAGACATACTCAAAAGGGACAGGAAAAATTTTTTGAAGACACTGGACGACACAATCAAAGAGCTGAATGACAAAGGCGTTAAGGGCATAGGGTTCGGCGTTCCCGGACCTGTGAAAAACGGCGTGATGTTCTGGTCATGCAATTCCACTTTTCTGGAGGGCATCGATTTCTCAAAAATCGGGATGGCTGTTTCAAAGAATGTCTCAGTTGATAATGATGTCAATGCAATGGCATTCGGCGAGGCTTTTGCCAGGAAGAAAGGAAACCTTCTGGCTGTCACGCTGGGCACCGGTGTCGGTGGAGGCATTGTCATAGATGGTAAGCCTTACAATCAGAGGTCTTTTGCAGGCGAGGTCGGACACATGTCCATAGACCCCACTGGTATTAAGTGCACATGCGGCTCCAGAGGCTGCTGGCAGGAATATGTCGGCTCCCGTGGCGTCGAGCGCCTTGCTTTCAAGCATCTCGGAAGGAAAATGAGTCCGGCGGATGCGTATGACCTGGCTGCCAGGGGCGATGGAAAAGCGAAGAAGCTCTGGGAGGAATACGGCTGTTTCATGGGTGTCGGGCTTGCGAACCTCTGCAATGTGCTTGACCCTGAAGTCATAGTGATAGGCGGCGGAATCTCCGGCGCATTCCAGTTCTTTGAGAAATCAATGAAAAAAGAAATGAAGAAAAGGCTGAGGATGGATATCCCTGTAATAGAAAAGGCAGGGGAGAGCGCCGTCGCATTCGGCGCAGCCTGCATGGCAAAATCCTAGCCCACGTAATCCATTTCTTCTTCTCTCTTCTTGGTTTCCTTTGTGGATTTGGATCTCAGCTTCTCCATGAGCTTCTCGTAGTGCTTTATCACTGAAGTGTCTATGCTCGGGGAGACCTCTTCAAGCGCCTGCGTGAAATGCTTGTTCTTGACATCCTTCGTGTTCATGTTTTCCCTCATCGCATTCAGCCCTGCTTCCCTCACAACTGATTCAAGGTCTGCGCCCGAATGACCTTCTGTCTCCTTTGCAATCTTCTTCAGGTCCACGTCCTTTGCAAGCGGCATGTTCTTGGTGTGCACCTTGAGTATCTCCAGCCGAGCCTTCTCTTCGGGAGCCTGGACGAGCACCTGCCTGTCGAACCTTCCCGGCCGCATTATCGCGGGGTCCAGCATGTCAGGCCTGTTGGTCGCTGCCATTACAGTTACGTTGTGCATGTCCTCAAGTCCTGACATCTCTGTCAGTATCTGGGAAACGATATTCTCCGTTACCCTTGTACCGAGGTTCATGCCCCTTCTTGGCGTCAGCGAGTCTATCTCGTCGAAGAATATTATGCTCGGGGCGACCTGCTTGGCCCTCCTGAATATTTCGCGTATCTTCTTCTCGGATTCCCCTACCCACATCGTGAGCACTTCCGGTCCCTTGACTGAGATGAAGTTAGCGCCGGCTTCTGTCGCGACAGCCTTTGCTATCATGGTCTTGCCGCATCCAGGAGGCCCGTAGAGCAGTATTCCTGCAGGCGGTCTTATGCCCAGCCTGTCGAATGCCTTCGGGTTCTGCAGTGGCCATTCAACCATCTCCTTGAGACGCTCTTTCACATTCTCAAGCCCGCCTACATCATCCCATTTCACGTTCGGTATCTCTATCATGACCTCTCTCATTGCAGACGGCTCCACCATCTTCAGGGCGTTGTCGAAGTCGTTCTTCGTGACCCTGAGATTCTCAAGCACTTCCTGCGGAAGCTGGTCGGATTCCTTCCAGGACATGTTCGGGAGGTTTCTTCTCAATGCGGACATCGCGGCCTCCTTTGCTAGCCCTTCGAGGTCTGCGCCAACATAGCCGTAGGTCTTGTTCGCAAGCTCTGTGATGCTCACGTCCTTTGCTAAAGGCATGTTCCTTGTGTGTATCTGGAGCACTTCCTTCCGGCCCAGTGTGTCAGGAACGCCTATCTCCACTTCCCTGTCGAAACGTCCGCCTCTTCTCAGTGCCTCGTCAATGGCATTTGGCCTGTTCGTGGCAGCTATCACTACGACCTTTCCCCTGGACTTAAGCCCGTCCATGAGCGTCAGCAGCTGCGACACCACGCGCCTCTCGACCTCGCCTGTCACATTCTCCCTCTTCGGGGCAATGGAGTCTATCTCGTCTATGAAGATTATGCTCGGCGCCTTCTTCTCCGCTTCCTCGAAAACCTTCCTCAGGTTCTCCTCGGAGCCGCCGTACCACTTGGACATCATCTCCGGTCCGGCTATTGAAAAGAAGCTTGCTCCTGATTCATTCGCCACGGCCTTTGCAAGTAGTGTCTTTCCAGTGCCGGGAGGGCCGTACAGAAGCACGCCTCTCGGGGGGTCTATGCCGACGCGCCTGAACAATTCAGGATGCCTCAGCGGAAGCTCGACCATTTCCCTTATCTTTTCCACAGAGTCGCGAAGGCCGCCTATGTCCTCGTATGTTATCGTGGGTATGCTTTTCTCTTCCTCATCAATCGCCTCCGGGCTTATCTCCAGCTCGGTCATGTCCGTGACCTTGACCGCGCCGTCCGGGCTTGTTGAGACAACCTTGAATTTCAGGTTGCTTGGCATCGGTGTGAATGAGGACTGGAAGTCGTCCATGTCTATGCCGAATGATCTGAATATGTCGTCGAAGGGACTGGATGAGCGTGTTTCCCTTCTCTTGACAACAGGTGACGGGTCGAGTATGTCACCCTTTCTTACGGGCCTGAACAGCAGATTCCTTTTCATAAGGTCAGGGCTTATCATGACACGGATGCCTTTCGTGGCAGGTGCAAGGGTGACCTTATGTGCATCCTTTGCATCGACCTTCGTTACCCTGATGTTTTCACCTACGCCTATGCCGGCATTCCTACGCGTTATGCCGTCCATCCTCACAAGGCTCAGTCCTGCGTCCGCAGGATATGCCCTTATAGTTATTGCGACTGTCTTCCGCTGGCCTTCCAGCCCGACAATGTCTCCTTCCTTGAGTCCCAGCTCCTTCATGCTGTTGCTGTCCATCCTGATGAGTCCCCTTCCGGACTCCGTCCTGTCGGTAAGTTCACCGACCCTCAAACTGATTTCCTTGTCTCCCATAACACCACCTTTAATTTACTCATCCCTTATTCTTAATATTATCGAATGCTTGGTCTTTATGACCTCCATCCTCGGCTCCTTCCTCACGGTTTCTATTATCCGGACGTACTTCCGTATTGTCACGTTGTGTATCCCCGTTTCCTGTGAAAGCTCATTGATTGAGCAGGCGCTGCTCCTCTCCAGTGCCCGGAATATCTCCTGCATTATCTCCAGCGGATCCTTCCTCATATCAATCACATTCTTTCTAATTCAGGGAAAGCATCTGTTCAAGAAGACCCGCATTGGGACCGTTCCTTCCGGGCCTCTCGTCAAGCTTCTCCTGATAGTATCTCTCTATCTGCCTTGTCACAGGTCCGGCTTCGACAGCATCCATCACATATCTGTTCATGAAATCACCCTCCCACGCGCCTTCTCACAGTATACACAAATACACACGTACACTCATTTTATCAGTATACACATGTCCATATTCATGTATGCATATCTATATACTATAATATCAAGACATATATAAACCTTTCGGTTGTATGGGCTTTGTGTATTAAGTGACGTTTGCTGGATATGCATAAAATCCGGTGAATGAAAATTTCAATAAATTGAAATAATGCATAAGAAATGCAAAATGAATAGCTTTGTTGTTGAATAACGCGTCTGATAGATGTTGCTTACTGCTTAGTTCCTCTTCTTCGCGAAACAATCCCTGCAAAATACATCTCTGCCTTCTGTCGGCTTGAACGGAACTTCGCATTCTTTCTTGCATTCCGCACAGATTGCTTTGTGCATTTCTCTTGGACCGAAATCCCTTCGAGGGCCTCGGTTTTCGTAATTTCCCATAATATTTCCTCCAATAAACGCGAAAAGAGAATAAACTCCAGACGCTGCTTGCTTTTTGGATAAGTCACTTTATAAGTGTTCAGTGGCCATTTTGCACGAAAACGCTGTATTTTGCGCCCGGAATCACAGCCTGAGCTTCCCTGACTGTATCCGCATGATTACCATTCTCGACAGCCGCACGACATCGGGGACGCCGCCCTTCAGCAGCAGGTTCTTCTTCAGTGCCATCCTCTCGATGGTCTCGCTGTGGTTCTCACCAGGCTCCACGCCGAATTCCCTCTCTATTGCCCCGGGATACTTCTCCATTATTCCCTCAAGTGCGACCTCGGGATGCTTCACGCTCGCGAAGTCCTTCGTGCCTATGACGACATGCTTGGTGTTGTCCTTCTCGCCGTAGGGTATGACTCCGGGGGTGTCGAGGAGCAGTATCCTCCTGTCCGCGCGTATCGGCTGCTCTCGCTTGGTATGTCCCGAAAGGCTGCTGGTCGAAGCGGAATGCTTCCCTTTCAGAAGGTTTATCACCGAGGACTTCCCGACATTTGGATAGCCGAGGACGCCCACCTTTATGTCGTGGTACTTTCCGTACTTCTTCTCCCCTTCTATCAGTATTCTCTCCCTCAGCGACTTCTTGCCTGTGCGCTCCTTGACTGACACAAGCACGTAGGGCCTCGGTATGGTGATCTTGTCTATCTTTCCTGCAAGGTCTGACTTTGTCACAGCGAAGATGTAAGGCTTGTAGCGGCTGTTTATCTTTGCAGTGATTTCCTCGTTCATGGTCTCCTGAATGAACCTTGCATCAAGGACTATCACGAGGAGATCTGCTTTTTTTATGGTCTGGTTGACAGACTGCCACATAATGCTCATGAAGAAGAAAGAGATTCATGAAATATTAATACGATGCACAGAAGAATACTCATGGCTGAAGTGAAGATACTTCTGGAGGGCTATGCCTCAGGCGACGGTGGGGATGACGATTCATGCTCATGCTCGACTGTGACGCTCGTCCGGGATGGGGATATTGTCATGATTGTCGACCCCGGGACTCTGAAAGACAGGAAACTGCTTACAGACGCTCTCGCAAAAGAGGGACTCTCCGTTGATGATGTCAGCGTGGTCTTCATAACGCATTCCCACATGGACCATTTCAGGAACATAGGGATGTTCCCGAAGGCAAAAGCCATCGACCACTGGGGCTGGTGGTCCGGTGACGAATGGTCTGAATGCAACGGCAAGGTGACGGAGGATATTGAAATCCTGAAGACCCCGGGCCACAGCGGCGGCAGCGTTACGCTTTTCGTGAAGACATCCAAAGGCATCGTGGCCATCTGCGGCGACGTGTTCTGGAAAGAGAACTATCCAGAGAAGGACCCGTATGCCACCAATCCGGCAAAACTGGAGAAGAGCAGGAAAATTGTTTTAGAGAAGGCTGACTGGGTGATACCAGGCCACGGTCCGATGTTCAGGTCCAGCTAGGCTTCGAGCCTACTGAAGAAGCGCGTGCCTATGAATGAGAGCGCAATTATCAGCACTGCTATCACTGACACGTCTAGAAGCGCCGGGAATTCCGTTGCCCCACCCATCGCGTGCTTCAGCATGTCCACCCCGTATGTCATGGGATTTATGATAGTTACCATTCTTATCGCTGCCGGGAAATTGCTGACAGGGAACAGCGCCCCGGATAGGAAAAACATGGGCATGACGAGGAAATTCATTATGGTCGGGAACGTCTGCATGTCATCCAGCCTTGATGCTATTGTGGTGCCCAGCAGCGTGAACATAAAAGACAGCGCGAACATGGACAGTACCGCTACAGGAAGCATGAGCCAGTTCATCGTGAAGCCGAGCGGGATACTTATGAGAAGTACGAGCATGCCCTGGATAGTGCTCGTGGTTGCGCCGCCTAGGCACCTCCCGATGAGGAGTGATATGCGGGACACGGGTGCAATCAGCGTCTCCTTGAGGAAGCCGAAGTTCTTGTCCCATATGAGCGACACCCCGTTCATGACAGAGCTGAAGAGAACAGCCATGCCCACTATTCCCGGAATAAGGTACTGCATGTAGTTGCCTGCGCCCGCCTGCTCGAACACAGGGCCGAAGCCGAATCCGAAAGCCAGAAGGAACAGCATCGGCTGGACGAGCGAGACGACAAGCCTGGACCTCCATCTGGCATACTGCTTCAGCTGCCTTTCCTACATCACGTAAACGGCATTCATCGTCTCATCCTCCTCACGTTCCTAAGCCTTTCAAGTGCGCTGACGTTCTCTTCCCGTATGTCGTAGCCTGTCAGCCTGAGGAACGCGCTCTCAAGTGATTTTGTCTTAGTCCTTTTCATTATCTCCTTCGATGTCCCGGTGATGATTATCCTGCCTTTGTCTATCACTGCTATCTTCGTTGCTATCTTCTCAGCCTCTTCCATGTTGTGGGTGGTGAAGAATATGGTCATATCCTTCTCGCGGTTTATCTTCCTTATGTGCTCCCAGAGGAAGTTCCTTGTCTGGACGTCCAGCCCTATGGTCGGCTCGTCGAGGAAAAGTATTTCAGGTGAATGGAGGAGTCCGCGCGCAATTTCCACCCTCCTCTTCATGCCGCCTGAGAACTTGCCTACGAGGTCGTCCTTCCTGTCGAGCAGGTTCACGTATTTGAGAAGGCTTTCTATTTTTTCCTTCCTCTCACTCTTCGGCACCCTGTAGAGCATCGCATGATAATAGAGATTTTCATATGCGGTGAGGTCGTCGTCGAGGCTGTAATCTTGGAATATGACGCCTATCCTTTCCCTCACGGAACTCTTGTTTTCACTTACAACATGTCCTCCGACTTTCATCTCGCCTGATGTCGGCGACAGCATGGTGGTCAGCATCTTTATTGTCGTGGATTTTCCCGCGCCGTTGGGTCCCAAAAATGCGAATATCTCACCTTTCTCTACAGTGAAGCTGACTTTGTCTACTGCTGTGAGATTCCCGAATTTTTTGGTGAGATTGCTGACTTCTATGGCTGTCATTTCTTTCACATGATATAGATGGCGCATCTTATTCATATCTCAATGCGTCTACAGGCTTCAGCCTTGATGCCCTGTATGCTGGTATGATGCCGGCCAGCATGGAGATTCCTACTGCTATTCCCATTGCTGACAGTAGAAGCTCGGGTGTGACGAGCGTCGAACTGAACATGTTCATCATCCCCCCTCCGGGACCTCCTCCTGTGGTTGTCGTGATTCCGCTGTTCATGAATGATGATACAATTGAACCGAGCACTATCCCGATGAGCCCGCCGACGACACCTACAAGTGCAGAGTTCATCATGAAGATTGCCATTATGTCCCTGTTCCTCGCGCCTATTGCCTTCATTATGCCTATCTCTTTGGTCTTCTCGAGGACAGTGGTGAACATCGTGTTGGCTATGCCGACTGCACCAACGAGCAGCGAAACGGCTGCTATCGCTCCCAGGAAGAGTGTGATAGTTTCCGTTGCCGAGCTTATGGTCTCCTGCATGCTGGCTGATGACGTTATGGAGTAGTCCTTGGTGTTCGTTGTCACATGTCTTGTCATCATGAGCTTTTTGTCTATGGCATCCATGGTCTCTTCTATGAGCTCAGCATCCTCGACCTTCACGGTTATGGAATCAAACTCCTCGTCCCCTATGCTTTCAAGCAGTGACCTAGCAGCTTCTATGGGCATTATGACAGACGTGTCGCTTCCTCCCATCATGCTTCCGCTTTCCTTGAGTATGCCCACTATCTTGAAGGACCTTTCCTCAATTGTTATTACCCTGTTCAGCACGAGCGGCTGCTTGAAAACGTCATTAGCCAGCCGGCTTCCTATGATTACTGATGCATAGTTGGATGTCGTCAGAAACCTTCCTGACTCAAGTTCGGACGTCGTGACCGTGTTCCACGAAAGCGGGTCTACACCTGTTATGCTTATCCTTGAATCCTCCCCAAGATAGTATATCTCCCCGTTCCCGCTGACCGTGCCGCTTACCATATCCACGTTTTCGACTGATTTTATGAATTGGATATCTTTCTTTGTCAGGTTATTGCTGGTTCCCGAAGTACCAGTGTTCATGTTCCCTCCAGACATTCTCATTGCGAAGGACGATGATGCCCTTGAGCCTCCCGGGCTTATGGTTATCAAGTCCGCTCCAAGCCCTCCAAGCTGGCTTTCCACTGACTGCTGCATGCCTTCGCCTATGGACACTATCGCGACCACAGCAGCTACGCCTATGACTATTCCTATGATAGTCAGCCAGCTCCTTAGTTTGCTGTGCAGCAGGATGTTCAGTGCCAGCCTGAAGGACTTGGACGTTTTCATTGACTACCTCGTCTTCTTTACCTTTGCCATGATGGCTTTCCTCTTTTTGTATGCAATGACAACGACTATTATCATTGCTGCGTATATTCCGTACATGTAGTATCCGCTGTTGCTGTTCTGCCTGTATGAAGCTACCCCCGATGCCGTTGTCGTGCTTACGCTTCCGGTAAGTTCAACAGGCACGGTCTTCTCAAGCACGTGCCTTGCGCCTGTCGTGTCCGTGTATTCTATCAGCACCTCAAGCTCGTTGCCGTTGAAGCTTCTTGTCGTGTTCATGGCTGCGTCCATGTTCCTTGGGAATCTTGTCATGCTTTGGTTCATTCCAATGTCAGGAACTGCGAAATTCGAAGAACTCACTGTGAACGACACTATGGTGTAGTCGCCCCTGTCGAGGTTTCCTATTATCGATGACGAGCTTCCGGATACTGTGAATTCATCCTGCTGGGGTATCCTCACGGTCACTGACAGTGCAGGGTTGTTTCCCACGTTGGAGACAGAGAGTGAAAGCTGTCCGTTGGAGCTTTCTGAGAATGTCACGTCAAAGTCAGTCTCGCCTCCGATGAAGATTCCTGCTTTCGTGTTCATTTCTCCTGTTCCTTCCGCTGTTTCGTATTCCAGGCTGAGATCGATCTGGTACAGTCCCGGGTCGGCGTTTATGTCAGCCACGACCTTGTACTCCAGCACAACGGACTCGCCCACATCCACATATGGGATGTACTTCGTGTCATCCGAATATACCGGCAGTATTGCCCCGTTCCCCTCGTTCCATGAGAATACCACGTTCTGGAGAGGGGAAGTCCCGACATTCGTGAGTGTGAATTTGAGAGGTGTCTCATTCCCTGGAACGAGTATCGCCTTGTCTATATACAGTATCTGCGCGAACTCGCTTCCGCTCACGTCTATGTCGTAGCTTTCTGTTACCGACACTCCGTTGGGGTCGGTTCTCTTGAGCTCTATTTCATTTACACCTTTTATTGCATCCTTGTCGATCCTGACAGTATACTTCAGGTTAACCGCGTCAGAGCCTGTCTGATACGGCGAAAGGCTTACTGTCCTTACGTAGTCCTCGCCGGGGACCGACATGAAAGGATACGCCGGAACAAGCTCGAATTCGATGTTGTTCGCGGAATATCCCCCCGTGTTTTCGACCATGAACCTGATATCGAGCATCTCTCCTGCTTTCGCAGGATCCGGATTCTGATTCAGAAGCGATACATCATATTCCGCCGCTGATACAGTCCCGATACCCAAAATCATCATGATCAGGCAAAAGGAAATTAATCCATTTTTCATTTTTCATCCCTCCTATTTTTTGAGATATCATGCTTTTTGTTGGCAGTTGTCTTCTCGATTTTACCGTCTTTCAGGTAGATTACCCTGTCAGCATATCTTATCATTCCAAGGTCATGCGTTACCACTATTACAGTCTTATTCTCCTCACTGTGCATCTTGCTGAGGAAGTCCATTATGAATTTCCCTACCTTGCTGTCAAGGTTTCCGGTGGGCTCGTCCGCGAGTATTATACCCGGATTGACTGCCAGTGATCTAGCAATCGCCACTCTCTGCATCTGGCCACCCGACAGTTGCGAAGGGAGGTGAGTAATCCGGTCTTTCAGACCTATTATGTCCAGAAGTTCCATAGCTCTTTTTCTGGCGATGCTGTCGTCAACGTCCTGGAAAGCCAGCGGGAGCATCACATTATCGAGGGCGTTGAGTGTTGGTATGAGGTTGAACTGCTGGAATATGAACCCTATATTCTGGCCTCTCGTGATGGCGAGCTTCGATTCAGTCATACTCGCTATGTTTTCGTTGTCAAGCATTATTTTCCCTCTGGTGGGTATGTCAAGACAGCCAATCAGGTTCATCATCGTGCTCTTCCCGCTTCCGCTCGAGCCTGCTATCACTATGAATTCACCCCTGTTCACAACGAGGTTTATGCCCTGAAGCGCGGGAACCTCTACCTCACCCATCTGGTACACCTTCCACACGTCATCAAATGCTATTATCGGTTTTACCATTAGAAGAAACATGCAGGAAACAGGTTATACCATTTCCATGTAACGACCTGAAACAACTTTTTTAAGCATGAAACGTATTATTAACCATTCGTGTAACAAACTGTAACAGGTGTTTAATGTGGATAGGAAATATGCTGCGCTCATGTTCATATGCTTTATAGTCGGTGGATTCTTTCTCATTAATTTCGCCACACAGATGTATGATTTCCTTTTCAGGTCAATTTCAATTGATGAAATGAATGTTTCCGCATTGCCTGACATGGGAGCCAACTTCAGCGGTATGAGGGATTTCAGGGCAGTCCAGTCAAGGCAGTTTCCGAGCACGTCTCCGATAAATCTCATAGGCGGAATCGTGCTCATAATATCCGGGTACTCGATATGGCGTCTCGCTGGCGAGAAGGATAAGGAAATGCTAATAGACATGATTTCAGAGAAGCTACTCCTCCCTGAAGAGAAGCGGGTGATAGACGAGCTGAAGAGGTCCGGTGGGGAGACGACCCAGAAGGAGCTCTCCAACAGGACAGGAATACAGAAGGTAAAGCTTCACCGTCTTCTGGCGAGACTTGAGAAGAAGAAGATAGTACGCAGGTACCCTTACGGCATGACAAGGAAGGTCGTAATCGAAAGGAACGATGGTAAATGAAATGTCTTAAGTGCGGACATGCATGGAAGAGAACCAAATGGCAGGAATGTGTTACAGGTCTCTCGAAATGTCCTAAGTGCGGTTCAAGGCGCCTGCTCAGATACTGATTCCAAGGATATCAGGATTTAAAATTTACTTTCATTTTCTTCATATGTGGCCATTTTCAGTAGCTGATGCAAATCCGGTTCAGGACAAGGAATTCAATCTCGTCCTGAGTGCAGCCAAGGGACGTGGCGGCACCATTGCCCTTGCAAAGAAGCTTGAGAAGCACGGAGTCGACGTTCTCTTACCAAATCCTAAAATTTATGCATGGGCCAGGGACGAATTCTTTTTTCAGGATGATGGCCATTATCTGAGCGTTCAGAAGGCATCCTCTCCCCCGGAAGCCTATGGCCACGAAGCTTACCACGGGGGAAAAATACTGAAAGGAGATGGATTCTTGGTCGCATCGGATTCTGTTGGCAGGAAAAGAAGAAAGAAGACAGTCAGGAAGTTCGGATTCGATGAAGGATTCTTCTATGACATAGCGAAAGAGCTTAACGCTTTGAGTTCCATAAAGGTTTCCGGAAATGAGACTTTCTATGGGAGCAGCAGCTACAGGCACATAGACGCCATTTTCAATCTCGGCAACAGGAAAAAATCAATCTTCACGTATTCCCATCCGAAGCTTCTCGCAAAGGCAAAAGAGATAAGAAATGACACAGGTTACGATATAGTTGACCTTCCGCTCAGTGATGCTGAATTCGCTTCCGTGGGTTTTGTCGAGATAGGAGACTCTATAGTCATGGACTGTAGGGCGAAGGAGTCAGCAGGCATACTGAAGTCCATGGGATACAATATGATTACCACACCGAAACCTTTGACAGAAATTAACCAAAAAAACGGAAGCCTCCGATGCATCACAGCGGAACTCCCGGTTGACTTTGAAAAGCTTGAATTCTATAAGCCGGGAGAAGAACCCGAATACTCTTTTTCATCTTCAGATTTTACAAATACGAAAGGGATGAAGCTGAAGTTCAAGGGCTACAGCACGCTTTTCTGATTACTTCAAGACAAAGACATCTTCTATCTTTGATTTCAGCGCTTTCGCCACGTCATGCGCCAGCTGGAGCGAGGGATTGTATTTACCCTTCTCCAGGAACACTATGGTCTCTCGCCTGACTTCCACTTTCTTTGCAAGGTCTTCCTGGGTAATGTGATACTTAGCCCTGAGTTCCTTTATCTTAGTCCTCATGAAGAAACTCCATCACTCCATGACACCCTTCTTCATGAAGTATGCCCTGAAAATAAGGACACTTGCAATCATTGTCGTGAATATCATTGTTATCACCTGGCTGGCTGAAAGTGGCATCAATTCAATGTAGTCGAACCAGAACAGGAACGTGACCACGAAAAGCGTTGTCATCCAAGACCATGATGCCGAGATGGCACTGACCTTCTTCGTCATCTCATCCTTTTTGTAATGTTCGGGATATTTCCTTCTTATCATCATTATTGCTGCCATCGCAAGGACAATATTCATGGATACCATTATGCTCATCTGGTCAAACCTTCTCCACAGCAGCAGGCCTAGCATCACAGCTATCATCGCAACCTTCACCACGAGCCATTTCATTTCATCTTTCATGATATCACATGTTATATATTTCTAACATTATGTTATATATTTCTAACTTATTATATTTAAAGTTATCGGCTGATTATCTAATATTATGGGCATGCGTCCGGCTACCGTTTTGCTGATTCTGTTTCTCGTAAGCGGTTGTTCAACAGTCCAGACGCCCAAGATGACGGATGACGTTCCCGGATTCGAGAAGATAGTGTACGAGAAGGAGGGGGAGATTATAGACCCTGACCAGATACTCCCGGACAGCATGAGGCCGGGGATGGAATGGCTGAGGGAGAACACACCTTCTGATGCTGTGATAATGTCCTGGTGGGACTACGGCCATGCGATACGCGCATATGCAGAGAGGGAGCCTGTCGTGGATGCTCCATCTAAAGAATCGCTGACTACTACCGTGGCGAAACATCTTGGGAAGGACCCCGATGAGATAGACTGCCCTGAATGCGTGGACCATGCGATGCTGCAGGAGATTGCGGAACTGCTTCTCACGGAGAGCGATGCCGGGGCAGTGGAAGTTATGGAGAAGTATGGAGCTTCTTATCTTTACGTCCATCACGACGATGAAGAGAAGTCCGTGGCGATGTTCATAGTTCTCGGTGAGGATGAGAGACCTCTGGAAAGCACTGTTATTGGTAAAGCTTTCACAGGCGAGCCTATGGAAGGATTTGATTTTGCTTATGAAGACAGTGCATGCACTATATACAAGCTTTCATCATGACCGAAACAAATACCATCCATTTATTAAATTTATCAGCAATTGCCTATTATGAAATATTTTCTGGCTCTTGCGATGGTTCTCATCATGATACCTGCTGCAGCAATGGCTGATGTAGAGGTGAATTCGAGCATGACGCTTGATGGCAATTATACACCACAGACAAACAGTGCCACTGCAATAGGCTATGTCAATGTAACAGTCGTAGAAGTTCCGGAGACCCCGATAACAGGTTTTTTCCTCACTCAGTTTGATTTCTCTAAATTCTCTGAGGAACTGTCTTCATTATTCTCTTCCTTCTTCTCGCTTTTCTGAGGTTCGTCCTTCTTGCCTTCTGACCTCCGTTTCTCCTCCAAGAATTCCTCGCTGTACTCTTTTTTAGGGTATACGGTTATGTGGGAGAATTTTGAAAGTATGAGGTACCTTATGTAAACACCTGTAAATCCTGCAACTGTGGAGGCTGCAATTATCATGAGGGGGTCTATGTCTGTCACACCTGTCAGGAATATCCACGGCATCAGCTGTATGATAAGTCCCATGGATGCCACGGTTGTGAACAGAATCATGAAAATCGTGATGCCGCTGGATAGCATTCTCACCGCTATCCTGAACATGAATACTCTCAGCTTCGGTGTCAGAAGATACCTGTTTACTCTGCCCATTAGTGCCGCTTTTTTGCTTCCCACGAATAGAATTGCAATTTCATATTAATAACACGTTTCCAAAACAGAATTATGGGCACTAAGCTGTGGACAGAGAAGTACAGGCCGGTGAAAACCGAAGAAATTGCAGGCCAGCAGGCCGCTGTTTCCCAGGTCAATGATTTCCTCCGGTCATGGAGGCCCGGCACAGGAATGATACTTTTCGGGGCTCCGGGAACAGGCAAAACACTTCTTGTAGGCCTTATTGCAGAGGAGAGAGGAGATTTCCTCCTTCAGATGGATGCATCTGACAAGAGGACAGCCAGGGATGTTGAAGGAACACTCTCAGAGGCATCCAGGCAGCAGACCCTCTTCCACAAGGGAAAGATAATCCTTATGGACGAGGTTGACTCAATGAGCGGCAGGAGCGACCGCGGAGGCGCCGGAAGCATTGTAAAGATAATAAGGGAATCGAAGTTTCCCGTCTTCATATGCGTCAATGATATCAAGAAACCCAAGCTCAGGGAAATAAAGAAGGTATGCAAGCGCGTAAAAATGGACAGGCTTTCCAGAAGCGATATGAAGGATTTCCTGAGGAAGATTTCTGATAAGGAAGGACTCGATGTTGATGACGAAGTGCTTAACGGGCTTGCGAGATGGTCTGACGGCGATGTGCGTTCAGTCCTTCTGGACCTTCAGATGCTTTCACTCGACGGAAAGAAGATAACAGAGGAAAAATTACTCTCGCTTGGATTCAGGGAAAGGAAAAAGGAGCTTGAGGATGTTGTGGTGGGGCTCATGCGCAATAAGTCAATAAACGCCAACAGGGCTTCCGTAAGAGCCGCTGATGTAGACCCTGACGAACTTTTCCTCTGGCTTGAGAGCAACATATACAAGACTTCTGCTGATAAGAAATTCATAGCAGACGCCTACGAGAAGTTGTCAAAGGCTGACATGTTCCGCGGGCTGGTGCACAAGCAGCAGAACTGGAGATTCAAGTCCTATATGATAGACGTGATGTCCGGCATAGCATCACTGAGGGACAGCGAGTTTATAAAACCCGAGATGCTCAGGACACCGGACAGGATAGTCATACTCGGAAGGACCAGATTCAGGCGGATGCTCATGGAACCGATAGTGCAGAAGATTGCTGAGAAGACACACTCCTCGATGAGAGCGGTGAACTTCGAATACATGCCTTATATGATGTTTTTTGCCAGTAAAGGGCTCATATCACCCGAAGAGTTTGATTTCTCAGTGGAGGAGATGGATGCACTTAAAAAATACGGAAACATATGATGTTAATTCAGGGCCCGTAGCTCAGAACAATTTTGCAAAAAGCGTTCGCGGAAAATACGGTCCTGTAAAATAAGGGCCCGTGGCTCAGCTTGGATAGAGCGCTGGATTGCGGATCCAGAGGTCCGGGGTTCGAATCCCCGCGGGTCCGTTCTTCTTAAAAAACTTTCTGCTATTTCTTTTTCATGAGACCAATTACGAAGTTGCAGAGTGTTAGCGGAGAAAATGTCAGGATAGGCGACATAATAGAATTCACGTATAAGACCAGATTTCTGGGTTTTGAACTTAACCGTGATGTTGTTGGATATCTTGCTTCATTCAATGGTGAAAAGGAAACAATGCGTGTTACAAGAAACTACTGGAGCACTGATGAAGGGGAAGATGTATTCCCGGGTCTTGGAAAAAAATACAAAATGAAGAATGCCGAAAGTCTGAGAATAGTGGATAATTACGACGGCTCGCTTTGATTCCGCACAACATTTAAATACCTGTCTTCCATATTAAGTTAAATTCGGTGAAAACATGGAACTCAGATGCACATCATGCGGAAAACTCGTGGAAGCAGAGAAGTACTGGATCAGGCTTAAATGCCCTGCATGCACTGACCAGGAGATAATCAGGTGCGAGAAGTGCAGAAGGCTTTCAGTGCAGTACAAATGTGCAAAGTGCGGTTTCGAGGGACCCTGATATCATGGGTGACGTAATTCTTGTTTACAAGATTCTGCCTGCGGACACTTCAAAATTTGAAGCTCTCAAGGCCGGTCTTGAAGTCATCAAGCATCAGAGGCTTGAAGAAGAGCCAATAGGTTTTGGCGTGACAGCTATAAAGTTCACTGTAATCGTGCCGGATGAGGGCGGAAAGCAGGAAGAGCTCGAAGAGAAAATAGACGCAGTTGAAGGCGTCGGTGAAAGAGAGCTTATACACTTCTCAAGAAGCATGTAAGATTTTCTTTGATATCCAGATGCATAGCTTCCGCTATGCAGTTAAAAATAAAGAAACGAAGGCTTACTTCTTCTTTGGTGCTGCCTTCTTGGTTGTCTTTTTCACTGGCTTCTTAGCTACCGGCTTTGCCGCAGGCTTCTTTACAGCCTTGGGCTTCTCGGCCTTTGCCTTCTTTGGCTCCGGTTTCTCTGCTTTCTTCTCGATTGGAGCTTCCTTGGGCTTTTCCTCGGCCTTTTCTTCTGCTTTCTGTGATTTCGGCTTCGGGCCTGTTGCCCTCTTCTTCTCAGCTGCGGCTGCCTTTTCTACATCCTTAGCTGACGGCTCCTTCACTTCGAGTTTCTTGTAGATACCTGCTGCCTTGTAGGCAGAAAGAACTTCGTGGTCAGTGGCGTTTTTCTTAATCTTGACAGTTTCCGGTGTAGGTTCAACATGATGGATGCTGCATTTCCTTCTCTTTACTGTCGTGGCAGCCTTTGGACCGGTCACCAGGACGAATCCGTCCTCCAAGACATCCAGAACAACGCAGAACCTGCCAGCTTCCCTGCCGGCTGTTTTCATACAAATTCTTCCAACTTCAATCATTGTCCCATCTCTCCATGTTTTTTAGTTTCATTTTTGCCCTTGTGCATGCTGAGCACAGGTTGCCTCCGAAGGGCCTGTCAGGCCTTTTCTGCGTCTTTCCGAGCTTCGCTATCTCCGCGATTGTGCCTGTGGGAACCCCGTGAAGCGGCTTCCTGCAGTTGCCGCACCTCGCGTGGCTTGTATCTTTCTTGGTATAGTGAATATTCACTTTACCGCCTGGGGTTGTCACACTGTTCTTCCTGAAACTCGTTGACCTCTGTGCTGGTGTTGGCATATGAATCACTTAATAGGTTACTAATATGTAGATAAACCTTTTATTAGTTTACGTTGTCCGGCCTTTAAAAATCTACTCTACTCCCATCACTTTCCTGAGCACGAATGTTGCCGGAAGGCTGATGAAGATGTACCACCAGAACCATGTTACATAGTTTCCTATGAACGGAAGCGTGAAAGGCAGTTTCGCTATCATCATCTCAAATTGCACTGCATTGTCCTTTTCAGTTGCGAACATATAGAATCCTTCGGTTTTGGCTATGGGTCTCCAGTATGTCTCCTGATATTCGAAAATATCCCCTTTCTGGAACAACTCGTCATCTGTGAATACTCCATTGTCATTGAAGTCCACACCTGTCACGAAGTCTCCTGCATTCCCTGTATAGCTCAGCAGGTGCTCAGCATCCCCATAAGTGAAGAATGTATCTTCGTCCCCGAAATCAGCAGTAACACCACCGAAATTGGTGTTGAGCCATCCGAGCAGGAGCATGAATACAAGCATTGTGACCATCATGGGCTTCATGCTCATCCTGAACTGGCTCTGGCTGGCCTTGAGCATCTCATTCGCATACTCACCCATCTTGGCCTTGTCGCCTGATTTCTTGGCTTCGTTCATCTTTTCCTTGTAGAACTTCATGTCGTCCTTCATCTTCCTGACCTCGTCAGGCTTTGTCAGGACCCTGTATATTATGGTTATGAAAAGGGAAAGTCCCACTGAAAGAAGTGTTATCATCAGGAACGGTGTCATCATATCACCAGAAGCGCCTTAAGCAGTTTGAAGATTTCATCAGCAGCGTCCCTTGAACCCTCTATTCCGCAATGCACGATTTTTACGCTGCATCCTGCCTTGGCCGCAATCATGAGCGCATACGTTTTTTCAACATCCTGCTGGTCCCTGAATGCGTCCTCGTCCTCCAGCTTGTCCCCGAGAGCGAGAGGATTGACGTTTATATGGATAATCAGGTCTGGCTTGAATACTTTCACAGTCTCATCGTTTATCACAGGAAATATGCCCAGCTTCGTGCCCACAGTGAAGTATCCGTTCACTATCACGTTGCCTGTCTTTTCCCCAATGAGCTTCAGCTGTATGCTGTCCCTTATTTTTTCCTGTGTGTTCTTGAGAAGATCCAGCTCCTCCTTCGGTGTACTGGAATTGTCTATGAAGTCGCTGAAGCTCAGTGTCCTGAACTTCGCCTTGCCTTCTATCCTCTCTACAGCAAGCTTTACTATTGACTCCTCAACTGAGTTCTGGACACCTGTGATAAGTATTTTCATTATTATCCCTTTCCCAGCAGCCTCTTCACTACGGGAGGCATGTCATCGCTGTGCTGGGTTACTATCTCCTGGTAGAGCTGGTATGATATCATTGTTGCGAGAAGTATGCCTGTCCCGCTTCCTATGGCATTGGTGAGGTCTGCATATGACGCCAGAAGCCCTATTGCCATGCCACCGAGTATGGCGAGCCCTGGTATGTAACGGTTAAGCACACGCTCGATTATCCTTATGTCGCGCCTGTAACCTGGTATCTGGAGTCCTGTGGAATGTATCTGCCCAGCCACTGTGCCTGCATCCATTCCCGATGTAGTAACCCAGAATGCCGAGAATATCGTTGCGCCAACTATCATGAAACCCGAATACACCAGTATTCTCATAATGTCCACAGTGGTTATCACCATTCCGGTCAGTCCGAGGCTGTATGTTATTCCCACCCATACGAGCGCTCCAACCGGTATCAGTCCGAGAGCCAGCTTCCATCCGGGCTTCTTCAGGTAGCCTGATGCAAATGCGCCTATGAGCGCAAACAGTCCCATGAATACTGCCATGCCTGCGACAGCCTGTGAATTCGGAGGCATTACGTAATACACAAAGCCGGACACAGGATTATTGTTCTCGAAGCATCCAAGCAACCCGCAGATCATTGGAGAATCGGGCTCAATAGGCTGCGCGCCTATCCTGCCCATCAGCTGGACATTGGCAAGAAGAGCTGCTATGAGTATGACCGGGATGACATTGGTGTAAAGGAAATTGAGAGGCCAGCGTCTTCCGAATCCCCTTATGGAGCCGAAAGCCAGCGGTATCTCGACCTTGACATTCTGGAGGAATATGACCAGAAGGAAAACAATACATGTCGCAAGTACAGGCAGCGCCCCGAGGAGAAGCGCATTAAGCGGGTCAGCTGTTGCCATGTAATATATTATCTGGGGTATCGCACCAAGAGGAGGATTCTGCATCTCTATTGACGGCAGCGCGAGTGCTGTCCCGTCAGCTCCCTGGAAAAGCGAAAGGCATCCTGCACCGGCGCATATGGCGAACGGATTGAATATCCTTGTTATTATTCCCGAAGAGACGCCTGCAAGGATGAACAGGCTGACACCTGAGCCGAATCCCCACTTGGAAATTATCTCATCCATGAAAAGTATGAATATGCCGCCTATGGCTATCTGCATTATGACTATGAACTCCATGCCCGGTGTTGGTGGTATCGCGCCGAAGAGCACGTATATCGCACCTTCTACGAAGCATAGTAATATTGTCAAAATCTTCTGGGTTCCCTGGAACAGTGTCTTGCCTTTATCAGTTCCCATGTCCCATGGCAGTATCTTCGAGCCCACGAGCAACTGCAGTATTATGGCTGCGACCACTATGGGACCGATACCAAGGGTTGTCAGTGAACCGAATTTTGATGCGAGAAGCAGCTCGAAGACCTTCAGCTGCTGGAGTCCTTCGACCTGGATGCCCCATACCATTATCTGGGACATCACAAGGAATGCGAACAGTACAAGTCCTGTGTACTTGAGCTTCTCGTTGAAGCCGAGCTTCTTAAGAGGCTCCTGAACACCCGGAAGGCGCTGCAACGCACTCATGTAAGATTCTTCAAACGACATTGAAATCCCTAATAACAGTTATTGAATTCTAATTATATGAATTCTTGATATTTATTATTATATAAAAAATAACAGGGAGATTAAAATTTTGACCCGCGCTCGATGTAGCTTATTGCATCGCCCACTGTTCTTATCCCGGGTGCGTGCGAGATGCCGTCAATCGATGGATATCTCGACTCCAGCATGGCCTCTGCGTGAAAAAGTTCTATGCGGGTAATTCCAAGGTCGTCCCTGATGCTTGTGTTCATGTTGACAGAACCGACGTCTATTTGGTTTCCCTCGGTTAATCTGTTATAAATCCCGCAGATCACCCTGATAGAATCCTTATATTTGTCGGGTATTTGATTGCTTATCATAATCATCTGAAATAGCGTAAAGAATTATAAAAGGATGCTTATTATTCGACAGTGTTCTCGACAACTTCCTTCACGACTTCCGTTTCTATGGCATCCGAGACAATCTTGCCGCCGGCAGCCTCGACCTTGGCCTTGGCGCCTGCTGAGCAGTAATCCACCTTTATGACCAGCGGGACCTTTATCTCCCCTGTTCCCAGAAGCTTGTCGTAACCGAACTTGGCGAGGTCTATCTTCTTCTCCTTCCCGGCAAGCTTGACGACTTCCCTGAGGTTCACTGTATTGAACTTCTTGGTTGTCTTTGCAGCGAAGCCGATTTTTCCTATCCTGTCCCTTGCATACTTCAGAATATAAGTCATCCTGTGGCCTTCGCTTCCTGCCCACCCTTTTCCGCCGCGGCTTCCCTTGCCCCTGTGCTTCTTCGGGCTGCCGTAGCCGTGTGTCCTGTGACCTCTCTGCTTGACCACTTTCTTTCTTACCATTATATCATCCTCTTGAGAAGCGCATTTATCTCAGGTCCCCTGTATCCGGTGTCCCCCATAGGATAGTTGAGCCTGACGGTCTTGAATCCTCCGGTAGGAGGTGAAAGTCTGAATACTTTTCTCTCTTCCAGCTTGCCATCTTTCAGTGCCTTTGTTGCAGCTGCCTTGGCTGCCTTTGCGTCTATCTTTCCTCTCTTCTGGAGAAGCTGCTCAAGTGTTTCCTGGTCTATCTCGCCCCATGTGGCGAATTCAGCGACATTCTTGAGCATTCCCCTGTAGGTGCTGTCACCGGGGATGACAATGCATGTGTTCACGCTGCCGAGCTTAAGTTTCTTGAGCGTGTCAACAACCTTTCTGGTTATCTTGACTGTTCCTTTTATCATTACTGCCGCATAGAGCACGTTCGTTTCTGCCATTACAAATCACCCTTTCCGCTGTTGATGTTCTTCAGTGCATTGAAGACAGCTGCTGCGAGGTTTGTTCTGGTCTCTGTTTTTCCGGATGTTTTTGCCCAGATATCCTTTATGCCTGCAATTTTCAGTATCTTCTTTATCTCCTTGCTGGCCACTATTCCGACACCCTTTGGTGCGGGAAGAAGCGTGACTGTAACAGAACCTTCTGTTCCTGAAACCTTGAACGGAACGCTGTGACCGCCTCCGCAGCCGCATTCCCATGAACCGCATCCTCTCTTGACGCGTATCACACTCAGCTTGGCGTTCTTTGTCGCCTTCTCGATGGCTGTCCTGTGCTCATTTGATATTCCTCTTCCTATGCCGACGATGCCATCCCCGTTTCCTATCACTGAAAGTGCTGAAAGCTTGAATCTTCGTCCTGACTTGTGCATCCTTGCGGTCATCTTCGTTGCTGTCCTTCTTATACCGCCGCCCTTTCCCGGAGATCCGCCTATGTAAACGACATCCTGCATCATGTCAGGTATGAGAATATCCACAATCTCGGGCTCAAGTATGAGTTCCCCTTTTTGGAGTATGTCCTCTATTGTCCTGTATTTTCCTGCGAGAACGTCATTGCCGAGCTTGGTCTTTGGTATCCAGTCTGTGTCCCTTTCTATGGGAGGAGCCTTATCTGATGCGGCTTTCTCAGAAACATCTTCCTTTGGAGCGTCCTTTGCAGTTTTGGTCTTCTTTTCAGCCGGTGCCTTTCTGGTCTTTGGTGCTTCAGCAGGCTTCGCGTCCTTGACCTCTGCTATTGCTTCCTCTACCTGCTTCTCTATGTCATCGGCACTTTCACTGGCTTTCTTTTCCCTCATTTATATCTCCTTCTCTGCCCGATTCGCTCGAAACGCGTCATTACCTCGGGCGCAGTTGAATATTTTAGCATATAGGTATTTATAATAGTTTTCCACATCTGCTCTGAAATTTCGTAATGTGTTGATATTATAGCCTCATACAGGAGGAAGAGGTCAGTTGCCTTGTCCTCCACCTTGTGGGACACCTTTCCCAGTCCGAAATCTATTAGATATAGGTCATTACCTTTTAATATCATGTTGGATGTCGTGAGGTCGCCGTGGACTATGTCCGCTGCATGAAGTGATGCAACAGCCTCTCCTATCTTTCTGGCGACCTTCTCCTGCATGCTCTTAGGCATCCCATTGAGCTTCTCCTTCACCTTGTCGCCGTCTATATAATCCATCTTAATTACGTAACTATCCTTAATCTCGGCATTCGGCGTCGTCACCCCGCTTCTTCTAGCCTTCTCAAGCAGCCTTGCCTCAAGCTTTGTCCTGCGCTTCCTTATTTCATCGTCTATGGCAGGAATCCTGTAGCCTTTCTTCACCCTTTCCTTGATGATGTGGCTTCCTTCCCTGTATATGACTGCCTCTGCTCCCCTCTGTATAATATCCTTAGGCATGCAGTTTAATTGTCAGACTGTTTAAAAAACCGAGAATGGTATCCGCGTTAGGTTTATAAAAGTTACTACCACTACATAATCATAAAAAAGGTGATAAAGTGAATAATACTGCATTCATTGGACTCATATTGTTCTTCATATTCGTACTGGCAACTGCTGCTGAGTCAGCAGACACATGGGTAAGGGTAGCTCCAGGCTTCCTGAACACTGTCCAGTGCCAGAGCATGATGGGGAAGATATACATAGAGAACAGCGCCGCTGGGACTTACAGCCTTGCGATAACAGGCGTCCCTGAAGAATGGCTTGAGTATCCTGAAGAGGTATTCGTTGAAGGCAAGAAGACTGTGACTTATGTTGTCAGTCCGAGTGACCCCGGAACATACAGGCTTTATTTCACTGTCGAGGGAGATGATTTCGATTTTGAGGATAATGTCAAGCTCTGGGTAAGCTCAAAGGAGACAAGCGAGCTCGGCTCAGATGAAGGCAGCGGAACGGGAATGGTCGGAGGACTTACCGGAATGTTCACATTCAATGCTGAGAACCAGACGCTCTTCATCTACGCGCTCGTCGCAATGGGAGCTGCGCTTGCCGTGCTTCTCGGACATACAATGCTTAAACATGAGGATGAGCCCGAAAGGGCATACTGAGTGATTTTATGAGAATACATTTCTTGCTTGCACTGGCTTTTGTGATGATGCTTACACCCAGTCCGGCTTATGCTTACTACGGCGGGTCGATTGACCTGATTTCGGATGTGCACAGCGTCTGCCCGTGTGATATAATATCAAGCGATGAGATGGTGCTCGAGCTCACGAATTACGGGACCGGAAGCGATACATTTTTCATAAGCATGGAGATTCCCGAAGGATGGTCAGGATTCATAGTGCCTGAAACAACCCTTGCTTCAGGTGAAAGCGTATATCTTGACCCTGCATGGATAACACCTCCCTGCGGAACAGAGCCCGGAGTGTATAAAATCCGGTTCATCGCAGAGTCCGCAATGTCGGGGAAGATAGCTGACGAGGAGATGGAGCTTGACATAATGAGATGCCATGACGTACAGCTTTCCGGTGAAACATCAGTCGGGACATGCAAAGGAAAGGAAGTCACGTCCTCAGTGACTGTGAAGAACATTGGAAAAGGAAAAGAGACATTCATACTTTCAACAGACAGCGAATGGGCATCTGTATACCCACATCAGGTTACAATTGACCCATGGGGAGAGGCAAGCGTTCAGGTAAGGATGAAGCCTGCAGACGGATTCATAGGAAATAAGGACATTACCCTGACAGCGGTTTCCTCATCCACGTACGCTGATGATGATATGAAAATACAACTTACTGCGAACAACTGCTACCAGTTCAGTGCATCTGTGGTTCCAACAGAAGATGTAATCTGCATGGGAGACAGCGGGGAGTATTATATTCAGATAGACAACAAGGGAACAAAATCAGATACCTACATGATAGTCACACCTGCATGGGCAAGGGCCGATAAGAGCACTGTGACAGTGGCAGCGGGCAGCCGTGGAAACGTCCGGGTCACTGCAATACCTCCTGAGACGGGCGACCTCATACTTTCAGTGTTTGTATCGTCAGACACCCAGTCAACAGAGGCAGTGACTGTCGAGAGTATAGTCAAGTCTGTGGACTGCAGGGACGGAGTGGTCATGATAATGCCCCCTGAGGCAAGCATATGCATAGGCGAGGGGACAGAGTACAGCGTCAGGATAGAGAACAACGGAAACGTGCCTACGACATACACGCTTGACGCTACAGTAGGAAGCTCGCTGTCAAGAGAGAAACTCATACTCGGCCCCGGAGAGGTGCAGAATGTCATTCTTACAATAGACGCAGCTGAAAAGGCCGGAACATTCCCTGTAAGCGTTGACGCCTATGTGGATGGTGTTCCTGTTGACGCTGATGCGTCCACACTCATTGTTCGCACATGCTATGACGCAGGCCTGATTGTCAGGCCGAACAATGATGATGCATGCATTGGCGACATGCTCTCCTTTGATGTGATAGTGAAGAACAATGGAGAATATGATGATACATACGAACTTCTTTACCCAGGCGGTGAGGCAGACTTTGACCTTGAACCAGGAGAAATCAATGAACTTGATATTGTAATAGATGTTACTGACGAATGGAATGACGTCACAGAAATACCATTCGTTCTGACGTCTTCAAATGGCATCAGGGCAGAGAAGGTCATAGTCCAGAATGTGACACCTCCAGGCACATGCTACAGCGTGGATGTCAGCCTCCTTGATGAGGAAGACAGCGAGATAACCACTGTCATAGGATACGGCTCTCCTGTTGGGGTGAAGATAAGCAATACAGGAAATCGAAAGAGCGTATTCTTCTTGAGTGTTGACGGCCCTGAGTGGGCTTACGTGAGCGATGCATCAGTGGAACTGGAGCCAGGAGAAGAAAAGGAAGTGTATCTTTACATATCCCCGACCTATGATGTTAAGGAGGGTTCATACACCATGAGCCTGCTTGCTGAATCAGACAGCTCATTCTCAGCCACTGACATAAAGGCAAAAGTGCTTTCTGATTTCGAATCACCTGAAGAAGAGGCACCGGAACTTGAAGGCGGGCTTACGGGGATGTTCATCTCAAACCCGCTTCCGCTTGAAATCACGCTCATATCCATGATGGCATTCTTCACAGTGCTTCTTGTTGTGCTAAGGTTCATAATATTCCGCTAGGCTAAGCGAGTTCTTTTGTGGCGTATCCGGTCATGATAAGTATCCCGAGACCTATTACGACCGACACCCAGTAGCTCATCTCAGTATTCACCGGAAGCATGTACTCGTCCATGAGACCCCACACACCGCGCCAGAACGAGATGACTGCGAATGCTATGACTATTGTGAATATGGTCTGATGATGCGACTTCATTTTATGGAACTTGCTGAACATAATATAACATTGGACTGGCACGAAAATAAATGTTACAATTCAGAAAAGCATTTATACCCGGAATTGATATTATTAATACTAATGTTCTTCTTTGGGGGAGAACTAGGCTCACTTGGGGACCGATTGGGGAATCGGTTGTTGAGCACGTGTACTTGGTTTCATTCTAGTTGAATTGTTATTATCAAAATTATTCTGTACTAAACTTGAAGTTTAGTTTAAAAAACATTTGGGTTGCACGAAATGTATTTCGCAAAACATACAATCCAAAACATATAAGGGAGGGAGTAAAATGGAATCATTGGTTGAAAGAGTTTTTGAGAATACAAGGAGCAACAGCGAGGCGAATTTTTATGAGCCAAAGCCCACAGAATCGATGTCATTCGATTCAGGTTTCGGCTCAGCACCGGTGCAGTCCGCACCTGTGGAATCAGCGCCCGTTCAGGCTCCGGTTGAAGCTGCTCCAGTACCAGAGCCCACGCTGGAGGAGAATATACAAAGCGAGTTCGGTCTTGACGTAAGGGGAGCGAACATCCTTATAATAGGAGCTGGTGGCGCCGGAAACAATATGGTCACCAGGCTTTATGAGATGGGCATAAAGGGCGCAAAGACGCTCGCAGTTAACACTGATGTGAAGCACCTTCAGATCAGCAAGGCTGATAACAAGATACTCCTTGGAAAGGATATGACAAGGGGCCTGGGAGCCGGCGGATATCCGGACGTCGGAAGGAAGGCTGCAGAGGAGTCTGAAAAGGAGCTAAAGAAAGCGCTTGAAGGTGTGGACATGGTCTACGGCCTTGCAGGACTCGGTGGCGGGACAGGTACAGGAGCACTTCCCGTGATACTGAAGATTGCCAAGGAGATGGGTGCGATATCAATCGCCTGCGTGACCATGCCTTTCAAGATAGAGGGTGCAAGGATAAGGAAAGCAGAGGACGGTCTTTACCAGCTCAGGCAGGTGTGCGACACAGCCATAGTGCTGGAGAACGACAAGCTCCTGAAGGTGGCGGGAAACAGACCGCTTTCGGAAGCTTTCGGCGTGGCAGATGAGCTCATAGCCACTACTGTCAAGGGCGTGACAGAGACCATAGCAACACCGTCGCTTGTCAACCTTGACTACGCGGACGTCAAGGCTATAATGCATTCCGGAGGAGTCGCAGCTGTAGGATTTGGTGAATCCAACAACCAGAACAGAGCAGAAGAGGCCATAACCAAGGCTCTTCAGAACCCGCTGCTTGAAGTGGACTACACAGGCGGAACAGGTGCTCTTGTACACATAACCGGAGGAAACGACCTTAAGCTGGATGAGACAAATCTCGTTGGTGAATACGTCTCCAAGCTCCTTGACCCGGATGCACAGGTAATATGGGGCGCCAGGATAGATCCTGCGTTCACAGGCAAGCTGAGGGTGATAACAATAATCACGGGAGTCAAGTCACCCTACATACTCGGACCGGTGGCGCAGCAGAACGAGCAGAAGTCATATGCCCAGGAACTGGGCATTCCGATGCTCCAGCGCTGAAGGGGATTCATTCCCCTCCCTCCCTTAAAACAAAAACGGCCGGGGCTTCCCGGCCTTTCTTTTTATTCAGTAGAACTCGTGATGAACCACTTCTTCAAGGCTTTTCCTTGGCTGCTTCTCTCTATGTCCCTGCGGATATCCCAGAGGTATTATAGCGAGTGGCCTCACGTTCTTTGGAAGGACGAGTATGTTCTGGACTTTCTTCTCGTCGAATGACCCGACCCAGCATGAGCCTATTCCCTTGTCCCATACTGCCAGCATGAGGTTCTGGCAGGTCACTGCCGCATCCTGAAGAGAGTATACGTCTTTGCCGCGGCTGCTGTAAGCTTTTCCTATCTCATCCATGTCTGCGCATGAAATTATGACAACAGCCGCGCTGGCTATTACCTTCTGCTGGAATGACGCTTCTGCGAGCATTTCCATTGTTTCGCGCTTTCGCACAACAATGAATCTCCATTCCTGGATATTGCCTGCATTCGGTGCCCGGACAGCCGCCATGAGAATATCATCCATGTCAGTCTCTGAAACATCCTTTTTGCTGAAATTTCTTACTGATCTGCGCGAATTTATGCATTTGAGAATCTCCATGCTCATAGAAAGCTGTTCTGATTAAAAAGCCTCAAGCGGAGAGCGTCTCAACGCATGAGCAGAATGTTGTCCCTGTCACATACCCCACACGGGAGTTTTCAGTGACAGCTATTATCAGGTCTGTCCCTTCGTGGTCTATCTTTATCATCACAACAGGCCTTCCGCAGTTGTCCTCTATCATCCTTGACATCTGGTCGTCCTCGAAGACATGGTTGAGGATGAAATCCTGGTTCTGGAACTGCTCATAGTACTGGGTGAAAACAAGCATGCTCACGCAGCCTTCGGGAATGTCGCTCATCATGAACGGGCTGTCGCCAAGGCTTTCCGTCATATCTCCAATTTCATTGACATCAAAACCGAACATTGATGACATCTCATCCATTGGCGATGAGAATCCCTCGAAGAAGAACGCTGTGCCTGCGGAAACTGCTATTAAAATAAGAAGTCCCATTATCCTTTTTGGGTCAGTGAAGAACCTAAGTACAGCGGAATCACCGATTATCTTTTTCCTTATCTCCCCGTCCCACGAGTCTATTATGAGCCTTGCAACACTTTCCCCTTTTTTCAGCTTTACATCATAATCATGCCCGACAAGCTTTATGGCTGAAACCTTGTATCCATGGACTTCATTTTCTGCTATCCTCCTGACGTCCTTTTCGTGCAGGCGGTGAGGCTTCTTCGAAAGTATGTCCTCAAGCTGCATGACCTTTCTCCTCAGCTCTTCAACTATTATCAGAGGCTTCTTGCTGGCGCTGCTTCTGGTAATGAGGTTCAGCGCAACTGCAATGAGTGCTGATGCAATAATGCCTGCAATGACCATGTCAACACCGAAAAGCCTGAAAATGCCTGTGCTGAAGAACGGAAGGAATCCGGCGAAGGCCGAGCTGGCTAGGAGGCACAGCGTCCCTGTGAGGAGTGTGCCTGCGATTCCCATGTAGAACGGCTTTCTTGCAACAAATCCCCTCATCGACATCTGGCCGAAGAACCATATGAAGAAGAGGAAGAACAGTATCTGGGATACTTGCATCATAACCGGTATCATGCTTATGAGTGCCGGCAGAGACGTGAGGATGCTTCCTATCTCCATGAGGTCTATTTGAATGAGCGCGAATAAATATGGAAAAACCAAAACTTATTAAAACCTTTGCTCTTATATGATTGTATCTCAAATCATGAGATGGTGCAACAATGGCTCGAATGTACTCAAGGAACAGGGGAAAATCAGGTTCAACGAAACCTGCTGTCAAGGAAGCCGGGTGGGTCACCCACAAGGCAGAAGAGATAGAGGAAATTATAGCCAAGCTTGCCAACGATGGCAGGACATCTTCTCAGATAGGCATAATACTCAGGGACCAGTACGGCATACCTTCAGTGAAGACAGTCGGCTCAAGGAAGATTTATGCTGTCATGAAAGAGAAAAAAGTCACAGGCGACATACCAGAAGACATGATGAGCCTTCTCAAGAATGCTGTCGAGCTCAGGGCGCATCTCAGCAGGAACAGCCACGACCGTTATTCGAAAAGAGGACTTGAACTTACAGAGTCCAAGATAAGAAGGCTCGCCAAATACTACAAGGGCAAGGATATGCTTCCTCAGAAATGGAACTACGATCCGGAGAAGGCAAAGCTTCTTGTCAAGTAGAGCCCTTTAAAGAAAAAGCGCTCGCGGAAAATGTTTCTATATTTTACTGAAATTTATTACGTCCAGATACAGCTGGCCGAGCCTGGTCTTCTGGACCTTGGCTGTCAACCTGCATTTCTTATCTTTTATCTCTTTTGTACTCCGTACAACAGCTGAGCCGTCCTTGTCGAACAATACATACCAGAAGTCAGCCCCCTTGCTTGAAAGCTGGAGCTCCCCTTCTATGGCTATTGTCTGGTTGACAAGCGCCTTCTCGTCCCTGAAGAGTTCTTCCGTGCCTATTGTGTCTGCAATGCCTTTGCTTATATCATCACCGAGCACCTCTTCAGAAGACACCTTGAAATCCACACGCTTTGAAAGGAACTTCTGACTGCCGGACGAAGGCTTCGCCTCAGGCTCTTTAACAGGTTCCTGTTTTGGAACCATTTCAGGAGTGACGACTTTCTTAGGAGGAGGACTGTAATCCTCAAGAGGTTCTGCTGGCTCGGCTGGTATCGAAGGTTCCTCAAATGGAGGTGTCTCTTCCACAACGTCTTTCTTTTTCATGAACGGAACTGATAACCTTTTCATAGCAGGCTTCGCCTCAGGCACAATTTCCTCTTCCGGTTCCTCATCCTCCGGAGATGGTTCAATCTCCACGAAATCAACATCATCTATGGATTCCTGTACAGGCTTGGCCTGCGCAGGCGGTCTGGCTGCTGAAACAGGCTTTTGGATGGGTACCTCTTTCCTCTCAACCGGAGGTTCGTCATCCAGATCTATTCCCTGCTCTATCTCGCCTTCCTTGTAGACAGGCTCCGGGGAAGGCTCTTCACGCCTCTCTTCAGCGGGCTCTTCTGTAACCTCTTCCTGCACCGGCTCCTCAACAGCTTCCTTCTTTTTCATGAACGGAACTGAGAACCTTTTCATAGCAGGCTTCGGTTCAGGCACGCTTTTCTCTTCGTGGGGAGCATACTTGCTGTCGTCTTCCGGCTCCTCGAATGCAGGCGGTTTCCCAACTGCAGCATGCTCTTCCGCAGCCTCTTCCTGCACCGGCTCCCCAACAGGTTCTTTCTTCTTCATGAACGGATGCGAAAGTATTTTCATGAACTGCCTTGGTTTCGATTCGTATTCCTCATCAGCATAAGCTTCGTCCTGAACTGCAGTATGCATTTCCTGAGAGACATTCTTCGGCACCTGTATTGCGTCTTTTTCCCGGACTATCCTATCTTTTATGGCATATGCCTCTGTGGGACCCGTGTCAGGGTCGACCAGCGCCACAGGCTCGGCCGGCTCTTCCGGATGCAGCCTCTTCTCTTCCTGCACTGCACTTCTTTTCCTGAATATCATGACTATCAACACCGTCAGCACGAGGACGAGCCCAAGGAGTATGTAGAGGAGCATATCCCGTGTTACCGGAAACATTACTTATTTTTGATTTTCGTTTAAATAAATAAAAATCAATAACAAACCGTGATTCTATGAAGGAAAAGCTTGAGATGCTTATAAAGACTGCCAAGACCGCTGCAGACAGGATACTGGAGCATAAGGGCGAGATACGCGTGCTGTCCCATTATGACGCAGACGGCATCTCGAGTGCTGCAATTTTCATAACCGCGCTCATCAGAGCCGGCAAGCAGTTCCATCTGACACTTGTCAAGCAGCTTTCTGAGGGGATTCTCGAATCCGTTTCAGCAGAGAAACGCGATTTCGTGGTCTTCCTGGACATGGGCGCAGGGCAGATAGATGAGATAAAGAAGTACCTTCCGAACGCATTCACAGTGATAATAGATCATCACCAGCCTGAAGGGACGCTTGAGAGGGAAAAGATGATACATGTCAATCCCATGGATTTCAGCAGGGACGAGGATATTTCCGGGTCAGGTGTCACCTACATTGTCTCGCGGGCCATAAACAATGAGAACCGCAACCTTGCGGGCATAGCAATAATAGGGGCAATAGGCGACTCCCAGACTGGTTCTATTGGCGAGAAATGGGGGCTGTACGGGCTCAACAGGGAAATACTCAAGGATGCCATAGAGACCAGAAAGATACGCATGAGCAAGGGCCTGAGGATATGGGGTCGCGACTCAAGACCTCTCCACAAGGCACTTGCATATTCCGTTGATCCCTACATACCGAATGTCAGCGGGTCGGAATCGCAGGCAATGCAGTTTCTGAATGAAATAGGTCTTACTATAAAAAAAGATAATGATGAATGGAGGACGCTCAGCGACCTTAATGAAGACGAGCAGAAGAAGCTCGCTTCCGGCATAATAGCCGAGAGGGTCAACGGAGGACAGCCCAACGCTGAGTGGATATTCGGCGATGTGTACGACCTTCTGGACAAGGGAAGCGACTGCAAGGATGCAAATGAGTTCGCGACACTCCTTAATGCATGCGGAAAGATGGGAAGGGCGTATCTCGGAGTCGAGCTGTGCATGAACGTTCCCAAGGCATTCCTTGAGGTCAAGTGGGTAATGGAGAAGTACAGGAAGAACGTGGGCACAGCTGTCCGGTGGATACATGAGCAGATAGAAGCGAAGAACAGGGATGTCATAAGGAAGACCGGGAACGCATGGTATGTGATTGCAGGAAGCAGGATAAACGAGCACATAGTGTCCAATGTGATAAGCATAGTGGAGAAGTCAATGGGAATAGGAAAGCCTGTGTTCGCATTCGCTGATTCAGAGGACGGTGTCAAGGTGTCCGCAAGGGCATCTGATGAGCTTGTCGGGAACGGACTGAACCTCAAAAAGGTATGCAACAGGGCCGCTGCATCTGTCGGAGGCCAGGGCGGAGGCCACAGCGGGGCTTCAGGAGCAATGATACCTGCAGGCACTGAGCAGGCATTTATAAGTGCCGTGGAGGATATATTGTCACAAAAGGAGAAAACAAGCGAGGAGAAGGAAAAGAATATAAAACCTAACCCGCAACCTAATAATTCAGAAAAGGATAATCATTATGGCAGCACCGAAGAAAAGGGTCCAGAAAAAGACCGCAGAAAAGAAGTGGAAGGGAAAGGACTGGTACATTATATCAGCTCCTGACTGGCTCGGGGGAACAGAGATAGCTTCAACTCCCTCAACTGACGCCAAGACAGTCAGCAACAGGGTTGTAGAGGCATCTGTTCCTGACATGATGGGCGACCAGGGAAAATACTACATGAGGATTGCGCTCAAGACACTGGCACCCGGAGAGAACAGGAAAGTCAGCACAAGGTTCCACGAATTCTTCTGCATTGACGAATACGTGGCAAGGATGGCCAGAAAGGGACTTGGAAAGGTCGCTGTTTATGTTGATGCGCTCACAAAGGACAACTGGAAGATTCAGGTGAGCGTCATAACCATTCTAAACAGGAGCGCCAATGCCGAGATAAGGGCAAAGGTCAACGTCATCGTCAATGAAATCGTTTCAGGAAAGGCAAAAGAGATGACGCACGGCGATTTCGTCAAGGCTGCAATAGCAGGCGTATTCCAGATGAAGATAAAGAAGACAGCCAGTAAGGTTTATCCTGTCAGATTCTGCGAAATAATAAAGATAGAAACCCTTAAGCCAGCTTAAGGCAAATTCTAAAATTTCCAATGACCTTTAGCCGCAGCAGCAACCGCTATCCAGCATAGCCCTGCGAGAAGATAGAGAACCAGCGATGTGACGACCGCCATGTAATACGATGCCGTGCTGATTCCTACCGAAAGGTCAAGGTTTCCCATTATCCATGACCCTGCAAGAAGGAAAAGCCCTCCTGCAAGCCAGAAAATAACAAGCTTGTGACTCATAAAGAGAATTTACGTGAAAAGAAAATTTAAAGCTTTGAGATGTGCTTCTTGAGGTCTTCAGCCTTTGCCTGAAGTATCTCCGCGGCTTTCGAGACTATGTACTCAGGCTCAAGCCCTGATATTGACTCCACTGTGAATATTATCCTGCTCTCGTCATTGCCAACTTCAATGCCCTTTGCGTCGAAAAGGCAGCTCTTCACCGTGTCGCTGTCAGAAAGGTTCCTGACCTCTATTGCATTGCCTTTCACTTCCGCGCTTCCCTTCGGGCACATCTTGAGCGCCCTGTCAGCGTCAGCCTTTGTGCCGGTGACCTTTATTTTCGGGTAGTACTGATAGCTTGCATTCGCAGCCTGGTGCTTTGCGTGACTGGCACCTGTTCCCAGCCTTGCGACTGCCTCCAGCTTAAGGCTCTGTTTTTCAAGAAGCTCTGTTATTGGAAACCTCGGGTCTGAAGGAGCGACGCTCTTGTCGCTTGACTTCAGGTCACCTGTTGTTACGATGCACGGACCTTTCTTGTCCAGCACAAGCACCGTCTGGCATAAAGGGCATCCCTTTCCCTTGCAGGTGCAGTCCTCTGTGAAATTCATGTTCTTTGCATTGAATTTCAGAGGCACGAGTCCAAGCCTGTGGGATATGACTTCGTCAAAAAGAGCTGAGTTGTTATCATGAACATCAATCCACTGAACAGCAAGCGTCGGTATATCTGTTATCATTATCCTTCTTAGGCTGTTCGCAAGAGAGGTGTCTATATCCTCAACAAGGAATTTAAGCACAGGACCCTTCTTTTCAAGTATCTTCACTTTCAACATAATCACCAGATAGCATTATTTGATAGCATATATTTAAGTTTTAATATAAAAACTATACACTTACCAGTGATTTTAAATATATAAATATATGCGGGGGTATCCGAGCGGCCAAAGGAGCACGGCTAAGGACCGTGTGGCTTAGTGCCTTCGCAGGTTCGAACCCTTTTCCGTATGAGACAGTCAAAAGCGTTCACGGAAAAGGCGGAAATCCTGCCTCCCGCACTCTTTCTTTTTAATTTTAAAATCAAATATCATTATGATTTATTCAAAGCTTGCTGACGTTTATGACGAGCTTGAGAGAACGCCGTCAAGGCTCAGCAAGATAAGCGCTGTCGCAGCCATCCTCAGAGAGGCTGACAATGAAGAGCTTCCCATGATAATACTTCTCCTTCAGGGAAAGGTGTTCCCCAGCTGGAGCGAGGAAGAGACAGGCATAGCGGACAGGATAGTTATCAGAATTGTATCCAATGCAACAGGTTTCAGGGAAGCCGATGTCATGAAGCATTTCAACGGGACAGGCGACCTCGGCATCACTGTGGAAAAGCTTCTCTCAGGAAAGCGGCAGCAGACACTTGGTGAAAAGCACATAGACATAAAAAAGGTTTTCGAAAACCTCCAGAAGCTTTCGGCAGTCGGCGGAAAGGGCAGCCAGGATGTAAAGGTGAGCATAGTGAAGGAGCTTGTCATGCACTCCTCTCCGAGGGAAGCCAAGTACATAGTCAGGACAGCCCTTGGCCAGCTTCGCGTTGGCGTTGCCGAAGGGGTCGTTAGGGACGCAATAGCCGAAGCGTTCTTCCCTGAAAAAGAAGGCGATGAACGGAAGGAGGTCATAAAGGCCATAGAATGGGCATGGTTCATGAAACCTGACTATGGAGATGTGGCGCTCACAGCGCGGGCCGGAGGGCTCGACGGCCTGAGAAAATCAGGGCTTGAGATTGGAAAGCCATTTCAGGTGCTTCTTGCCGAGAAGGCTCCCTCACTTGAAGATGCGCTTGGGGCTTACGAGAATGTGCAGGTTGAGTGGAAGTTCGACGGGGCAAGAATTCAGGCCCACAAGGACGGAGACAGTATCTGGCTGTTCACAAGAAGGCTTGAGAATGTTACAAAGCAATTTCCTGATGTTGTCAGGATCCTAAGGAAGAATGTCACAGCGGACAGGTGCGTTCTTGAGGGAGAGGTTCTCGCAGTGGGAAAGAACGGAAAGCCTGCGCCGTTCCAGATACTCTCGCAGAGGATACGCAGGAAATACGACATAAGCAGGATGGTCTCAGAGATACCCGTAAAGATGGTGTGGTTCGACATCGTGCTTCTCAACGGGAAGCAGCTTTTCGACAGGCCTTTCTCGGAAAGGAGGAAGCTTCTCGAGGGTATCATAAATACTGAGCCGGGGAGGAACGTCCTTTCCGAACCCCTTATGACAAAGGACATCAATGCTGCAAGGAAATTCTACGAGGATGCGCTTTACGCAGGCCAGGAAGGCGTCATGGTGAAGAACCTCGATGCTATTTATCAGCCAGGAAGGCGCGTTTCCGGAGGCTGGCTGAAGGTGAAGCCAATAATGGAGACGCTGGACCTTGTGATAACAGGAGCCCAGTGGGGCACCGGGAAAAGGGCCGGATGGATGGGCTCTTTCATGCTTGCATGCAGGGATGATGAAAGCGGGGAGTTCCTCGACTGCGGAATGATGGGCACAGGAGTCAAGGAGAAGAAGTCAGCTGAGAGCGATGTCACTCTCAAGGAAATGACAGAGATGCTGAAGTCGGACATACTCGGTGAGGACGGGAACATGGTCAGGATAAAACCAAAAATTGTACTGGAGATAGCCTACGAGGAGATACAGAAAAGCCCGACATACAGTTCAGGCTATGCCCTGAGGTTTCCGAGACTTGTCAGGGTCAGGGTGGACAAGAGCCCGGATGACGCCGACAGCATGGAAAGGATGTCAGTTCTTTACGCCCAGCAGAAGGGAAAGAGCTCAAAATAACGGAAGAAAAAAATACAGATAAATACCAATGCTGATAATAATATAATATTCATATGGGAGCTACTATATGGCGCTGAAATGTATCATTGAAAAATCTGGACTCATTGCACTTCTTGCAGTATTTATCATTGCAGCTTTCATCATCCCATCCGATGCCGCCATAAGCACTGATACATATTCAGACGTTGAAGTGAACCTTTCCACAGCAGGTAATGACAACTGGACGGAATCAGGGAGCTACGAATATTTTTCATTCAACCTCACCAACTCCAATGCAACCCTTGAGATAAACGAGATAAACATAACAGTTCCTTCTTCAGGCGGTTATTCGCTGTTCACAGTGAACATGAGCACCAAGGGAACAGATAACTCCTCATGGACCTGCTACAGCCAGCAGAACGACAGCGCCGGAAACGTCTCGGTGCTCACGTGCAACACCAGCACCGACAACATCACGAACGGCGACACACTTGGAATATTCTTCTTTGCAACCGCAGCCATGACCTCATCGGAGGATGTGCATTACTGGACTGTTGAGGCATTCAACCTGACACCGGCAACAGTAACATTGAACCTTTCCAGCGGCATAGACGGCGCAGGCCCGGCAGTGACGCTCTCTACACCAGGAACCAATACATGGAATGCAGCAGGCGATGTCGAGTTCGACTTTTCCGCAAACGATTCAAATGCGATGGACAACTGCACCGTATGGCTTGACAATGGAACCGCATGGGTATCCACCAATGGAAGCGTAGATTCACCGGTGGACAACACGGTCTACAACATAACCATCAACGGCACAAGCGATGGCTCATACATTTGGAACGTCGAATGCAGCGACACCTTCGGCAACTCTGCATTCTCAGCCGCCAACCGCACAATCAATGTGGGCAACAGGTCGAACATAATCGTTAGCAGCATAATCCAGCACGGCTCCGTAGCTCCGTATGATTATTACAACATAACAGTCAACGTAACGCTGACCAACAACGGAACCGCGAATGTATCCAAAACCACGACTCTGACGGTTTACTTCGACGATGATAATGCTCCTTTATCCTCTCCTCTGAAAGTCTCAACATACACAATATACAGCTACCAGCTAAACTACAGCGGGAGCTACACAGTCCAGCCTCAGTTCTACATGAATACAACAGCTGACAGGTACTGGGTGATGGCAGTGGCTGACAGCGGGCTCGTAGAGACGGAGCAGTCCGAAGGCGACAACACCCTCACGGAGACATTCGACACCGTGTTCAATGTCAGCATAAATTCAGTGACACGCGGCGCTTTCCTAGTGAAGCCCAATGTCAATGTCACTCAGGATGTCGTTGTCAATGTGACAGTTCTCTACTCCAACGGAACCCCTGCATCAGGACTGGAGTTGCTGAACTTCAGCATCTACGATACGTGGATTGCCAAGGACATGGGTAGAACCGAGAGCAATGCGATGAACAGCAGCGCAGTGCTTTCAGACTTCGATGACAGCGCAGATGCTTCAGGCATATACATATTCAATTACAGCGTTGTCGAGATGCAGTTCTACAGCCACGACGATCTCATAGCTCGTTATGCCGAGTATGGACTGCACAGGATAAGCGTGAAGGCTGTCGGCAACAATACATGCGAGTACTACACGGGAACCAGCACTGCAAGGATTGCCTACAACATAACAGCGCCTTTCTTGGATGGCGTTGAGGGCATCGATGGTTCCGTGCGTGTAGGCGATGAAGACGAGGGTATATTTCAGATAACAAATAACGGAAATGAGAACATCTCCGTCACGATAACAATATCTGCTGATGTTGCCAGTTCAATATTAGACCTTGACGACTGGAATGGTACTGGCGGTACGGTAAACACCGTCGGACTCAGTATCGGCCAGATGAAAGCTGTTAATGGTACAGTTCAGGCAATTTCAGCAGGTGTAACAAATTTCACTCTTAACGTCACCTTCACACACGAAGGGGAATTCTACTTCTTCAATTTCTTGGAGGAGGTTGAAGTCGAGGCAGCCAGCACCGGCGGTGATGACGACACCACAACCACCACAACCACCACAACACCGACAATCGAATGCACGAGGGACAGCGACTGCGACTCCGATGAGGAGTGCAAGAGCCTTAAGTGCGTTGAACTGGACTGCGACGATGGCTATGTGGCATCAGACCACGAGTGCAAGCTGAAGTCTGTCTATGAGATAGCATTCAAGAACGCGACTTTCGGTTATTCCCTTCTCCAGGATGATGTGCTCACAGCAAAGGTGTTCATCAAGAACACGGGAAACAAGGACATCACAGTCGAGCTGGATACTTCCCTTGAGGTGGACGGGCTTGAGATAAACATAAGCCCCTCCGAACAGACCATAGCGGACGGCAAGGAAGGACTTTTCGTGGTGCTTTTCACAACAGCCGAGGACGCCAAGGTCGGCATAAATGAAGGCACATTCAAGGCAACAACTGATTTCTCCACAGCCAAGGCCGAGCAGGCGTTCACTGTTACAATAGAGCCGCTTCCTGCGACAATAGCAAAGATAAAGACAGACTATCCCGATTATACATCCAGAGTGAACTCGATGTTCGCAGAACTTGAGGCTGCCAAGGCATGGCTGACAGAGGGAAACCTCACTCTGGCTGAAGCAAAGGCAGTGGAACTGGAGGCACTTCTCAACAGCCTGACAGACGCAATGGATTCAGAGGACTTTGTCCATGCATCGATGTACATGGATGACATTGATGCGCTGCTCAGCGATGCAAGGTCAATACTGGATGCGTCCGCTGTTCCGGGAGCTTCATTCGACTGGAATACAATATTCATGTGGATTATGATAGTTGTCGTGGTCGCAGGTGCAGCAGGCCTGCTGTTCTACATGATGGCCCCGACCAAGGGCTATGCACTCGGAAAGGGTTATGTGTCACAGAGCGGGACAAAGAAGCTCTCAGGCATCATCACATCGATAAGAGAGAGTTTTACCAGCAAGCCGACGAGCGCCGGCCAGATAGTCCAGAAGTACAGGCCGACTGCTTACGGCAGTGCGTACAGCAAGCTTCCGATAACTTACAGGCCGCCAGCAAGGACGATGCAGGAACGAATGAAAAAGGCGATGAAGAGGTAGACTATTCGATAACAACCGGGGAATATCCCCTGTGACTTCTGAATCTTTCTTCAAGCTCTTCTATCTTGTCGTGTATTTCCTTAAGGTCGAACTTGTGAACAGTGCTCTCAAGCCAGTCAGCCTTTGTCTTGAGTATCTCTATGTCCCTCATCACATTCACAACACCGGAATCCTCGACATTCCTGACTGTGGAATCGAATGAGCTAAGCCTTGTATTGAGAGCCTTCATGTCAATGCCGAGGGTCTCGTTCTCCTTGTTTACATTGTCTTCAAGTTTCTTTATGCTGTCCTTCAGGGAATTCAGCTGCTTCTGGAAGCTCTCGAACTGCCTGAGTATCGTTGTCATCTTGGCCTCTGAGGGTTTCATCACGTCCTCCATCTTGGCAACATTCCTGTCAAGAAGGTCTATCTTTCCTTTTATCTGGTCTCCGAGAAGCTTGCTTATTGTTCCCGGCTGCGCAAGAAGCTGCTCGATTGTGTTCTCCACAATCTCTTCCTTCAGGTCATCAAGCTCCTTGAGCTTGCCCTTCAGCTGTAGGCTGAAATCATCTAGCCTGTGCTTCGTGTCGTTTCCTACATATTCAGGAAGCCATTCCCTGAGCTCTTCCATCCTCCTTTCGAGGTCCTTGAACTTATCATAACCGACTCCCTCGCCTATTTCCTTCTCAAGGGATTTTACCCTCTTCTCAAGGGCTTCACTTACACTGCCCTTGCCGCTGTCAGGGATGTCTATGGGCTTGAGTCCCTCAGCGAGAATGTTGAGCTTTGATGTGCTTTTTTCGAGCTTCTCAATCTTGCTTTTCATTGCATGTATCTCTTCAATGGGTATCTCGCCCTTGAACTTCCTGAGTTCCTCAAGCGCATCCGGAGCCATTCCGACGCTTGCCGCCTTCTTCTCGATGCCGGATATCTGCTCACGGACAGAATTGATGTCCCGGGAAAGTGTGTCTATCTTTTCAAGCAGTCCCGCTCCCCCCTTGTCTGTCTTCAGATCAAGTATATCCTTGCCCTGGTCGTCTATGGACGTCCTTATGCTTTCAATCATGCTCCTGAGTTCTTCCACATCGCCGTTCTCCTTTTTCTCAGACTTCTTTCCTGACTTCACCTTCACAGCGCTGAGCTTTTCGACATTGCCTTCAAGCTCTTTGATTTTCCTGATAATGTCTTCAGGAATCGCTTTCTGCGGTTTCTGGGCAGGCTCTCGGAAAGCATCAACCCTTTTCTCTATTTTTTCAAACCTTTCAAGAAGTTCATCCGGAGAGTCGTGCGGAAGCCCGTCTATGGAATCATTGAGCTTTTCTATACGGCCTTCCATCCGCTCAAGCCTTTTCAGCAGGTCCTTCGATGGTTTTGCATTCACTTCAACGGGCTTTGCGTCTTCCCCGCCGCCGATTGCGGCCTCAAGCAGCTTCAGCCTGTCAAGAACATCATCATCCATTTCAGTCCCATCCCCCCCTGCTCTGGACTTTATGCCCGAAAGGATACTCTTTTGTTCGCCTATCTCATCCTTCAGCTTTTCCATCTGAGCTGAGAATCTTTCTATCTTTTCCAGCTTGCTGAGTATGCTTTTAGGGGTGGGTACCGCCTTGCCGGACGGTGCTGATGCCGAAGATGCATTGACAGGGCCTGCGGTCTCAAGCTTCTCTATCCTTTCCCTGAGTGCCCTGATTTCGCTGCTCCCGGGAGCTGTTACCTTCACTTTCTTCCCCACAGGAAGTTTTTCGAATTCATCGAGCCTCTCCCTGAGGCTGTCTATTTCACTGTTTATCCCGCTGAGGTCAACATTCGCACCTGGAACTTTCGCAACCTTGGCAGGCCTTCTGTTAATATCATCCCTGAGTTCCTCAAGTTCTGAAACCAGCTTTTCAGCCTTCTTTATGCTGTCAGCCTTCTCGACCAGCTTCCTTATCTCAGACATCTGGTCGGATGTGACAGCTGAATTGCCATCGGAAAGGCTCGCCCTGTCCAGCTCGTTCTTGACATTGATTATGTCCAGCTTGTTCACCAGCTGGAGATCCTCGAGCTCAGCCAGCTTATCGTTTATGGATTTCAGAATTTCGCTCTCTGTGTTCTGGTTTTCCTCTTCCATTTTATCACTTATATTATTGCTTTTCTGCTATAAATCTTACAATTCAATGCTTGGCGCCACTTCCGGGCAGACCGAACTGATAATCTTCACATCATTAAGGCTGGCTGTTGACGCATTGAAGTCTTCTGTGACATTGGCCTCTATGAAGGCTGACATCCCCGGTCTCAGGGGGTCTGACGCGCCTATGTCAGTGCTGTCTGTCAGCACGTAATGGTATATGTTTTCCACTGATGCATTCTCAACTGTCACCTCAAACGTGAAGCTGTAAAGGTCTATGTTTCCGGTGTTCACTATTTTCACCCTTATGAGGTCTGTTTCATTGTTAGAGACGTTGTAGCTGAAATTGGACATGACGCCGTAATAACCGTAACTGCTGTCGAAATCAAGTCCGGCTGACCGGCATTTCATCTGCTGCTGTGCACTGCTGCCGGTCTGATTGGACAGCGTGAATGTAAGCTCATACATCCACGGAGCCATCATCGATGCTATTGATATAGATATGACAATCAGGATTACAACTGAAACAAGAGGAGAGAGGCCTTTCATGAATATAATTGCTTTCCTGTCCTTAAAATTCTTCAGCCTCTATGGTAATGAAATCAGCACCGGATTCGAGCGTGAATGTGATGCTGTAGTTGTTGAGGTAGACATATGATGTGTTTATGTAGGCATTGACCATTCCCCTTGGAAGGTTGTAGCCTTCATCAGCAAGCTCTGTGTAACCTGTGCCGTACATTGAGTCAGGGCTTCCGTCTATTGATATCTCAAGCCTCTCAAGGTCCATCCATGCGTCAAGGTCCTTGTTGTATACCTTCATGAGAAGCTCGCTTGTGTTATAGGCCTCAGGGGAGGACGAATTTCCTATGTTCTTCAGGTACACTACCAGATGCTGATTCTCGAGTATATGGGCTCCCTGGGTGCTGTTGGTATACGCGCTTGTGTCAAGGTTGGCGCCTACCATGAGGTTGCCCATCCTCTGATAGCTTCTCGGAGAGACTATCATGCTGCTGGTCTCCATTGTCCATTTGATGCTGTCAGTGTCACTATCGAGCAGGAGCTCGCCGCCGCCGAGGTTTATGTAAATCGTCCTCTTGCTGCCCTTGCCTTCTGATGCGACTTCCTGTATCTTCTCGTCAAGGTCCAGCATCATGGACTTGGTCTGCTCGAACACCGATGCGTCCTGCATGGACTTTATAACAGGTGTTGCCATGCTGTAGACAAGGAATACGAGTGTCACGGTGATTGCGAGGAATATCACTTCTGTGGTGATTGCTAAACCTTTCATAATCATCATTTGTTCTTTCAGGCTAATATCTCTTTCCTGACTGAATTGTCCCCGCTGCTCACAGATATGAGAGAGTACACGGATGTCTTGTTTGTCAGGACGTCCGCGCTGAATGTTTCCCCGTAAACTTCCATCGCAAGCAATAATGTATAATCAGGTGTGCTGAAGGTTGTCGAGTTCTGTGTGCCTGCATCCGCATAAAGCGTCTTGTAGGTTCCGGATATGTTTATTCCCAGTGTCACCGGGCTGTCCATGAAATTGCCTGCAGTCACATTCATGCTTCCTGCCATGGGCTCGAACAGCACCCACAGGCAATCAAGCTCAGCACCTGAATCCGATGCTGCGCTGAGTGCATAAACCGTGAAATTTGTAAGCACGCCTGCTGCATTGGAAGCATTGACGCCGACACCTGCTGCATGGGGAATTTCCATCTCAAGGTTTTTAGCGATATTCTCTATTCCCGCTGATGATGTCGATACGAGCCTTACCGCAGGCGTGAGACCGAAGAACAGCAGCATGCATATGGCCAGTGCGCCGACAAGGAAGAACTGGCCTTTCTTACCTGAATACATATAGAATAACCTCCATCGGCTGGTAAGTATCGTCACCTGAAAGAATTATCCTTGATGTCCACACATCGCTGCTTTCAGGCACGCTTCCTGTGCATGAACCCGAATAATCGCATATGGAAACAGCATGGCTTAGTCCTGAGAGATATCCGGTTTCCTCTATGGCATCATCTATTGACATGGTGTCACCCTGCGCGGCAAACTCCCTCAGCATTCCTTTCATGTAGATGTCATTGAGCGCTTTTTGTCCATTGTCCGAGAAGTCAGCAGGTTTTTCCATGTATGTTGCTGATATGACTGCCAGGAAGAGCAGTATAACCACTCCGGCAAGCATTGACTCAACTGTCTTCCATTGTCCTTTCATTACCACAACCTCACTGTTATGTTTACAGTCCCGTCTTCCCATAGCCTTCCGGACTTCCGGAATGCGAAGACATCCCTGTCTGTTATCGGAACCGGCGGGCCGCATGTCATTTCCGTGCCGTTGTCTACCAGGACATTGAAGTCCATATTCAGCCCTATGGAATCCTTCACAGACTGGTAGCTGCTGTTGATGACATGACACAAATCAAGGTTCTTTGAGTCTGAGAAAAATTCAATTATCTCCGTAGGCCATAATTTTGTCTGGTTCTCGTCTGTCTCAGCCAGTGATGCGCCGCACTGCACAGGCATGCCGTAGTCCAGTGACTCTATGAAGAAGAAGTTGTCGCCTGTTTTGATGTCTCCGGTCCAGTACAGCCTGTCTCCTGATATCATGCATGGCAAGGATGACCCGGAGTATCTTGAGAGGACAATCCTTGTGGAATCCTCAGTGTCTCCGGTCCAGTTCATGTAAGCCCACATCACTGCGTCATCTGCATCAGAAGGCGCGTCCAGATAGGCTGCATTGGAGATGGAATCAGCTGAAAGATATGACACCACATTCTCCCCTGCCCTGATGGCGTAGTCAGCCTTTTCTGTTACAGCTCCGCTGTTCATCATGCCGTAATATGCAAAGGCCCATGTCGAGAACATGAGAAACATGAATATGGCGATTATCCAGTCGATGCGCATACTTTATTTTTCTCTTAGCGCGATTATATGCTTTCTCAGCTTTGCTGTCAGTCTGTCCCATTTCAGCCAGCACAGCCATATAACCAGCACAACTGCAAGCAAACCCAGTTGCCACAGCCAGTCGTGGACGAACATTGCCGTGTCGTAGCCATACAATGATTCTGTGAAGACAACCGCAAGAATCCTCAGGAGGTTGGCAGCATATATGAGCGGGATTCCCACAGCAAGGCCGAGCAGCTTCCTCCTGTAGCCTGCTTCCATGGTCGCGAACATGAGTGCGAACAGCAGCATCATGGATTTCCAGCCTGTGCAGTCCTCTCCTATATAGAAAGTGAAGGGTTCTCCCGGACCGCATACGAGTACGAGTCCCATGCTGCTGACGTCGAATCCGGAAGCTGATATGAGCCATTCGGAATGGGCTGCGACTGCCTGCTGGAGAGGAAGCATGCTTATGCCAAGCACAATCACGAGGTAAAGCGGAACTGAAAGCAGGATGAGCCTTACCACGAAGAGCAGCAGTCTGACTAGTTTTTCATTCTCAGGAACTTTCAGAACCATATAAATTATAATGGCGTTATATCTTTATAGAAAGGTGATGTAATGACAAGCAGATGCGAGAAAGCTGTTCATGACATTTTCCCTGTAGCCAGGGCAATGATAGCCAAGAGGCTTGTTGATGTCTACAAGTTTTCCCAGACCAGGTCAGCGAAATACATGGGCATATCCCAGCCTGCCATATCGCAGTACAGGAAGAACATGCGCGGCAATAAGAAAACCTCATTCATGGATGACGCAGGATTTCTGGATGTGATAAATGAAATTGCAAAAGGCATAGCCGAGGGAAGCATAAAGCCCGAGCAGGTAGATGACAGTATGTGCAGGATATGCAGGGAAGTTCAGAAGTAAACCCAAACATATTTAAGTTATTATTACAATTTATTACAATTCGATTGTGATTCTTATGGCAAAAAAATCAAGGGAAAAGAAAAGAAAAGCCGATGCTGCAAAGAAGGCAGAACCCGTCAAGGCTGTTGCTCCGAGTTCCCCTAAGAAGACCTGCTGCAGGCATGCGCCAAAGCAGATATTCCTTGCCATTGCTGTTCTTGCTGCCGTCGCATTGATCTCATGGTACGCAGGTTCCATGATGTCAGGCAGCGGCCCGGCAGACGCCGGAGATGATGTTGTCGGGGACAAGGTGGTCTCATTCCTCCAGTCAAGGCTTGCTGTATCATATCCGGGCATTGAGGTCGAGCTCGCGGGAGTTGAGGACTACCCGAACATGACAGACACTTATGAGGTCATGGTCAGCATAACCTATCAGGGCCGGACACAGGAACTTCCGTATTATGCTTCAAAGGACGGTAAGCAACTGTTCACCATAATAGGCGACCTTGACGAGGTCATTGAGGCATCTGCACCAGCCACACCTTCAGAGAACACAGGTGACTTGTGTTCACAGCTTGGCATAACTAAGAGTGAAAAGCCAAGTGTTGAAGTATTCATAATGTCCTATTGCCCTTACGGGCTCCAGATGCAGAAGGCGGTGCTTCCTGTCATGACGCTTCTTGGCGGCAAGGCTGACATGGAGATAAAATGGGTATACTACATAATGCACGGACAGAAGGAAATAGACGAGAATAATATCCAGGAATGCATAAAAACAGTGTATCCGGACAAGTATATTGATTACGCAACGTGCTTCACAGTCAGCGGAACAAGTGATGAATGCCTTACACAGGTTGGAATTGACAGCGCGACAATAGACACGTGCATAGCAGCACTTGACACAGAGTTCAGGATAAGCGAGCTTTACGCTGACCAGAGCACATGGCTAAGCGGAAACTATCCATTATACAATGTTCATGCCGAAGACAATGCAAAGTACAGCGTTGGAGGCTCGCCGACAACAGTGATAAACGGAAAGGTTGTCTCAGTGAGCAGGTCACCCGAGGCAGTCAAGCAGGCAGTCTGCTGTGCATTCACGAACCCCCCTCCTGAGTGCGACACAGTGCTGAGCACAGCATCCGCATCAGCAGGAATAGGTGGCGGAGCAGGCGCTGACACAGCCGCAACCTGCTAAGAATAATCAGAATTCTATTCCCGATGACTTGAGCACATCAGGTATCTTTTCTATGATGTCCGTTGCCAGAAGTCCCGGCCCCATTTCATCCTTGGAGAGGTCGCCCGCGCTTCCGCAGACGTAAGCAGCCGCTCCCGCAGCTTTCATTGAATCCAAGCCCATTGCAAGGAACGCGCCGCATATGCCCGCGAGCACATCGCCTGTGCCTCCGACTGTCATGAAAGGGTTCCCTGTTGAGTTCACCATGACCTTCGTGCCTTCTGCTATGACATCCTTGTATCCCTTGAGAAGCACAGTTGACCTGAATTCTTTCGTGAATCGCGTTGCCTCTTTAATCCTACCCTCGACCTTGCTGTAGAGCCTGTGACCGCTGAGATTGAAGAACTCCTGCGAATGCGGGGTTATCACCCATCCCTTCCTGAGCAGCTTCTTGTCATCGCTTATCAGATGGAGCGCATCAGCGTCTATGACGCAAGGCTTTTTGAGGTACGTAAGGAATTCATGCACAGCATCCTTCGACATTAACGTCCTTCCGAGCCCGTTCCCTATCAGGACGGCATCATGCTTCTCTGCGAGGGATTCAAGATGAGAGGTGTTTCCTGTGTTTATGTAATCCCCAAACAGCGGCTCGACAATGAGATTCGGGGAGAATGATGATATCACATCAGCAGCAGATTCCGGTGCTGCTATTGTGACGATGTCCACGCCTGAACGCAGCGCAGCCATTCCCGCAAGCGCAGGGGCGCCCTTGTATTTTCTGCTGCCGCCTACTATCAGCAGCCTTCCGTGGTCGCCTTTCCTGTCCCACTGGTGCCTTTTCGGATAGCACTTCAGAAGGAAGTCGGATGTCACTGTCTCCATATTTAACTATTGTTCATCCCTGCTAAAAAAGTTCTCACTTCCAGTACGGGTTCTTTATCATCTTGTATGCAGCGTAAACAGCCTTTTCCCCGGTTGCGAGCGCCTGAGGTATTCTTTTCAGCGATGATATCATGTCTCCGGCTGCGAAGAGTCCTTCAACACTTGTCATGCAGTTTTCGTCGACTTTCACAGAGCTTCCCTCAGCCGTGATTCCAAGCTTTTCAAGGCATGAAGTCGAAGGCAGAGAGCCTATGCATATGACAGCATTGTCTATTGACAGCTTCTTCTTTCCTTCCTTTCCGGACAGCACAGCGCCTGAGAGCTTGTCTTTTCCGGTGAAATTAACAACCTCGTGGCTCCAGAGCATCTTGACGGATGATCTGGATATGCTTTCCCTGTTCTCGTCAGTTGCCCGGAGCTCATCCTTCCTGTGTGCCATCCATACATTCGCACCTGCTTCCTCAAGCCCGAGTGCGCAGTCAGCTGCTGAGTCGCCGCCGCCAACAACGAGCACATTCCTTCCCTTCATTTCAGATGGGTCTGAGACAGAGTATGACACTCCTGTGAGGTCCTCTCCCGGAACGCCCAACTTCCTCGGTGTCCCCCTTATGCCTGTGGCAACTATCACAGTCCTGGAATCGTAAATGCCCTTGGAGGTCTTCACTGAGAAGTGGCTGCCTTTCGTTATCTCCAGCACGCATTCATTCTCTTTTATCTCCGCGCCGCTGTCCATGACATGCCTCACTATGACATCGGATATCTCCCCTCCCTTCTTCTTATGGAAACCAAGGAATGAGTCAACACCCTTCCACGGGTAACTCTGTGACAGGGCACCGCCTGCTTTGTCAGCCTCTATGACAAGCGTCCTGAGCTTCAGGTAATGTGCATCCAGGGCTGCAGCGAGACCACCAGGCCCTGCGCCAACGATGATAAGGTCGTACATAGACTGTTATTGGCGAAAGGATTAAATAATTTTTTAAAGAATGAACGTCAAAAGAAGTTATTGGTGCTCTTATGGAAAAGGAGATGAAAGGTACAATTCTGGCGCTTCTGACAGCGCTCATAAGCGGCGTGTCGATAACAGCCAACAAGGTTTTCGTCGTGGGCATAGACCCCACTGTCTTCACATCGGTCAGGGCGCTGATAATAGGGCTCGCATTCCTTGTGATAATAGCCTACACAAAGAAGTTCGACACGAAGCAGATGACAGCAGCTTTCAGGACAGCTGACTGGAGAGCGCTTCTCGCAATAGGCATAGTCGGCGGGGCAGTCGCATTCCTCATGTTCTTCTCAGGACTTCAGATGACAACAGGCGGCCGCGCATCGTTCATACACAAGACGCTTCCGATATACGTGGCCCTCCTTTCGTACTGGTTCCTGAAGGAGAAGATACCCATCAGGCAGACCTATGCGCTCATCATAATGCTCCTCGGCACTGTGCTGATATTCGGCTCCGCAATAGAGCCTTCAGCCCTCTGGTCGAACCCCACGCTCGGCGATGCCCTTGTACTTGGCGCAACAGTAATGTGGGCGGTTGAGAACACCATAGCGAGGAAGACCATGCTCAAGGGGGAGACCAACTGGATAGTCGCGTTCTCAAGGATGTTCATAGGCGCGCTCATACTGTTCGGAGTTGCGGGACTCACCGGAAAGGCCGGTATGCTCATGGCACTGACAACCACCCAGACAGTGAACATACTCATATCCACGGGATTCCTGTTCGGCTATGTGTTCTGCTGGTACTGGGCGATAAAGCTTATCAACGTTTCAAAGGCGGCAACAATACTGTTATTGGCTCCGGTCATATCAACTGTGGCAGGCGTGCTTGTGCTTTCAGAGCCGGTGCCGATGGTGCAGATGCTCGGCTCGGCGCTGATAATTGCGGGAGCATACGCCGTGACAACCGTAAGAAGCGAGATGGCAACAGGCGTATAAAAAACAACTAAGAAAATCATTTCTTATTCTTCTTGGAAGCTTCCATCTTTATGGCCTTCACAGGGATTCCGAGCTCTTCAAGGCTTACCTTGAATTTCGCAAGTGCTGTATGGATTTCTTCCTCTTTCCTGGCTCCGGTGCAGATTATCTTTCCGGTTCCGAAGAGCAGGAATGCCACCCGCGGGTCTGATATCCTGTAGACAAGCCCGGGGAACTGCTCCGGCTCGTATTCCGCGTTCTCAAGGTTGTATGCTATGTGCTCGAGATTGAGCTTCTCCTTTGCCTCTATCTGCGTTGAAGCCACTATGTTCTCGACTCCTGTGTGGTACTCTGTCGGAAGGTCTATGTTCAGCGCCCTCATGTCATCAACAACCTTGTTGACAGCTATTCTTGCGAATTCAGGGCTTCTTGCGCCTGTGCATACGATTTTCCCTGACGAGAATATCAGCGCAGCTGTCTTCGGGTCCTTTACCCTGTACACGACACCCGGGAATGACTCCGGCTTGTATTCAGCTTCAAGAAGTTCCCTGGAAATCCTGTCCATGGGGATGTCTTTCCCAAGGGTTGTGAAGACAACGACGTTTTCAATCTTTACATCAAACTTGCTTGAATTATTTACAGTCAAAGAATCACCGATATAATATATAGTGCGTTGGTGATATTTAAATCCTATAAAAAGGTGATACTACTGACCGATAACAAGAAACGCTAAAACGGGGGTAAAATCTCAGTGTCTTTACTAACTTTTTCCGAAATTCCTGCCTACCAATGAGAGATCATCTATGCATATAACGCCATCTTTGTTAAGGTCAGCTAATGGATTCCATTTGTCCTGTCTTTGCGGTAAACAATCGCATGAACCGCCTACAATGTAATCCGATGCACATGATTTCATTGATTTGGCTACTATTACGAGGTCTTTAACATCCACTATATCGTCACCGTTGGCATCGCCTTTAGGCTTGCATTCACAACTTCCATAACAGTAATCGTCAATGTTGCAGTCTCCATCACTTTCACACTCAGCACCGCACTGTATGATGTCGCATGTGTGTGTCAGCGTAACAGTTCCAGTTGTGCATACATCATTGGCTTCGTCACAGCTTGATGTGAATCCCGGGAACCAGTCCCATGTGAATGCTATGCTGTCAGGGTCATTCGTGCATGTGGCTATTGAGAGAATATTATTGGCTGAACAATCAACTGCAATTCCAGCTTGGCAATCCAGAAGTGCGTCACATGTCTCACTGCCGTCGCACCAAAGTTCATTGTCACAGTTCCCATTATTTGGTGTATTTACTATCACATCATTTATTTCATCACAACTGTCGTCAGTGCATGTTACACCATCGTCTACAACAGGAGGAGTTCCTGCCTGACAGTCAAGGAGTGCGTCACAGAATTCATTCCCATTACAGAAAAGAGTGTCATCACAGAGAGCGTTATTTACCGAGTTCTCACATGAGTCTGTTTCCTCGTCGCACGAATCAACAGTGCAGCCTACGCCGTCCGAGCAGTCTCTGGATTCGCAACTGCATTCCCCAGACTGGCACACATCATTCACTGTGCAGAAGTTCCCGTCGTCGCAGGGCGTCCCATCATCCTTGTTGCTGCTCGTACCGGTGTCGACCCACTGCGTGTCCGTCACGGAGTACTCGCATCCTGAACCTCCACATATGTAATCCCTGTATTCCTCTTCCTTCTGCTCTTTTTCAGTGCACTCGCCGGTGGATACCCACTGTATCTCTCCTGTGTCGTACCAGACGTCTGATGCATTACAATCCTCTGTGAGATAGAAACATGAACAGTCGCTCTCGCACGAGCCGCCGTAATTGTAGACATCGCCTACACACTTGTCGCTGCACGGATTCTGGGAGTCGCATTCCGCACCGCACTGGGAAACGTTGCATGTGCTCGTTATGCTTACGGTTCCGGTAGTGCACACGTCGTTCTCCTCATCGCATGCCGATACGAATCCAGTGAAAACATCCAGTGTCCAATCGTAGCCGTCAGGTGTGTAACTGCATATTGAAATCGGTTCTATGTCATTGTTGGTACAGTCAAACGGCTGGAAGAAGCATCCGTCAGGACCCATGCATTCACCGTCATGTCCTTCGCACCAAAGACCGCTTTCAGGAAGCAGACACAATGCATCCCCATCGTCATCAATCACTCCATTGCAATCGCTATCATTTCCATCACATACTTCATCCACGCTTTCATCAGCGCTTGCACCAGGGTTCGTGGAGCAGTCAGCAGTGCTTGTTCCCGAACACTCGACCAGTCCCAGTCCGCACTTTCCAATGCCGTCGCATGTCTGGTTTATGTTCAGGCCCTGATAAGTGAAATCCTCATCACTCAATCCATCGCAGTCATCATCGAGGGCGTTGCAGGTTTCCGATGCAGAATTGTCACGCGTACCGCCCGGGTTCGACCAGCATGATGCTGTATTTACATTAAAACACTCGACTTTACCAAAGCCACATGTACCGATTCCATAGCATCCCTGTCCGACATATCTAGACTCTTCATAAACAGGATCATCATAATAAAATTCTTCGTCTGTACTGCCGTCGCAGTCATTGTCAAATGTATCGCATATTTCAACGCTAGAGTTATCATGACTTCCACCAGGATTTGTCCAACAATCTACCTCATTTGTAAAGTTCTCACACTCGACTTTACCAAAGCCACATGTACCGATTCCATAGCATCCCTGTCCGACATATCTAGACTCTTCATAAACAGGATCATTATATTCGTCTATGTATCCATCTCCATCATTGTCGATACCATCGCAAATCTCAGTAGCGGCTTTGACATTAGTTGGAGCAAAAAGAAGAACTAAAGTTACGACTAAAAGAAGAGCCAGTGGAATTGGGCTAGATTTTGTCATCTTAATCCCATCCATATTAGATTCTTGGTTACTTGGATAATTAATATTTATCGATTGTATTTAATACTGTGAAGTAGTTACTTATAAAGATTTCCACCCTTTTTTAAGGTGAAAAGCTTTCCAAAAATATGATTTATGTTTAAACGGTCATGTATAAATCTTATACAAGCTTATAAAACTTACTCAAATAATTTGAATTATGGATTGGCTTATAATGCCAAAAAGACAGTTCTTATACGATTTCTTATACATTTTCATATTGAAATTCAGACAAAAATCACTTTTTACTTTTGTTGGACGGGGGATGCTGCTGATGTCTGACATTCCAATGCGCTACTATAAAATCATTGATATTCATGGCAGGCTGAAAACTGTTTACAGGCCGGTTCATATGATGCAGCCCTATGTTGATACGGGATTGGCTATGGAAAGACTTTCTGATTATGATGGCTGGAGACGTTGTTACAAAGGTATCAGGAAAGCTGGCGGTGGAAGAATTGAGGTTGAGCCTTTCAAATGGGATCACGAGAAGATGGCAGAGGCTTACGCGCCACTCATGGCCGCTTACAGAAAAATACTTTCAGGTCAGATATTACCGCCAGAATATAGGAGTGTAGCGTGACAAATCCCGCATGTTTCACGATTCCTAAAAATATAGAGGTGAAATAAAATGGAAATTAAATTAAAACGTGACTGGAGAGGAAATTACAAAGGAATGGAAATAACTGGTCAGGAACATGAAGTCGAGGACGTTGGCATGTACAAGAACATCATAGAGATGTACATGAAGGAAAACGATATCGAGAAGATTGAAGGCAACTCCGGATTTGACCTCGCAAATAGACTTCGCAGAGGTGACTATTGATGGCAGATGGGGAAGTCAAAGTCACCATTACCGAAGATATCAAGTATAAGGGAGTCTTCAGGAAGAGCACAGAGTACATAACTGAGGTGAAGATTGAAGGTGAAGGCGACCTTGGGAAATTAGCAAACAACTTCGGAACTTACATTGATAGCAGAAGCATGAATTCATATGAGGAGTGATTGCATATGGGAGAGATAGAAATAAAGGTGAGAGGAAAAGTGGAAGAAAGACTATTCGGAGAAGGAGTGAAAGTCTCCGGCTCTGGAGAATTCTCGACCGATGACCACAGTTATAGTGAGACATTAGGCTCATCTGTTCCGCATTATGCAAGCAGGTTGGCTGAAGTTTCATCTTCTCGGCATAACGAGAAGTATGAGAAGTGATAAAATGAATTACAGCGGAAGTTTCAATTTTGAAGGAGAAGCATACAGAAGAAGTGATGACCATTCAGGAGTAAGAGGTTCAGGTAATCTCTACAGCAACGATAAAGACATCGCAATAAATCTTTCGCACTCAGTACCAGATGCCGCACAGTGGGCGGCAGGACATGCATCGGACATGGTTCGGAGCATAAGATTAAGTAAGGAAGCACATAGGTGAATAGAATGTTCGGTGGTAGATTCAGATTCAGCTTTGATGACATAGATGGTCATCGGGATAACTACAGGTACTCTGCATCAGCTTCTCATGGCTACCTGAACAGAATACTCGACAGGAAGCTAAGAGGTCTTTACATTTAGGGCGGCGACGCCCTTTTGAATTTTTGTATCATGGTAAGCCAATAAATGATTCAGTCGGATATTTCTTATTTCGTGCTAGAAAATTGATATTAAGAAAGACGCCCAATTATTTAATAACAGGTGTTAAACCGTGGCTTTGGAAGATGGCGCGACCAAAAACAGAGTTGTTGTTATAGCCTTGAGCATAGCGCTCGTATTCGCTGTTTATTTCATTCCGGCTAATTTCACGGGTTTTGTGGCTTATGCTGTTACTGAGGAAACAGTTGATGGGGAAGGAACGACTCTGGGTGATGGTACTCTTCAAGGAGCTACAGATTACACAGACACTAATTCATTCGACGGAAACTTTGAGTACATAGAAGAAAATATCAGTAGAAGAGTTAAATGGGACTACGTCTTTAATACAAATTATAATGACACAATACCAGCTAGAATGGAATTTTTTGCATATTATGTAAATTTTGCAGAATTTGTGATGTTTGGTATTTATAATTATGAATTTTCTCAGTGGGATGTATTGAATCAAACTACACAAAAAAATCAAAATTTAAATCTTACATACGTGTTCTCTTGGGATGTAAAGAATCTGACAGATTATATAAATCCAGTAAATGGTGAAATCAAGATATACTTTGAAGACGTCAACTCCTCGTCCATTCAAAATCTATTTTCAATCGACTACCTCGCCATCAACGTCACTGTGTCGCCGCTGTATGACCTTTCCTATGTGCTGACGAACTCATCTGGGGATGCGCAGTCGGACGGCGTCAATGTGACCAGAAGCGGCTACCTCAATGCCTCTGCGCTCTGGAACCTCTCAGGTGTGGAGCAGTCACTTGCATGGCTCAATGCAAGCGGCTATGTGAGCACATACAGCTTCCCTCACTACGATTCCAATGACAACTGGACGAATCATACTTTCAACTTCACGAACTATACGCTGTGCCCGGTTGCCGGGAATGTCAGTGTGAGGCTGAAGGCTTACGATGAGTTCTACCAGCAGAACTTCACGCAGGAGACGCGGTACTTCTACCTGTGGGGGCAGAGTGCACTTGGAAGCACGATGCTGGTGAATGCCTCGATATACGATGAGAATTATACGATTGCATCCGGCTCTGTTTATCAGGTTTCCTGCATTGTCATGGACGCCAACAGCAGTGCTGCTGTTCCCGGCCATAACGTCACTTTCTACGAGGACCATGCTTTCATAGGGTCGGCACTTACGAATTCTACGGGATGGGCGGGTTTTGTCCATACAGCTTCCAGTGGTGCGGGAAGCCATGACATCATCTGCAACATAACCGATGATGGTTCCGTTTATTATACACTCGGCGGGGCGAACACCACCAACACGACAGTCTATTACATCGATGACGTCTACCCGCCTTATTTCACAGAGGACTGGTTCGAGTATGAGGGGCAGAGGCTTGCCAATACATCCGGCTATTATGAGGCACCTTTCTACAGGAACGTGACACTCGTGGTCAATGCCAGCGACAACACGACGTACGTCACCAGCGTCATAGCGGAGGTAACGCACAACGCAGGCACCCATATCAATCATACGCTGGCTGAAGGAGGAGATGGTTTATGGAGGATGGACTTTGACAATTCAGATGCGACAATGTCACTGAACGCCTCCCTCACATTCCACTTCTATTATCAGGATGCAGGAGGCAACTGGAACAACACGAATGTCGTCGGGCCAGGAGGCAGCCTGAGCCCGAACTGGACCATGCACATAAACCTCACATCCTGGAATTCGTCCGCAGTGTACAACCGCGGCGAGAACCTCACATTCTTCGCTTCGGACATCCACTGGTTTGCCTTTGATGAGGCCAACTGGTCGCTGAATGTGAGCAAGTACAACCAAACAGGCAGCAATCTCTTTACTGGCGGCACGCAGGGATACTTCAATTACAGCGTGAATGCTACAGACCCTCTGGGCAACTGGTCATTACTGGTCAACACTTCATGGATGGACAACAACGGCACTGCGGACTTCACTTTCAATGTAACGGACCAGCTTTCCGTTGCCTTCACATCGCCTGCAGGGACAGTCTTCCAGCCGAGTCAGTCCATTAGTCCAATAGTCACTGTGAAGAATGTGAGAGGAGGGATTGTCCCGTGGAACGTCACTGTCAACGTATCGTGCAATGGCGGGGAATACATGACGCTACTGAGGTCAGGCAACAGCTACATAATGAACGCATCTGACAACTCGCATACATGCACTGCTCCGGGTTCTTACAGTGCGTCCTTCAGCATCTCGGCGAATGTCACATGCCCGTACAACAACAGCAATGTGCTTGAGACTCTGTCACTCTCGACTGTGTCTGAAGGCGGCGGGTCGAATCCACCGGGAAGCAGCGGAAGCACTGTCTACATACCGCCTGCCTGCAACTGCACTGAATGGAAGGACGTGGACTGCGGCTCAGGGAACTGCACTGAGGACGAGATGTATCAGGAAAGGGTGTGCGTTCCTTCCGGTTGCGAGGCCGAGGCGAGATGCATAGCTGTATCGGAGTGCAGGGACAGGAAGAACTTCCAGATAACGTCATACACTGAAGTGGTTGAGGTTACGCAGGGAAAGAACGGCACTGCATTGTTCACAGTGGAGAACACAGGCAACAAGGACTTCAGCCTTGCGATAAAACTTGACCATGACTGCTGCAGCATGTTTCCGAGATTCAATGAGTTCAGTCTTCCACAGAAGACAAGCGTTAGCATTCCGATAGTCATTCATGCACCGCTTTCACAGGAGCCGGGTGAATACACGATGGAGGTGAAATTCACGGAACAGGATTTCGAGAAGACGGAGACCGTGAGGATTATTGTCAATCCCAATGAGATGATTGATGAGCTCAGCAGTTTCAGGTCTCTTCTCAACAGCCTGCGGGAGCAGATTGATGTACTGGAGAATGCCGGCGTGGATGTCACAGGCCTCAGGAGGCAGCTGGACGAGCTGGCAGCAGCCATAGATTCCGCCCAGAGAAGCACGATTGAAGACGACCTGAATGCATTTGGCGCAATGCTGGACAGCATCCAGTCGGTTTCTGATTCAGTGAATGAGTCGCTTCTTCCTGTGAAACTGCAGGGATTCTTCTACATGTCATGGTACATGTTCGCAGCGATTTTAATGGCTGCTCTGGTTGAGGTGTACCTGCTGAGACAATTCATGCTTCCTCCTGTTATCAATGAGGGAAGAATAAGAAGGCTTCGCGGAAAGCTTGATGATATCACAAGTGCAAAGAAAGACACCCTGCGCAAGTACAGCAACAGGAAGATAGATGAGAAGAGCTTCGGGACGCTCTCCGAGAAATACTCCAGCGAAACAAGCATGGTGAATTCTGAGATCATCAGGCTGGAGGAAGAGAAGAGGAACGCTCTGTCATCAGGGCCCAGTTTCAGCGGCTTCGCACGATGGCTGCTTCACAGGAAGACAGAAGAGGAAAAGAAGAGGGAGACGTCATCAAAGAGCAAGGCGAAGAACACGAAGATGATGGATTTCCAGAAAAAGTATCTCGACGCCAAGAAGCGGCAGGAAGAGATGGACAGAAGATAGTCAGTCTGCTGTGACGTCCATGTAGAGTATGTGCTTTCTGTTCTCCCTTACAGGGCCTTTGCAGTGATAGCAGAACTGTCTGTTGCCGTCGACGAATCCCGGAATGTATCCCCCGTCATTGAGACTGACATCGGATTCCGGTATCATCACGAAGCCGCCTGAGAAAGGCGCAATGCTTATTTCCCTTCCGGTAATGTTAAGTTTCCTGTATTCGACCATGAGAATAAGTGGAGAAAAGAAATTAAAGTCTACTTCTTCCGCGGTTTTCTGGCGGCTTTCACATGTTTGGGCGCACTGCTGTCGAAGTGGACGTCCATCTGCGGGAACGCTATCTCTATGCCTTCCCTGTCGAAGCGCTTCTTGATGTTCTTGATGAAGCCGTGCGTCGCGAAGTACGTGTCTCCCAGCGTCTTCGTTCTCATTATCACGCGGAAGTTTATGCTGGAACTTCCGAATTCCCTGAACCTGAATACCGGCTCAAAATCCTTGACCCCGTTGTATTCATTCAATGTCTCTTTGGCCACTTCCAGAGCCACCTTCTCTACCTTCTCGAGGTCAGAATCATACGCAACCCCGCAGTCCACAGTGAATCCAGCTGTCGGGTCCGGGATGCTGTAGTTTATTATCTTGCTGTCAGCTATCTTGCTGTTCGGAAGGACAACGATGTTGTTGGTGAATGTCCTTATCTTCGTGCTTCTCCATCCTATGTCCATGACAACGCCCTTCTCAAGCGACTCTATCTCTATGTAATCCCCTATCCTTATCGGCCTGTCGGCTACCATCTGCGCGCCTGAAAAGAAGTTGGTGAGAGTCGGCTGGAGCGCAAGGGCCACAGCGAGTCCGCCTATGCCCAGTGCCGCTATCGCGGTCTCGACCTTGACGCCAAGCTGGTTGAAGACTATGAGTATCAGCACGCCGAATATCAGGGCGTATATGAGCTTCTTGACTATCGGCAGAAGCTGGTCATCGACCTTGGAGTTGGTCTTCGAAGCCACTTCAGTTGTATACCAGTCAATGAGCCCTCCTGCTATTCTCGATGCAAGGTAGCCGATGAAAAGCGGCACCAGTATAGTGTAAATCATCCTTATCTCGTTGACATATGCGTCAAGGATTGACATGTATTCAAGCGCCATGACTATGCCTATTATGACTATACCCACCTTCAGCGGGCCCTTTACTGCCTCAAGTATCTTGTCATCAAGGCTGATCTTGCTTCTGGATGTTATGTGCCTCTCTATGAGCGTGATGATGTAGCTGGCTATGTTTGCTATCATGAATGACAGCGCTATCAGTATCGCGGAGACGACATACTGCGTGTAAACAGGTCCCGCAAATCCAGAAACAATGTTTATGAGCCAGTCCATTCGTAGAATATTATTTCGGTATTTAAAAAAGTCTGACCAATAGATGTTTATGCCGGCAAAAAAGAGAAAATCCTCAAAGGAACACGGCCTTGAGAAAGGCGTGGAGAATTTCTCAGAGGAGATGGGGAAGCTGGGCGAGAGGTTTGGCAATCACTTCGAGAAGAAGGGAAAATCATTTGACACGTGGTTCAGCTCGACATTCGGGATAGTCGGTCCTTTTATTTCAAGCATCTTCGGGCTCATCATAATAGCGGTTATGCTCTGGGTGCTGTCGCTGGTTAACATGCCCATAGGAAGCGGGCTGCTCAATCACATCTATTACTTCCTGGCTGCGCACATATCATGGTTCTTCCTGATATTGCTTTTCTTCTCATACACGGCATTCATTTCAAGGAAGTTCCCCGGAGAGTACAGGCTGCTTTCGCCTGTTGTGTCAGCAGCTGTAATCGTTGTAGCTTTCTGGCTGATATCCAGCGCACTGAGGATAGCGAGCCTTTCACTGGGCGTTGAGCTGTTCACGTCCGCTGCAGTCTTCATTGACAGCATGCTCATAACATTCTTCTACATATTCACGCTTCTCGGATATCTCATACTCCTCCTGATAGCGCTGACAAAAGGTTTTGAGAGGAAGGCAAAGAAACATGCATTTTCAGGAAAGGAGCTTCCGGGCAAGAGGCTCTACAGGTCTGGAGACGAGAGGATTCTCGGCGGCGTGTGCGGGGGGATAGGCGAATACCTCGGGGTGGACCCTGTGCTGATAAGGATACTCTGGGTTCTCGGCTCCCTCGCATGGGGCTCCGGAATAATAGCCTACATACTGCTCTGGATAATAATACCTAGAAATCCCAGGCACAAATGGAATTGATACCTAGCGTTTTCTGGAATAGTGCACCTTCATCGCGATGAGCAGGATGGCCATTGCGAATATGGCTATGTTCGCGTATATCACCACTCCGTCGCCTATGTGGATGCCATATGCTATCCAGAGGAATATCCCGAGCGCTATTATGATGAGATACCACATGGAGAAATCATCCATCTTCTTGGTGTGGTAACTTCTCGTCATCTGCGGCACGTATGACAGTATGACGCACAGCGTGGCGGCTAATCCTACGGTTTCCCAGAACATGAAGCTCACGACTCCAGCACTTCTATCCCTGGAAGGCTTCCTTTCTCAATGAATTCGAGTGTTGAGCCTCCGCCTATGCTGGCGTGGCTTATCTTCACACCGACTGTGTTAACGAGGAGAGTGCTTTCACCGCCTGCTGTGACTGTCACTACACCGTGCCTTGTGGCATCCTCGAGCGCCTTTGCAATCTTGGTGCTTCCCCTCGCTGCCTCAGGGACCTTCTTGTCGAACATTCCCACTGGTCCTGACATCACCACGAAGCCTGCGGAATTTATCACACCGATGAATGCATCTATGGTTTTCGGACCTATGTCCAGCGCCTTCCAGCCCTTCTCAATTGATGACGATACCTTGAGCTCTTCCTTCTTCATCACGAGATGGTCTTCAGGAATCATGACATTTATTCCTTTCTCCCTTGCCTTGAGAAGGACTCTTCCCGCGAGCATAATCTGGTCGTGTATCTGGTCCTCTGCTATGTAGGAATCTCCGATTATATTTTTGATGTCACCTGATGATATCTTTGACACGGCATCGGGACCGTCTCTCACCCTGCCGAGGTTCTCCCTGGCTATCATGAATGTGTATGCAACAGCCCCGCCAACGAGTATCCTGTCCTGCTTCTGCATGCGGTCCAGAAGCTTGAGAGCCACAGTTATCTTTGACACCACACCCGGCTTGGTCTCTATTTTCTTGCCTGCGAGTATGAACACGAACGGCTTTCTTTTGGCTTTATCCAGTTCCTTGCTTATGTTTCCTATGTATTCTATCTCTTCCATTAGGTGGATGCCTGCATACCTCTTCTCCATGTGCTTGGCCATTGGCACTATGTCAGCAGCAGGACGGTGCCTCTGCGCGAAATCATCAGCCACGTATATGTCGACCATGTCAGCAAGCGTCCTGGCGTAGGACTCGTCACCCTTGTTGTACTGGCTGTCAAACCTCGGGTTCTCAAGGACCAGCACCTGGCCGTCCTGGAGTCCTGAAATGCTTTTCCTGATTATCTCAAAATTGTCAGCTATCCCCCTGAAATTTCCGTCAAGGTCTGACGGCGCGAATAGCAGCTCATGTTTCAGCAGCTTCATCTCACCAAGCCGCTTCTTTATGTAGTAGTAGACTGTTATGGTGCTCTTTTCCTTCTCGATACCGTCAGGCCTTCCAAGCCAGCCGGGCTGAAGGACAATCCGGGCGCCGTTTTTTATCAGGTAAGCCAGCGTTGGAAGGAATGACTCTATCCTTGATATGTCATTTATCCTTGATACGTCATCAAGCTCCCTGTCATCCCTCAGCGGGACGTCAGCTGAGCCTCTCAGAAAAACAACAGACCCCTTGAGGGCTGATTTCCTCAGTTCTTCAACAGAGTGAATCATCTGCTCACCTCCATTTTCTCTTCATGAAGTCAATGAGGTCAACAAGCCTGTTGGAATATCCCCATTCATTGTCGTACCATGAGAAAACCTCTATCAGGTCGCCTTCCGCATTGGTGAGAAGCGAGTCGAATATGGATGAGTGCGGATTCTTTATTATGTCAGTTGATACCAGCGGCTCCTCTGAATACTGCAGTATTCCCCTGAGATTGCCTTCAGCTGCCTTCTTCATCACCTCGTTCACCTTCTCGGGCGGTGTCGGCTTCTTCTTAAGTTCCACCACAAGGTCTACTATCGAGCCGTTTGCAACAGGCACTCTTATCGCAGAGCCTGTGATTTTTCCGCCAACCTTCGGTATGACCTTCCCGAGAGCTTTTGCAGCTCCTGTGCTTGTTGGTATTATGTTCAGCGCAGCAGCCCTCGCCCTTCTCATGTCCTTGTGTGGTGCGTCAAGCAGCATCTGGTCTGATGTGTATCCGTGTATGGTTGTCATGAAACCCTTGACTATGCCAAACTCGTCATCAAGCACCTTGACAACAGGCGCAAGGCAGTTTGTCGTGCACGATGCATTGGATATTATCATGTCCTTCTTGTGGTCGTATGTCTCCTCGTTGACCCCCAGAACTATCTGCTTTATGGGCTTGTCATCCTTCGGAGGGGCTGAGAGGACAACCTTTCTGGCGCCTGCATTCAGGTGCTTCTCCGCATCCTCATACTTCCTGAATCTTCCTGTTGATTCAAGGACAACGTCTATCTTCAGCTTTCCCCACGGAAGCATCGCAGGGTCCTTTTCAGCGAATGTGGAAATCTTCCTGTTGTTCACCTTTATGAAACCATTGCCCCACTCTGTCTTTCCGTCAAATGGACCAAAAACCGAATCATACTTGAAAAGCCTTCCCAATGTCTTGGCATCAGCAAGGTCATTTATCGCAACAACGCTGAAGGACCTGCTCCTAAGAGAAGCCTTCAGGAAGTTCCTTCCGATACGGCCGAAGCCGTTGATTGCAACTTTAAGCATATAATCAACCTGTAACAATGTGTATAATTGCATTAATATCCTAAAAAGGTTTAACGTCTCCCTTTCCTGATGAAATTGGACAGGGAAGACTGCGTGTCCCCGTCTGTTATTATGTCCTCTTCTGTGTATCCCAATGCCGCGAGAACCCTGAGTGCTGTCGGCACCACCTGATTGTTTATGTAGTAGTCGGGGTCATAATTCGTGGCATCTTCAGCTGGCTCAGCCCTTTCGGATATCGAGCCGCTGCCCTTCGTTATCACGTAGGATATCATCGAGCCCTGCGCCACAGGCCTGCCCCTTGAAAGCGCCTTCCGCGCTGCTGCTATGTGCGGGCCTGTCTGTTCATAGTCCTTGAGGGGCCTTGTGAGCTGCGTGTGTATTATCATCTTCTCCATTGGCACGGCCTCCTTCTGTATCCGGTTTATGGCTCTTCTTGCAATAGACAGCGCCTCATCCTCTGAATCATCCCTCAGTATGGCCATGAGAATCTTCTCCTGTGTCTCCCTTGCGATCGGGGACCAGTCCCTCCTGACTATCTCGAAGCCCCTTATGACCATTTCATCGTTCCTGTCCACGAGCGCGTACCTCTTCTTGGCTGCAAGCCCTGTCTTGGCAGGCACGAATATACCCGCCCTGTATATGCCCTGGAACTCCAGCTCCATCGCGCCCGGAAGGGTCTTGTTGACGCCATCTAGTAGCTCTAGTGCACTCTTCTTGGACCTGAGCTTGACAAAAAGCGAATCAGTATCCCCGTAAATCACTTCGTATCCGAGGTTCTCCACCCTTCTCATGACCCTCTGTATGTAGTACCTGCCCCAGGCGGTTATGCTCTGGGCGCATACCCTTGAGTACCAGCGGGAGCCTGCGTACCCGTAGTATCCGTAGCTTGCATTGGCAAGTATCTTGAGCGCGTACTGGCGGTTGTAAATGGATCTGTACTCCTCGCTGTCCCTGCTTTTTTTCATGAGTTCGGCTTTCAGCTCCCTTCTCTTCTCCACTATGTCTTTCAGCGTCCTCGATACGAATCCTGCATGCGTCTTGCAGAAAAAGTATTCCTTTCCGGGAACCTTATGCACAGGCCCGTCATCTGACCCGTTGCAGCAGTGGCAGTTGAGGGTTTCCGGCGATATGTTGTGGGTTATGGTTATGCTCGGGTAAAGGCTCATGAAGTCGAACAGCGCTATGTTCTTGTGTATCCCCTCCTTTGGCGGGAAGACGTATCCGCCCTCGTAGGACGCGGCCTTTCTCCTTATTTGTATGACATCGTAATTAGGCCTCTCGGGTATCAGCTCTCCCGCCTTTCTTGTCTCCCTCATGAGCATCCATTCAACCAGCTGGGAGTATGTCATCCTGTTTATGTCGAACAGTCCCTGGCCGACTATCCTGCACAGCTCAGCCATCTGTGGTATGAATGTCTTCGTCAGCGAAAGCGTCAGTTCGGAATCGGTCATGCAGTACTTGACAATCCTTTCAAGCCCACTGGATTCCTCCCAGGCCTTCTGGAGGTCGTCCCATTCCATCTTGCGTTTCCCCCTTCCTATGATTTCCCGGGAGACGCTGTCAAGGCTCTTGGAATCGGATGAAAGCGTGTCAGAGAGTATGTTGTCGACGAATTCGTATGCATCCACGTGAACCCTTCCCTCAATCCATGCCGCATAGAACCTTCCCCTCTTCTTCAGCATAGCGTGCTTGTCAGTCCTTCCGAGCACGAGCCCGATCTTGTGCTTCGCTGACCTGTCGATAAGGTGCTTGAAATCGAACCGGTCACCGTTGTATGTTGTTATGATATCCGGGTCCCTTGCCCTGACAATCTCCATGAGCCTTACGATGAGAGCCTTCTCGTCGCTGACCACCTCAAGGAAACCAACATCAGCTTTCTTGTAGCTTATGACCTTCCTAAATCCGCGGTTGTCCTTGACGGAAACCATGATTATCTTCTCCTCATCGTTTTCCTCAACAAGCTCTATGTCCATTGCCATTATGCTGAGCCTTGGGAGTTCTGTGTCTTCGCATGGAGTTATGCTGCTTGAAGAAATTATTGCATAGCTGCCGTCTGTTGATGAGACACCTTCAACTTCGACCCATGACATCGGCCTTACCTGCCTCTCCAGAAGATACCTCCTGTAGAATGTTAACGACTGCTCGTGCATGGCCTTCACCTCCATCCAGTCTTTCAGCTTTTCCCTGAACCTTATGGCATCAGACGGCCTCGGAAGTTCTATTTTCAGAAGGTTTTTTTCCTTTCCGAAGAATCGTCGTGTTACAGGCCCGACCTTAAGGGGCTTGATACCTTCTATGGAAAGCTCTGAAACCTTTCTGGAAAGCTCTTCAACATCATCATCTTTCAGCGTGGCCTTGTACTCGATGAAGAAGAACGGATGAAAAGACCTGTCTATGACTAAAGCTGGTTCACCGCGCTCTGTCTTTCCCCAGAGAAGTATTTCATTACTGTCCTGCCCCCTCTGGCTGACGTCCAGTATGAAGAACTTGAGAGACTCAGGCATACACTTTAGTTTTGATTCCATGATTTAAAATTAACTGCCGAGCGCAGCGCCTATTGCCGCGCAGTACTCCGCGTTCTTAGGAACAGTGGCCATCCCGCCCATAAGTTTGACTGTTTCCGTTACAGTCTTCTTTACAATGCCGTTCATGGCAACCCTTCCGCAGACCAGTATGTTCTTCTCCTGGCTGACAGACTTTGCAGCGAAATATGCCATCACTCCGATGGTCTCGCCTGCCATCTTCAGCAGGCTGTGCGCTATCTCGGACTTGGGCGGTTTCCTTCCGACAGAACCGAAATTGGACGCTGTCGCATCACCCGGAATCCTGCCGACACCCGAGCCCACAATGTCCTTTACAGTCAGGTCAAGCCTGCCGTAGCCTTTCTTTGACATCTTCTCGGTCTGTGTTATGCTGCTGCTGAGGAGCAGTTGTGAAAGTCCCTGGAGAGTGCCGCCTCCCATGCCTGTTCCTCCCACATGCACAGACCTGCTGTTCTTGACTGAAACGAATGCAGTGCCGGTTCCTATGCTTACGGTGAATATGTTCTTCTTCCCGGACAAGAACATTCCCCCTTTTCCGATGGCCTTTATCTCACTCATGATTGCAAAAGGTTCGCCGATGTCCTTTCGTGTGACTTTTCTGGACCCACCTCCTGTGAAAACAAGCCTGTATTTTTTTCCATTAGCCTTCCTGACAAGATAATCATGGCATTTCCTTACATGCTTCAATTCATTGCCCTTGACTGATATGCCTGCAACCAGCTTCTTCCTGTCGAAAAGAACCCCATGGGTGTTGGTCCCGCCTATATCTATTCCCACTATCATTTCATCAGCCTCTTCCTCGTTGCAACTGAAAGCAGAAGCACTGCTGCGAACAGCGCAAAGAGCGCAGCTGCTGCAACTGTGAAGTCAGCTCCTGCCACGAACAGCGCCTTATGCCCGAGCCCTGCAATGCCTTCGCCGCCCATTATCCCTGCTGCTGTTATTATACCGACTGCAGTGAATATGCTTGCATTCCTCCTGTCCGTGATGTACCTGGCGATACCCCCTATCGCAAGGAGTATTCCCAACAGTGTTCCGAGGAACAGCCCTATTCCGAATACCATGGGCATCACAGGCGCCTTCCTCCTTGAAATCGTCTCAGCGACTATCCATGCAAATGCTATGATGAATCCTGTATAGAATGCCCAGGGCTGTGCGAATCCGAATATGGAGCCAGCCACCATCTGGGCCTGGGGAGCAGGCATCGCCGCTGTGAAGAATTCCGAGCTGTAAACATCCGTTATCATTCCCAGGACAAAAGGTGCCAGAAGGCCGGCCACTATGACAGCTATGAGGTCAACGCGTATTATGTCACTGGCCCTTGTGCCGAGTATCTTTGCGGACTTGTAATCATGGCCTATGTCACCAGCGATAGCTGATGCTATGGAAACGAATACCACTATGAGGAATGCTGAAAGGTAGTCGAGCTGCATGCCTATGAGCGCAAAGAAGCCGATTGCGACCAATCCTATGATAATCCCGAACTGCTCAAGCGGGTCTATGTCAGTCTCACCTGTCATCATGGATGTCACGCTGACCATCACCCATACGCCAAGCACTGCTATCAGAGCACCAAGGGGGTGTATCCCTGCAAGTGACAATATCACGAAAGCTGCCACTGAGAATAGCGGAGTGTATCTCGTGTACCACTTACTGTTCTTCCTTGAGAACAGCGGACTGAATATCCTTCTGGCCCTCGGAAGCACGTATGAAGCGAAGAAACCTATGCCGGCGCCTATGACCATGCCCATGCCGGCATTCTGCATCATGCTTGCGCCCACATCAGGTGCGGCGTATCCAAGTCCTGCAAGTAATGGTATCAGTACGAACCATCCAAGAGCAGAGCCGCCGAACCAAGAGTTCACAGCAGCCTTCGGGCCGAGGAGATATCCTATACCTACAGCCAGCGGCATCGGATAAAGAGCAAGAGTGAGCCCTATCTCAGGTGCAATCGGGAAGGAACATCCGGCAGGGAAGTACAGCTCGCGCAGCAGAACGAATATGCCTGTCAGCGAGAGCGCGACTGCCAGGAAGAAAGTCCCCCTTCCCATGCTGCTCTCGGCCTTTATGACCTCTGCACCTGCTGTTCCGCTGGGATAAGGAAGGTTCTCATCGTCCACGAAGACACGCCTCATGGGAACTGAAAGCAGTACGCCAAGCACGCCTGCGGTGACGCACACCGCTGCCAGAGAAAGCGCTCCGGGCATGGATACAGGAACACCTTGGCTCTGGAGGTAAAGTATTCCGGGTATTGTGAACACAACTCCTGAAGCCATGAGGCCGCCGATGGTGCCGCCGGCCTGTGCTACATTAATCTCATGCCTGCCGGTCTTTTTTCCGAATTTCGAAAACAGCTGGAGGAGCGTTCCTGCTGCAACAGCACTGAATATTATAGGCCATGGCAGCGCCCCCATCTTCAGGGCTATGTAGCTTGAGATGACGAGAAGGAATACCGTAAGCATGACAGCAACAGAAACAGACCTCAATGTGAATCCTGAATCACCGGTTTCCTCTGGTTGCATGATAACACCAATATTACCTAAGTCAGTCCTGAATCCTTAAATATGTTAGTTAATCTACTCGTTGATTGTCATGGTTTCAGCCACTCTATCTCGTAGTAGTCGTACTCGGAATCCCTGAGCCTTATCTTGTTGAGGGCGTAATATGTTATAGCAGTTTCACGGTCTGTTATCGAGAGTATGAGGTTCATTCCCATTACAGCGGATTTTGCAAGGAGTGATGCCAGTTCAACGCCTCCTATGTGCTCCTCCTCGCTCATTGCAGCAAGAAGGTATCTCGGCCTGTCCTTTGGCGGTGCTTCCCTTATCCAGTCCTTTCCCCTCTTCTTCCTCCTGTAAGCAGCGAAATCAGCAGGATAGTCCATGAAATCCTTCTTTGTTATCTTCGGGACACCCAGTATGAATGTCTTCTTGACGCCGTGAGCGACCCTGACAGCCCTAGCCCACTCCGAGACCAGCAGCTTCTCCTCTTTCGGGAATATGTGCAGCACATGCTTTGAGTGCACCCACTTTCCGTCGCCTGTCTCCCTGAGCGGCGATGCATCAGGGAAGTATATCCTGAAATGCGTCCCGAACTTGAAACCTGTCTTCACTATGTATCCGCGCAGCCTCCAGTCCTCGTAAGCCTGGTACATGGCTTTGGCGAACTCCCTTCTCTTTGATATTTCATCCATTATCTTTCCGGATGTCGTGGCCTTTCCGGTCTTTGCATCAACGACCTTGAATCCGAAGCGCTTCGACAGCAGCATGACCTCGAAGAAGTTCAGCTTGAGTATGCTTCCCCTCTCCTGCTTGTATACCCCTATCTGGCCGAGCCACCAGTCCTTGTAAAGCTCGATACCCGCCTTGTCATCGAAGACACCCATCGCGGATTCGGAATCCCATATGATTTTTGCTGCTGACTTCCTGATTTTCATTACATTCTCAGGGTATTTCTTTACATGGCTCTCCCGGCTGCTTCCGCCTTTCGTGTATTCGTCCACCCTCTTGACTATGAGTCCGCGGTCCCTCCAGTCCCTGTAGGCGTTGTACTTTATCATGAGCCTTGTGTCTTTTGAGGCGTAGGCGATAACGATATCCCCGAATCCCATTACAGCCTTTCCGTGCTTTATCTTCCCGTTCATAAGGTCGATTATGTAAAGCGCTTCCTCCGGATTGAGCCAGAGCTTGTCAGAGACCTGCTCGCCAAAAGAATTATTCCTGAGCCTGTCCGCATCCTCCTTCTCTGCCCATAGTCCCTTCTTGGGGTCGTAATTGATTTCTATCATGCGAATGCATCTTCTATGACCGAGAGCTTGTCGCCGCTCTGGTCGAATGTGTATATCATCACTCCGTCTGTATGTTGCTTCGCAAGGTTTAAAAGCTCCCCTATGTATTCGGGCGTTGTCGGAAACTGGGAAGAAGCAGGCGTCGCATAAACACCTATGACTATCATGCCTTTATACTTTTTACGGACATCTTCCACCATTCCTGTGAAAAAGTCAGCTTCGCTTGCGCCAGCTTCAGGGAAATGCGTGTAGTAAAGCTGTATGCCGTCGAAATACTGCTTCCTGTCAGCGAATTCAGCTGACATGACGTTATTGTAGTATACGACAGGAATGAATTTCAGCTCCGAATGCTCTTTCCCGGCCTCGGTTATGCTCTTCAGGTAGGCGGGCGTGAAATACCTGTAGTCAAGGAGGACATTGTCCAGGCTCCATGCCTTCAGCGCGGGGTATTCCTCTGAGAGAGAAGACAGCCTCCTTGCTATCCCTATGTAGTCTGTGAAGCTATTGTTGTTCCTGTTGGCGTCTGAAAGCTCTGAAGGAGGCAGTATGGTGACCCAGACATCCACGCCTATCCGTTCAGCCTCAGGAAGGAATTCCTCAAGCACCGGTATGTCCCTCTCAGGGCTCTGCACAAGGAAATTGTATGTATTCGCATTCCTTTTCGAAAGCATCTGCGCCAGCTTCCCGGTGTCAGGCTTTCCGTCTGTACTGGGAAGCGCATCGTAATATCCTTTCACGAATGGGCCTGCATGCAGCTGCAATGCGACCAAAGCCAGCAGCACTGCGACGACAGGCACTGCGAGAAATTTCCTTTTCATCTTTAAAATAGGCTGTGGTAAATTAAATTAGGTGCTTTTATGGACCTTGTGATTTACACGGACGGCGGCTCAAGGGGAAACCCAGGGCCGGCTGCATTCGCGCTCCTGATATACGACATTAAAGGCAAGCTTCTGGAAAGCCACAGCGAGTACATAGGCGAGAACACGAACAATGTGGCTGAATACAGGGGCATGCTGAAGGCGCTCAAGATGGCGAAAAAGCACGGTGACGGGAATGTCACGTGCACGATGGACAGCGAGCTTGCTGTCATGCAGCTTTCCGGAAAGTACAAGGTGAAGAAGCCGCACCTGAAGGAACTTTATGAAATGGTCAAGGCAGAGGAGAAGAACTTCAGGTCTGTGAAGTATGAACATGTCAAACGGGAAAACCAGTACATAACATGCGCAGATGCCATGCTCAACAGGACACTGGACAGGGTGAAAAAATGAACATGAAGGATGTCCTGAAAGGCAAGCTTTCTGAAGAAGAACTTTCAAAGGTCCCGCGGGCATTCGATATCGTTGGTGACATAGCCATAATCGAGATACCATTCGAGCTCAAGCACAGGAAGATGGATATCGCGGAGGCCCTTCTGAAGGTAAACAAACACGTGAAGACAGTCTGCGACAAGTACGGCGAGCGTTCCGGAGACTACAGGCTTAATGAAATCGAGATACTCATCGGCGAAAGCACAGTAACGGAGCACAAGGAAAACAACTGCAGGTTCAGAGTCGACCTGAGCAAGGCGTATTTCTCTGCAAGGGAGTCCACTGAAAGGCTGAGGATAGGCCGGATGATAAAGCCCGGAGAGAATGTCCTGGTGATGTTCAGCGGCGTGTGCCCCTCGCCGATAACCTATGCGAGGATGCAGAAGAAGATAGGCAGCGCGTACGGGGTTGAGCTGAATCCGGACGCCCACACATATGCTGAAGAGAATGTCAGGCTGAACAAGGTCGAAGGGAAAGTCATACCTATATGCGGGAATGTAAGGGAAGCATGCCCCAAACTCGGAAAGAAGTTCGACAGGATAACCATGCCGCTTCCAAAAGGCGCATACGAGTTTCTGGACACTGTATTTGAAGTGGCTGCCAGGGGTTGCGTCGTCCATTTCTACTACTACGACCGTCAGGATGCTCTTTACGGGAAAGCGCTGGAATATGTTAAAAACGCGGCCAAGAAAGCCAAGAGAAAAATAAAAATATTGGACAAGCGAAAAGTGCTTCCTTACGGCCCGAGAATCTGGAAGGTATGCGTGGAGTTCAGGGTTCTTGACTGATTCAGTTCTATTTGTGATACGAGAAAATCTCTTCCGGTGTTATGTATTTTGTTCTCGTGAGATTTGCACTGTAAGCGCTTGAAGCAGGACTCCTGTTCAGGTCGATCATGTTTCCGCACGGATTATATGCATCTATCCACTGAACATTGTCGCTGTCTGTACCCATGTCAGGAATAAAAATTGATTCATTTTCCCTGCTGACTCTAAGCTTGTTACCGTCAGGAAGCTCCAGAATGTCGCCCTTATCCATCTTGCTCAGATAAGGCTTAAGATTTCCGTTGAAATCCTCAGGTAGGATTATCTCATTCCTTATCTCTGCGTTATCCAGATATTTCGGGCCGTTTGTCTCGCAAGCTGCGTATGTAAGTCCGGCTAATGTTGCGATGCCTGCACCCTTCAATATATCCTTTCCTGTTATTTTAATATTCATAATAATCACTATTCAGTAGTTAATTTAATCCTTTATAAAGGTATCTGATGTTCTCATGATGCTGGTATTAACAATGAAAACACTGATTTTTAAGCTTTTCCGGGAAACCTTCCGGGGAAAGTACTGCGAAAGCTGGAATAAGGGTTGGCTACCTGCCTGAAGCCATCATAACGGAATGAATCCGCGTACAATGCCTGTCAGCGTGGGCATGACGTATATGCTCACGAAGTAGCAGACAACGCTCATTATCAGAAGAGGCAGAAGCTCCATCTCGCCAAAGAACACCTTCAGGAGACCGAACCACACGAGTACCGGAAGTGCGAACAGGAGTATGCTTCCGAATGGTATCATCGCTAGGAATCCTCCGAGCAGTCCCATGATTCCGAAGATGTTTATGAGCGACACTATCAGCGCCACGATGAATGCGTTCTTCGGTGATATGCTCCCTGACGAGAACTTCTTTGCGAATATCTCCACAATAATCAGTATGACAATGCCGCCGACTATCGTGGAAAGTATCACCCCGATAACAAGACCCACCGGATTAGCGAACGAAAGCCCTGCCAGTGCTGATGAAAATGGATCCGCCATAATGAATATTGTCTTTCCACCCTTAAATCTGCTTGTGGACTTTTCCTGCGCTGAGGAAGCTGCCGGGCTTTATCATCGCGCCGGGCATTATGGACGAGTTTATTCCTGTCCTGACATTGTCTCCCATGATGCAGCCGAGCTTCCGCCTGCCTGTGTCAACGGCCTTCCCTTTTATTTCCATCTTCACTGCACTGTCATCGAACCTGAGATTGGCAATCTTCGTGCCTGCGCCGAAATTGCAGTTCCTTCCTATCACGGAATCCCCCACATATGAGAGGTGCGGTATCTTCGTTCCTTCCATGATTATTGAATTCTTGATTTCAACGAAGTTGCCTATGACGGCATTATCGCCTATGACAGTATACGGCCTTATGACTGCGTTCTTGATTTCAGCGTTCTTGCCTATTATCACGTTCTTGTCAATCCTTGCAGACCTGTCAATCTTAGCTGCCGGGTCTATGCGGCCGCCGTGCTTCTTTATCATGTATTCGTTGACCCTGAGAATGTCCCATGGATACGTGATGAACTCGCATACGGATGCCTCGACTGCATGTATATCATCCTCCTTTGCAAGGCTGACAATCGCATCGGTTATCTCATATTCGCCTCTCCTTGTCTTGGGCATCTTCATGCCGAATATCTTCCGGTCCAGAACGTAAAGCGCAGCATTTGCCAGGCTGCTCTTCGGCTTCGCTGGTTTTTCATCGATATCCTTCAGGAGACCTTTTTCGATTTCGCATATCCCGAATATCTTCGGATTCTCCACAATCCTTGTGAGAATGGAATAATCATGTTTTATGCATCTCTCGATATCCTTCCTTTCGTAGAGGTTGTCGCCCATCATGAAAATGAACCTGTCCTTTATCAGTGCCTTCGCCTGAAGGAGCGCATGCCCTGTGCCCAGCTGCTCTTTCTGGACAGCATACGATATCTTCATGCCGAGAAACTCGTTTCCGAAATGGTTCCTGATAATTTCTTTCCTGTACCCGACTACGAGTATCACTTCATCGACAAGCCCCCTGAGCTTCTCGATGTTATGCTCCAGGATAGGTCTGTTGGCCACAGGAAGCATTACCTTGGGTACAGTCTCCGTGAGCGGCCGTAACCTTTCTCCTTTCCCTGCGGCCAGTATAACAGCTTGCATTTTATCGACCTTTATTTCCACCACTGCTTGAGACCCATTGCTGTGTCAGTCTTCCTGACACTCGTCAGCGGGTCGCTTTCCATCTCGAGCATGGCCCTTATTGCGTCAACATTCTCCGGCACGATATCACTTTCCTGATGGATAGCCTGCATGTAGAATAGTTCGCCTTTCCTGGCATTTATGCTTTCATGCCATACAGCTATTTCATTCAGGTCCGACCTCTGCCTTCCAAGCTCTTTAGCCCATTCCATTATGTGGGCTGTGGACTTTATTCCCTCTGCTGCCTTGATGAGCACAACCCTCGGAGCCTTCTCGAAGAGCCCGATTACATCGTCGGTGCTCGTGCCGTTCTTCAGCTTCACGTTCACTGTGTGCATGTGCATCAGGGTCGTCGGCACCTTCAGGGCCACTGTGGTTATGTTCAGGTCAGGGAATATGGTGTTGACATCCGGTCCGTGGTGGGATGGTACTGTCACTGGATCTGGAACAATGGCGTTCACCGGTCCCTTCTTTATGTCAGCCGGGTCCGGCCCTCTTCGTATCATGACTGCGCTGACGCTTTCTATTCCGTAGTTGCTGATTATGGGTCCGAGTGTCCTGCAGAGTCCTGTGGTGTTGCACGAGACCACCCTGACGAACTGCCTGCCAATGGAATTCTTGTAGTTGGATGTTGAGTTGAAGGAGACATCCGCAGTTCCGGGCTTCTCTCCGCCCTGGAATATTACCTTCTTTTTCATATGTATATAGAATTTTTCCTTGTTCTCTATGCCTATGCCGTCAGGTGCGCCGTCAACGATTATGTCTGCCTCGTCGATAAGCTCTTTTACAAGTCCTTCCACTTTCAGTCCTGCTTCCTCGAACAGCCTGATGTTCTCTTTGCTGGTTGTGTAAAGGGGGTAATTCTTGTTCATAGCGCTGAAGGCCTCGAATGTGGGCTTGGTCTTGACTACACCGACTATCTTCATATCCTTCTGCACTGCCACTGCATCAGCAACCCGCCTGCCAACTGTTCCGTATCCGTTGATTGCCACTTTTACTGCCACTTTTTCACCTCGCTAATTTAACATGATTCATTCCACTGTCACTGACTTTGCCAGATTCCTCGGCTTGTCTACATCCAGCCCCTTCCTGTCAGCTATGTAGTATGCAAGGAGCTGCAGCGGAATTATGTTGACTACCGGTGACACTTCGTCCATGGTTTCCGGCACCCTTATCACCCAGTCGGCGAGCCTCTTTATGTCCATGTCGCCTTCTGTTGCTATTGCGATTATCTTCCCGCGTCTTGCCTTCACTTCTTCCATGTTCGATATGATTTTGTCATAACCCTTTCCCTTGTTGGCAATGAAGACAATCGGCATGTTCTCGTCTATAAGCGCTATGGGGCCATGCTTCATCTCAGCTGCGGGGTAGCCCTCTGCGTGTATGTATGATATCTCCTTGAGCTTCAGCGCGCCTTCAAGCGCAGTGGGGTAGTTTATGCCCCTTCCGAGGTACAGGAAATTGCTGTGGTCCGCAACTGCATCCGCTATTGCCTTTATTTTCTTGTTCTGCTTCAGCACATGATCCACCTTTTCCGGAAGCCCCCTTATCTCCGAGATAATGTTGCTGTCCAGTGTCTTGCCATTGCTCTGCCTGAGATCGAGCGCCAGAAGCATTAATGCAACCAGCTGGTTGGTGTACGCTTTCGTGGATGCGACGCCTATCTCAGGCCCTGCGTGTATGTATATCCCGGTGTCCGCTTCCCTTGCTATGGTGGACCCGACCACGTTTATTATTCCCATTGTCTTTGCTCCCCTCTTCTTGGCTTCCTTCAGCGCGGCCAGCGTGTCGGCTGTCTCGCCTGACTGCGATATGACAACCACAAGGTCGTTCTTGCCGACAAGAGGTTCCCTGTACCTGAATTCAGATGCATAGTCCACTTCTGTGGGTATCTCCGCTATGGACTCGATGAGATACCGTCCTATGAGGGCTGAATGCCAGGAGGTTCCGCACGCCACTATGATGATGCGCCTGCAATCGGAGAGTGTGCCGTTGACGCTGAGTTTTATGGTCTTTCCTATCCTTCCCCTCATGACGTTTCTGAGTGATTCCGGCTGCTCGAATATCTCCTTAAGCATGAAATGCTTGAAGCCTCCCTTCTCTATCTGGTCAAGGTCCCATCCTATTTCCTCAACTTCCTTGTCTATTTTCTTGTCAAAGAGGTTCTTCACAGTGACCTTGCCTGCCTTTATTGAGGCAATCTCCTTGTCTTCAAGGTATATCATCTTCTTTGTGTGCTCAAGTATAGCGGAAGCGTCAGAAGCTGTGAATGTCTCGTCGTCCTTGACACCTATTATGAGAGGAGACCCGTTCCTCGCCACTATTATCTCTTCGTGGTTCCTGTGTATCACAGCGATGCCGTACGTTCCCCTCACCTTGATGAGCGCTTTGCTCACAGCTCCCATGAAGTTTCCGGTGTAGAACTTCTCTATGAGATGCGCGAGAACCTCGGTGTCTGTGTCTGTCTGGAATGTGTGCCCCTCGCTTTCAAGGAGGTCCCTGAGTGTGCTGTAGTTTTCAATTATACCATTATGCACAAGAGCAAGGTCGCCGTTGCATGCAGTATGCGGATGGGCATTGACCATGTTCGGCTCTCCGTGGGTTGCCCATCTTGTATGGGCTATGCCTATTTTTCCGCCGAGTTTGCTGAAGTCGTGCTTTGTGTCAACCTCGTCTATCTTTCCGCTGTCTTTTATAACATCAAGGCTGCTGTTGAGCACAGCCATGCCCGCTGAGTCATAACCCCTGTACTCAAGCCTTTTCAGGCATTTCAGCAGTATGGGCGATGCCTTTCTCGGCCCTATGTAACCCACTATTCCGCACATAATATCACCAAGGATAAGTAGAGACTTGTTGGGCATTATTTAAAGACATTACTGATAAAAATGTCTTAATAGATGCCGGTTCTGGGGCATGAATTGGGTAAATGCTTATAAATGGTCCTATGGAAAACTTATAAATATTAAAACAAAATTCATAAAGGTACTATGTCAAAATATTTCCTCTTAAAGAGCGGCAAGGAGAATGAGGTAGCTCCTGTGCTGATTTTCAAGAATCCCTCAAGGCTGAGTGTCCTCACTTCAGAGCTTGGATGGAAGATATTCACAATGATGTCCCAGCCGCAGTGCCCGATGGACCTGGCGAAGAAGCTTGGCCTTCATGAGCAGAAGGTTTACTATTACATAAAGAAGCTCAGGGAAAGCGGGCTGATACATGAGCTCAGGACAGAGCAGAGGCACGGCGCAGTGGCAAAGTTCTATCAGGCATCCGACGAGGCATTTGCGCTGGCATCTGAGAATGTCACATTCAGTAAGCTGAGCATAAAGTCTCCGCAGAAGTCGCGCCTGCTAAACCCTTTCATAAAGGATGGGAGGCTGAATTCAACCATAGTCGTTGGCTCCCCTGACCCGCACGGCCCGTACAAGGCCCGTGCGAGCGATGCCTGCTGCGCAATAGACCTCGCTCTCTTCATGGGGGCATTCACGTCAGGCGACAACCTTCCCAATTACAAGCTGGACACAGAGGTCAGGGATGACACACTCAGAGGCAACATGGTCCTGATAGGCGGGCCGACAGCGAACATGATAACAATGAAGCACAACAGGGAATTCCCGATATACATAGACATGGAGCACGAGAGGAACATCATCTCCACACTCTCCAAGAAGACATACACAGATGATGACACGGGCATAGTCAGCATAATACAGAATCCGGAGAACCCTGAGAAGAAGATACTCATGCTGGCGGGAAAGAGGTTCGCAGGAACCCGTGCGTCCATACTTTCAGTTGTGACAAGGTTCGAGGAGTTTCTTGATGGAAACAAGTTCAGCAGTGATGTCAAGGCGCGCGTTGTCAAGGGCTACGACATGGACGGCGACGGCATAATAGACACAGCAGAGTTCTTGGAGTAACAGATTTTAATCATCTATACGATAAACACATATGATTTCAGAAGATGAGATTGCGAAGTACAGGGAAGCCGGCGCCATTGTGGCAAAACTTCGTGTGGACATGCTTAAGACAATCAGGCCCGGAACAAAGCTGCTGGACATCGGAGAGAAGATTGAAGGAACGATACTGAAAGCCGGCGCAAAGCCCGCGTTTCCTGTGAACATAAGCATAAACGAGTCCGCTGCCCATTATACGCCACAGATAGGCGATGAAAAGACTGTTGGTGACGGAGACCTTGTGAAGATAGACATAGGCGCGCATGTCGATGGCTATGTGGCTGACATGGCTTTCACCTACTGCTCAGAGAAGAGCCCGCTCATAAAGGCAGCGGAGGATGCGCTCAGAGAGGGCATATCCGTCATAAGGCCCGGTGTGAAGGTTTCAGAGATTAGCCAGGCGATTTATGGAAGCATGAAGTCTTCGGGATGCGCTCCTGTTGTGAACCTTTCCGGACACGGCATAGGCCGTTACGATTTTCACGGCAGGTTCTCCATACCCAATGTCCCGAACAACAGCAGCATCGTGCTGGGGGAAGGCGATGTCATAGCGCTTGAGCCTTTCGTTGCGGAAAGCGCTGTGCATGTGACCGAGGCGAACCCTGTTGAGATTTACCAGTTCGCGCAGAAAAGGCCAGTGAGAATGATGGAGTCGCGAAAGATAATGTCCTTGGCCGAGAATGATTACAGCAGCTTCCCGTTCGCGAAGCGGTGGCTTGCTAAGCACATATCGCCCATGAAGATAAAGATGGCGCTTCTTGAGCTTGAGCGCGCAGGCGCACTCCAGTCCTATCCTGTGCTCAAGGACATGCAGGGCCGAAAGATTGCTCAGGCAGAGGACACAATCATCGTCATGGACAAGCCCATAGTCACGACAAGACTTTAGAATACGTGTATATACTTCCCGTCGATTTTCCCGTTTCGGACTTCTATGCCGCTATCTTTCAGGAGCCTGATTTTTCCATTTACCCCGTCTCTTCCGGAATAACCGCCAACTGAGCCGTCAGATGAGATGACGCGGAAGCACTGCAGATTTTCAGTGTCCCTGTTCGTTTTCATGTAAACGGCAACAGCGCGCGGATGAATTCCTGCAGCTCTGGCAAGTTCCTTATAAGTGGTTACCTTGCTTTTTGGTAACTGTTTCAGAAGTTTGTAGACCTTTTCTCTGGACATCTCAGCTCCAGAAGTCTTCCTGTTCGTGTTCGGTTTCCAGCACAACGCCGAATCTTGAGAATATGGAACAGCAGTTCGGGCATTTCCATACCTCCGGGTTCTTATTCCACAGCTTGCCTTTGGTACCACATGTGTGGCATTTTTCCGTGAATACCATAGTGCCAACTCACTTTGAGCCCGGAAGCTTCGCCCTGTAAGCATTGCTGACTTTTATCTTAAGTTTTTCAGCTTCCTGAACTATTTCCATTCGCTTCTTTTTTCCAACACTGGACCTGATTATTGCGATTTCCTTCTTGCTATCTACTTTTCTCAGTTCTTCAACATTGGAAATGTGAACAGGAATGAATCCTTGCTTTGTCATTCCCTTTACAGCCTTTGGCGATCCGAATCCTGTTGAGGGCTTCTTTCCTCTAGGCTTCCTGCATTTTCTGAGCTTTGAATGCCTGCCTCTCGGCCTTCTCCAAACATCATCGAGCTTCTCGTACCTGTATCCTTCCTGCCGGACGAAATCAGGCTTCTTAGCCTTCTTTTTCTTCCTTATGCTGAGAAGCTTTGAAATTATTCCTGCCATATCAACCATCCTCTGTCTTCGGCTTTCCAAGGGGGTATATGCCGTCCTGGAATACCCTTCTGTCGAATCCCCTTACATGCGTTGCCTTCTCGATGTTGGCCACGCACTGTCCGACCTTCTCCTTGTCCGCTCCCGAGACTGTAATCTGGTCACCCTCTATCTTGACGTTTACACCGTCTTCGAGAACAGCCTTCCTGTCAGACCTTGCCCCTATGAAGTTCTTTATTATGAGTTCATTATCCTTCTGTTCAAGCTTTACAGGGAAATGCGCGTAGACGAGCTTCATTGAAGATGTCCATCCCTTTGTGGCACCCTTTATCATGTTGTTCATGTGCGCTCTCCATGTGCCCATCATGGATTTTATCTTCTTCTTGTCCTCTTCGGACCTGATAACTATCTTGTCATCTTTCTTTTCCACTTTTATCTTCGGATGTGAGAATGTCCTGCTGAGTTCGCCCTTCGCGCCCCTGACCTTGAGTAGGCTGCCCTCCATGGTCACTTCAGCGCCTTCTTCAATCCTGACTTCGTATTCTAGCATTCATTCACCTGATAAATTATCTAAATACTTGTAAGTATACTTATAAATATTTGCTTTCTTCCTGAAAAGATTTAAAACACTGAAATATTAACTTGAATGGAGGTGTATGCATGCTGTCGCAAATACCAATAGATTTCAATCAGGTGAAAAAGAAAGGCATTGACATGGAAATACTCAGAGTCGGGATGATAGCCGAACTGGACGCCGTGAACCTTTATGAGCAGCTGGCTGCCATGGCGGAAAACGTGAACATCAGGAAAGCCCTCATGGACATAGCGAAGGAAGAGAAGACTCATATGGGTGAATTCCAGGCGCTTCTTCTGGAAGTGGACAAGGAACAGAAAAAGGAACTGGAAGAAGGCAAAAAAGAGATAGAAGAGATGTCAGGGAAATGAACAGACACTTCAGGATGCCAATAACATCATTTCCGGGAAGCCGTGTCTCACTCAATTTTTAAATCCCTGAGTTTTTCTACTATTATGAGCGAGCTGTATGTTGAGAATCCACTGGAATTCTGGTGCAACAACTATGGAATGAGCTCTGCTGATGTTGTTTTCCTCGGAGTGCCTTTTGACGGGACCAGTACAGGAAGAGTGGGAAGCAGGGAGGCACCGAACGAGATAAGGAAGATGTCGTACAATCTGGAGACTTTCAGCAAATATAACAAGCGCGACCTCTCGAAGCTGAAGATGCTTGATTACGGCAACCTTATAGTTGTTCCCGGAGACACTGACAAGACGCTTGACAGGCTTGAAAAGACAGTGAAAGAGCTGAAAGAAAAATTCCCCGTGGTAATAGGCGGAGAGCACATAATAACACTGCCAGTTGTAAAAATGATGCTTAAGCAGCATCCGAACCTGAAGGTAATACAGTTTGACGCGCACATGGACCTGAAGGATGAGTATATTGAAAACAATTATTCCCATGTGACTGTCATGAGACGGATTTCAGAGATTATAGGCGACGGCCGCATCATACAGGTCGGGACGCGCTCATTTGACCCTGAAGAAAAGGAATACGCAAAGAAGCATACAATCACCAAGACTCCTGCGAATCTGCTGGATTACGCAGTTAAGGGACCTGTGTACATAACCGTGGACATGGATGTCTTCGACCCTGCAATAGCACCGGGAGTGTCGACTCCGGCGCCTGGAGGCATGAGTTTCACTGAATACGTTGAACTTATCAATAAACTGTCAGAAAAGCTGGAAGTTGTGGGATTCGATGTCGTAGAGACATGCCCGCCCCATGACGATGCATCGATGACGTCGCTTCTCGCTGCTGAAGTCGTGAAAGAGACGATTCTGGCTTTCAGAAAATGATTACTTCTTTTTTGCAGTTTTTTTCGGCGCGGGCTTCTTGGTTTCTTTCTTTTCTATCTTCTTCTCGGCCTTCGGTTTCCATTCTGCCTTCTTTTCGGTCTTTTTCTCCACCTTCGGCTTTTCCGCTTTTATGGGTTCAGCCTTTTCCTTGGCTGCCGGCTTCATGGGAACCTTCGGGATGTCTCCGTAAAGGTCGAATGAGCCTGTGCCTGCCGGTATGACCTGATTCACCATGATGTTTTCGACTATTCCGGAAAGGTCGTCTTCATCGTTCCTGATTGCAGCTGATATCAGATGTTTCTTGGTTTCCTCGAAAGCCGCCCTTGCGAGCACTGAGTCCTTCTCCCCAGCGATTCCGTAACGGCCTATTGCTTTTATTGTTCCTGAGAATGTCATAAGGTCTGCGAGAAGCATTATGTATCTTACGTCCACATGGAGTCCCTGCTCGTCCAGAGTGTACTTGGACTGGTTTATTATGGAGTTTCGTGCAGCCTCGACACCGAGCACTTCCAGTATCTCGAATATGCTGTTGCATGTGGTCTTGTAAGGGTCCACACCCTCTATTTTCTGGACTTTCTTGAGACTGGAGCCAAGTGTGTTGATTATCCACTCTCCGTTGTCCTTGTTGACTATGGCCTGCGTCACACCCTTGATGCCCTTCATGTGCAGCTCGAGAAGCTTGTACTTGAGCTTGTGAAGGTTCTTGACATCAACACCCATGCTTGCCACCCTGAGTTCGTTTCCTGTGCCATCGACCTTGACCTTCTTCAGTTTGACTGCCTTCTTTATCTTTTCGATGTCCAGTTCAAGCTCTTTCAGCAATTTTGCATCAAGCTTGCATATGACCTCAAGGTTTGTCATGTCGAGCATGTCAGCTGTCACAAGGTCTTTGAGCTTCACTTCCTTGATGTTCTCAGCGACTTTTTTGGCCTTTTCAACTGTCTGATGGTCCTTGTCAAGATGAATCTCCATAGTCGGAGTTGCAAGCTCTTTCCTTGCGTCAAAAATCTCTATAATCCTAGGCAGACCCAGTGTCACCTGTATGCCTGCAGTTCCTGCGAAGTGATATGTTCGCATCGTCATCTGCGTAGCCGGCTCTGAAAGCGACTGGGCTGCCACTACGCCTATTGCCTCTTCAGGACTGAACATTCTTTTTCCTTTCATTCTTTATCACTCCATTGTACTTTTGCTGGATCCACGCCATCCTCGCCGGCCTTGAACTGGACTATTTCTCCGTTGGAGTTCTTGACCGAGAGCGAGGTTGTCACGCGGAGGTCCTGCAATGCATTGACAAGCCTTCTCTGCATGTAACCGCTTTTCCTTGTTCTCAGTGATTTGTCCATAAGGCCTTCACGGCCGTTCATTATGTTCCAGAATAATTCTGTGGGGCTGAGTTCCTGCTTGAAACCATTCTTAACGAAACCATGCCCGGCTGCTGAAAGGTCACCCTTCCTGAAATGAGGAAGCGTCCTGTTGAAGAAACCCCTCTTTATCCTCTGGCCGAGTATAGCCTCCTGGCCGACGCATGCAGCCATCTGCGTTGCGTTGATAAGAGAACCCTTTGATCCTGAATTTGTCATCGTAAGTATGTCACTGTCCTTGATGTTCTCCTTCACTATCTCAGAAACGCTGTTTAGCCCTTCTGCAAGAACATTGAGTATCTGGCTTTCGAGCGACTCACTCTTTGTCATCCCAGGCAGTATCCTAATCTCTCCGGCGTTGTATTTCTCGATGAGGTCATTCGAATGCTTCTCCGCAAGGTCTACCCTTTTCTTGACCTTGACAAGCGTCTCTTCCGGAAGGTCGAGGTCTGATATGCCTATTGAGAATCCCCTTCTTGCTATGAATGCAACAGCAAGCCTGCCGGCATTGTCTATGAAGTTCTTTATTTCCTCGGTCTCGACAATCCCGTGGAGTTTGCTTATTATCTTACCCTTAAGTGCGCCGACAGCTGATGAGTCTATTGCACCCTGAAGCAGATGCCCATCCTTTATCTTTACGTAAGAATCAAACTTGCATGCATCGCCGATGCATTTATCACACTGCTTGCAGCAGTTCGCCTTGAAATCCATGTTGAGACCCCTCGGAAGTAACAGGCTGAATATTTCCTTTCCTGTGAATTCCTTCCGTCCGTCAGGGAGGTCTATGTCTATACCAGCCCTTCCGAAAAGATTTGCCGTTTCCTTCCTGCTGACTTTTACATCGCCGTGCGTCAGAAGATACATGCCTGATATCTGGTCAAGGTCTAGTCCTATTAACGGACCGCCGAACCTTGGTGAAATTATGTTGTTCTTCACATCTATGAGCTCTGATGCTTCTACCCTTGATTCCTCTGTCTGTAGTGCGTGGAGGTTCATCTCGTCGCCGTCGAAGTCTGCGTTGTATGGCGGGCACACCTGAGGGGATATCCTGAAGGTCTTCCCTGGCATGACCCTTACTCTATGGGCCATTATGGATGGCCTGTGAAGGGATGGCTGCCTGTTGAAAAGGACTATGTCACTGTCAGTGAGCTGCCTGTCGATAATCCAGTCGCTTGTTATGTTCTCTATAAGCTCTTCCTTGTTATCATCTGTCACCTTTATTCTCCTTCCGTCAGGCCTCTTTGCGTAGTTGGCCTTGCCAGATCTTATGAGTTCTTTTATGTGGTTTATGCTGAGCTTCGTTACAGGAACCTCAATTGTCAGTTCTTTGGCTATAACATCCGGAACACCGACCTCGTTGATTGAAATCCTCGGGTCAGGCGATATGACTGTTCGTGCAGAGAAGTTTACCCTCTTGCCGAGAAGGTTGCCTCGTATCCTTCCTTCCTTCCCCTTCATCCTCTGTATCATTCCCTTGAGCGGCCTTCCGCTCCTGTGCCTTGCCTGAGGTATGCCGGTAAGCTCGTTGTCGAAGTATGTTGTAACATGATACTGCAGAAGCTCCCACAGGTCCTTGATAATGAAATCAGGCGCACCTATGTCTATGTTCTCCCTGAGTGACTGGTTTATCCTGACTATGTCCACGAGCTTGTGCGTGAGGTCGTCCTCTGACTTCTCACCGCTTTCCAGTGTGATGCTAGGTCTTGTTGTCACAGGTGAAACCGGGAAGAGTGTAAGTATCATGCTTTCAGGCCTTCCGCCCTTGAACCCAACCCTCTTCAGCTCGTCTTCGGGTATGGCTTCAAATCGTTCCCTTATTTCCTGGGGTGAAAGCTCTTCCTTCTCCTCGTAGAATGTATTGGGCTTGAGGAACTTTATCTTTCCCTGCTCTGCTCCGCAATGCGGGCACTTGCTTGGTGGGTTCCTTCCGAGCTCCTTGCTTGCCTTCTTGTCTTCAGGCTTTGAAAGTATCTTTCCGCACTTTGTGCAGGATATCTTGAGCATCTTGTATATGGCTTTTGTGTAAAGTATGTTTACAACAGGCTTCGCAAGCTCGAGATATCCGAAATGGCCCGGGCAGTCTCCTATTCCTGCACCGCATGTCCTGCAGTGAAGGCCTGGGTCCACGACACCGAGCCTTGGGTCCATGACGCCGCCTTCAACCGGATATCCGTCCACATCATATAGGTCTGAAGTGACTATTCTCACAGCTGCCAGTGACTTCACGTCTTCAGGTGTCAGTATGCTGAAACTTATACCCTTTATCCTTGATACCATTATGCGTCACCAACCTTGAGTTTTGGAATTATGCACATTGAAGTCACCTCATCAAGCAGGAGCTTGAATGCGTATGATGTCTCCACCCATCTGACCTTGCTTTCCTTGCAAAGCTGGCAGTGTGTGCGGTTGTTCGACTTGTCATGTATCGCCATCATTCCGCAGTTCTCGCATACAGGTATCATAGCTTTGTCCGAGTCGAACCTTTCCTTAAGCGTAAGTGCAGCACCGTGCGCCACAAGGCACTGCTGCTCCATTTCTCCGAGTCTCAGTCCGCCCTTCTTTGCACGGCCTTCTGTAGGCTGCCTTGTAAGAAGTGCAACAGGACCCCTTGACCTTGCATGGAGCTTATTTGCTACCATGTGATCGAGCTTGAGATAGAATGAAATTCCTGTGAATATCATCACTTCGTAGGCCTTTCCTGTTCTGCCGTCATAAAGTATTTCCTTTCCGTCTTCCCTGAATCCGGACCCAAGAAGAAGCCTTCTTATCTCTTCCTCTCTCATGTGTTCGAATGCGGTGCCCTTTATGTCTGCATTGGCGGTCATGGCCTTTGTCTTGCCTGCGAGTATCTCAAGCAGCTGGCCCATGGTCATCCTGCTTGGCACGCCGTGGGGGTTGAATATTATGTCAGGCACAACGCCCTTCGATGAGAATGGCATGTCTTCCTGAGGAACCATGAGGCTTACGACACCCTTCTGTCCGTGCCTTGAAGCGAACTTGTCACCTATCTCAGGTATGCGCCTGTCACGCACCCTTATCTTGACTACGTGATTGCCGTTTGTGCTCTCTGATATCAGAATCTTGTCAGCAACACCCTGCTCTCCGTGCCTGACTGTTATTGACGTCTCCCTCTGGTTCTCTATTCCGGCTGCGAACTCCTCACCTGAAAGGAACCTCAGAGGGGATGTTTTTCCCACGAGAACTGAATCTGAATTTACCTGGGTTTCAGGATTTATTATGCCGTCAGCTGAAAGATGGGCATACGCTTCTTCGCCCCTGTGACCCTTTATGCCGGGTTCCGGTATGCTGATTTCATCCTCCTGTCCGCCCCAGTATCTCTTTTTCTCGGTTTCATAAGTTCTGTAGTACATTGACCTGAGGAGACCCCTGTCAACAGAGGACTTGTTCATTATTATGGCGTCGTTAAGGTTGTACCCGTCCATTGACATGACTGCTAATACCACATTCTGTCCGCCCGGATAATCCCTTATGATTTGGGATGTGGCTGTGTCTATCAGTGGTGCCTGCGGGTAAATGAGTGTATTGAACTTTGTGTCAGTTCTTACCAGGAAATTGGTTGACGGGATGCCTATTGACTGTCCGACCATCTTTGCTCCGTAGTTAATCCTGTCACCTCTGTTATATCCCGGGTATGGTATAAGCGTGGCCGGAAGGCCGAGCATTGCAAGGGGGGTTACCTCCGCGTGCGTGTGCTCTGCTGTGAGATTGACAGGCTTCATTGCGATGTATGAGTTTTCTTCTTCCTCAGCATCAATGTATTCCATCAGCCCGTGCTTCAGGAGGTATGATGTGTCAATTTCTCCCTTCGCCATTTTTGCGAGTATGTCATCAGTGAGCTTTATCTTCCCGTTCTCTGCAATAAGAAGAGGCCTTCGTGCCCTTCCGTTGTCTGTGTTTATCCTTATCTCGCCGAATTCAGCATAAATGACTACATTGAGCTGGTCGTTTATCAGGCCTGTCCTTCTTTTCTTCCTGAGGTTTTCCGTGACCTTTGTGGGTGCGAAAGTCCTTCCCATGAAGTCGCCGTTGAAATAAATGTCATAAGCATGCTTTACTTCCTTGCCTGTGGCTTTTTCCATTTCAGCCCTAACGGACTTCACAAGCACATCATTCTCAGTCTTGCTGAGCCCCGGTGTTATCTCTGACAGGAGTGCAAGGTGCTTCCTGAGGCCGATTGAACTGCCTTCCGGTGTTTCTGCAGGGCAAAGCCTTCCCCATTCTGTGGGATGTATTTCTCGGGCGCTGAAGTGCTCCTGTGTGGTTGTAAGCGGCGACACAACGCTCCTGAGGTGTGAAATCGTCTTGAGGTAGCAGCTTCTGTCAAGTCTCTGGCTGACGCCTGACCTGCCTCCTATCCAGTTTCCTGTTGCAAGTGATGAAAGAATCTGTTTTGTGACAGCGTTCGCCTCGACAATTCCCTGGACTGACGGCTGCTGTCCCCTCTTCGTAAGCTTCTGATAGTTGTAGGTCATCTTGGCGATGAGTCCCCATCGTCCAAGAAGCACAGACCTGAACAGCTGGGAAAGAAGCTCTCCTGACATGAGCAGCCTCTTGTTTCCGTAGTGGTCTATGTCATCCTCAGGTATCGCATCAAGCGATACTGATATGACCTTCTTCATTATCCTTGAAAGATAAAGTGCCTTTGACATCCTGTTGGATTTTTCCTGTCCGATGTGCGGAAGCAGGTACCTGTCAAGTATCTGGTTCACCCTTTCTATCCTGTAGTCTTCAGAAACCTTGAGCTTCCTGCCCATCTCGTCGATGGCCTCGTTCTCGTCTATAGGCTCTGATTCGTAAAGTGAAACATAAAGTTCGTTCAGTATCTTCGGGTCGCTGCTTATGTTGTCGCAGATATCCTTGTCAGTTGACATCCCGAGCGCCTTGAGAAGGGTGACTATGGAAAGCCTTCTGATGTTTGCGAATGATATGGTGAGAGTGCCTTCAGGCCTTCTCTCTATCAGGTGCCTCTGTTTGAATCCGCTCCTCTCAGAGTTGACCCTTACTGTGACAGCGTCATCGTTCTTCTCGAAGACAGGCTTGTTGCCTGCTATCTCCTCTATAAGGACAAGTGCCCTCTCTGTTCCGTTGACAATGAAATATCCTGTTGCGTCATCAGGGTCTTCCCCTGCTTCTATGAGCTCCTTTCGTGTGATTCCGTATGTTGAGCAGAGCTTTGAACCTATCATGACCGGAAGGTCTCCGATGTGGACCCTTTCTGTCTTCTCCTGAACGCCGTTGACTATAGGTGTTATATTTACCCATATAGGGGCGGCATATGTGAAATTCCTTATCCTGCATTCATTCGGGAAAAGCGGGCTCTTGGTCTCCTTTGACCTTTTGTAGCCGTCGGATTCTATGAGATAAGGGCTTCCAACTTCGACCTTTCCGAATGAGAGCTTAACGTCACCCATGTCAGGAATGAGGTCAATGGTGCCTATCTCGTTTATTATGTGCTGGAGACCGTTGTCAACAAATGCATTGAAAGAGTCTATCTGGAACTGGGTCCAGCCGTTCTCCTTTTCAAGGGTATTGAGAACAGTAAGCAAGTCCATACCAGTGCCTACCCTTTTAACACCCTTTCCCTTAGTCATGTCACTTCACTACAAGCCTGAAATAATCAGCCTCACCGGCTGTCTGGGACTTTCTTGTTATCTTTATTACCTGACCAGGGACTGCTCCAATCATCTCTATGACCGGATCAGAAGAACGTATTTTCGGCAACTGGCTTTCTGTGACACCGTATTTTTCTAAAACAGCTTTCTTTTCTGCGTCCTTAAGAATTTCATGTTTCGGCACAAGTTCATGTTTCGTTATATCTACTATGCAATCACCCTCGAGTCTGCGAATCCCCAGTAACATTGTAAATAGATGAATTAACTATTAAATCACTCGCATATATATAAACCTTTCGGTGTTTGGGCCAAAAACTCCTCAAAACAGCGTTTTCGCATGCAAATATTCATTCTGCGGTCTGTAAAAATGTAATGGGCCCGGCAGGATTTGAACCCGCGACACCCAGGTTTGTTCTGTCATCGGACCCTTTTGCGGTTCAGTGGTTCGCAAAGCGTCCACGGAAAACCTCCGCTTGGGGGTCCTTTACACGCTTTTAACGCGTTTGCTGAAGCTTTTTGAAAGCTCCAATGACATTAAAAGCTTCACCTGAGGTGCTGCACAACGTGCAACACGCTCGTCTAGTGCTCTAGCCAGACTGAGCTACGGGCCCATTGCAAAGAAATATGGTTTCGTACTTTTAAATTAGTTAAGAAGAATCCGGACAGGACCCCTGGCGCAAAAGGCCCTGTCCGGCATGGAGGAATTTAATTTTCACGGACTATCGAATCATAGTCTTTTTCCCTTTCCAGGTGCTGCGAGCACAGGCACACTGTAAGGTCCTTTATGGTGCATCTGAATTCACTGTTTAATCCGCACGCTATGCAGGTCATGATAAAGCATTTGTATTCCGCTTATAAAGACTTTTCCCGACTTCTGTCCAGTGTTATTCCCAAATCTTTTCCGAGTCTATTCCCAGGTCACGTACAGAAGCACGAGAAGTCCCATCATCTCAAGGAACTTGACAACTAGATGGAATGTCGTTATGGATGTTATTCCCTGCAAAAGAAGGGAGTTGTAGAAGTACAGGCTCATAGCGTTCTCTAAGAGGAACATGACAGCGAAGAACAGCATCCCCATTGTCATCTTTGATTTAACGAGCTTGTGGTTCCTGGAGTATATGTATATGAGAACCAGCGTGAGGACCACATTCAGGCCGCTTATCCCGAGAACTATCTCATCAAACATCACTTCTCACCTACCTTATTCTTTATTTCATTAAATATATCTTTTACGTTTTCGAACATTGCTGACGGGAAGTAAATTGTGCCGTATTTCTTCTCCTCTGCTGTGAGCACCCTGTTTTCCTCAAGGACGCGTATGTGGTGCTGGACAGTCTTGTAGTCGAGTTTGAGCTCCTTGCTTATCTGATGCATGTTGTATGGTCTCTTTTCGAGAAGGTTAACTATCCGTACCCTTGTCGGGCCGCCTTTGGTTGTAGCAAAGACATACCACAAAATCCGGCCGAAATTCCCGTTCATTGCTTTATTTTTCGTCAGAGAATTAAAAAAACAGCGCCCCGACCGGGATTTGAACCCGGGTCATGACCGTGACAGGGTCATATGCTAGGCCACTACACCATCGAGGCAGGTGAAATAAATTATGCAGCAACATCTTTTAAAGGTTTGCTGTTTCCGAGAAATATAAGAATTGGCAGCGATCTGGATTTCCCAGCCGAAACCAGTAATGTCCAGACCGTCAGAGAGCTTGACTTCCGTGTTCGAAAAGGGAACGGGTAAACCTCTCTCCTTTGGCCGCCGAATATTATATTACATGTGTCATTTATAAAGGTATTCCTTTGAAGGTTTCTATTGGTAATATGATAAAGGCAGTGATATTCGACTGGGACGGAACCCTTGCAGACAGCCTGAAGTACCATTATGCAGCATACAAGGTTGCACTTGAGCCTTATATGAAGCTGAAACCCGGGGACATCTATAAGAGGGAAGGCGGAAAGAGTATGGATATTATTTCAGACCTTCTGAGGAACGTTCAGATAGATGAGTATGAGATGAAGAGGATTGTTGAAAGAAAGCAGAAGTATTACAAATATAATGCAGTCTCAATCAGGATGCTTCCTGGTGGAAGGAAACTCATAGAGAATCTGAGGAAACTCAATTTCAAAATAGGGCTTGCGACAGGCACTCACAGGGAAGGTCTTATGATGAGCCTTAAGGAAGACGAAGTCGGACTGTTCGATTATATTCTCACAGCTGACGAGACCAAGAAGGCAAAGCCGGACCCTGAGCCTTACATTAACTGCATGAAGGCGCTTGACGTGAGGCCCGAGGAGACCGTAGTAATCGAGAATGCGCCTCTCGGAGTCGAGTCAGCCAAGAGCGCAGGATGCCTTTGCGTGGCCATAACGAGCACCGTGAAAAAAGAAGACCTGAAAAGGGCTGATTTCGTGGTCGGGAGCCTCGATGAAGTCGGGGACATCATAAAGAGCCTCTGAGTTTTCCGCTATCTTCTCGCTGCACATTCCAAACTTCCGTTTTCTGGCGTGCGCCACTGGGAAATGTTTATAAATCCGGCTTTTGAATACACCCATCTATATGAAAGCCAACATCGTGCTGGAGGACATCGGTTCCAATGCATGGGAGAAATATGCAGGCCATATAATGCAGCTTGAGAATACATATCCCGAGTCCATGAGGTCCACTGAGGACGACATGGCTTATATACTGGATTCTGAGAAGAAAGTGGCCAAGATAGCATTTTCAGGCAATGAATGTCTGGGTGCTATCATAGGATTTCATGTCGCTCCGGAAGATTACGACTACTACGGGCTCTCCGGAATTCCCGAAGGCGCGAAAGTTATATACCTCATGAACATGGTCGTTAATCCGAAATACAGGGGAATGGGCTTCGGAAGGATGCTCCTGAATGAATTCATAAAGGATTCCAGAAAGAATGAATTCCATGTGATTGCAGGCCATTTCAGGCAGTCTTCCTCGCTTAATGCATTCAGGAAATCCGGTGGAGTGGAGAAGGCAGTCTTCAGTAACTGGGAAGGATCCGGAGAGGATTTCGTGCTCTGCTACCTGAATCTCTTCGGCATGACTCAGTCTCTTCCTGTCCCGGCATAGTGAAAGCCTCGCGATTGAAAAACATATTTTCCTCACATCTATGAAATTATGAAGGACATGTATCTGCGGCTACGGGGTCCAAGAACGAATGACCCCGCTAAACCGAATCTGTATCGAATATGTATCTATTCCTGCCCGGAGCCGGTGTAACCTGAGTCGTCACGGCTCCTGCGGCCGGAACGTAGTCTGCCTTCCCGTCAGCATACGAATGGAATATGCTTTCCAGATCCCATATGTCGCACATCTTTTCCATTTTTTCCATAAAGTCTTCGGTCATATTCAACCTCCTTAATTACATGTACCCGCAAGACCAGGACGAAAAGATTAACTTCTTCTGCCATGAAGGAGAACCAGTCCGCACCCGGCAACGGCTAATGAAATCACAGAGACTTCATTAGCACGATTAGCAATGCTGGGTGCATGGAATATTATTGGCCGCGCACCTTTTTAAGCATAGTGCTTTCACACGTGTTCCGGAAAAAATAAGAAATCCCGAGAGGGAGATTTGTCCGCTCCTTTTCCGTTGACGCTTTTTCATGTCTCTAACCGAAAAGGGTCATTGAACTCCCGGCCTATCGGTCTCTTTCGAGCGACTGCGTCCAACAAACACACTCATAAGACCGTGCATATATCACGGTGTGCTCGTCTACAGCCGATCGCTCTAGCCAGTCTGAGCTACCTCGGGATTTGTATAGAATATAAGAAGAGATAAACCTTAAAAAAGTAAGCTTATGCGGCCAGATGGATGTCTTTCGTCCTGACCTTTGTTTTCTTGCCCTTTTCTGTCACATATCTCATGTAGGCTTTAGGCACCTTGAGATTGCCCTTCACAAGAGGGGTGACCCTGTAGTGGATTATCCGGTGGTCGCCCGGCTCTATGACAGGAAGATTCCAGATGAGCTCTGTGCCGTCTTCCATGTGCTTGAGCACAGGCTTGACGGACTCAAATTCGTGCCTGACCTTGAATAGTGGTGATACAACGTCCCTCACGACAACATCGGTTATTTTCCTTCCCGCATTCTTTATCTCGATGACTGCAGTGTATGAACCATCATCTCCTGTTTTGAATTTCTTGCTGAGTGCCGGAACATTTATCCTGTTCCAGCCGAAAATAATGAAACCTCCGAGAAGAACTGCTATCAGGAGTCCTTCAGCGAACAGCGGCCAGTATTCTATTCTGTACTTTATCTCTGCGCTTTCCTTCGGCCCGAGCGAAAGCGTCCATTCGCATTCCCCGTTCTCGCACTTGTCGGGCTGCTGGACGAATGACACGAATCCTGTCGGAAGCGTTGATACAACAGTGTATCCGTCTTCATGGACATTACCCTCGTTAGACACGCTTATGATTTTTTCATCGTACATCGACCCGGACACATCGTTTTCTGTTGTCACAATCATTCTTACAGGCTCTACTTTTACAATATCCTCAAAAGCGATTGTTGTCCCTTTCACATATACTTTCAGCGTGTATGTCCCAGCTTCAAGTTCTCCAGTGAGGTCAAGCGTTTCAGTCACTTGGGTTTCCCCGTTTATCATGTATGACTTCGTGTACGCAGCTGAGTTAATGCCCCCTGAATTAACGAGAATGTAATCAACTGTTATATCCTCTTTCTGGGATGAGACAAGGTTCATTGTTACAGTCGCTGCGTTGTCTTTCATGGTTATGCTGTGTCCCATGTCATCAACCTTCTCCCCTGAACGTACAATAAGCGTTATGTCTTTGCTGACCTTCAGCGACTTGTCAAGGAATGATTGGAGGTGTACAATGTATTCGTATACGCCGGTCTTGTCATTGGGATAGAACTCCATCTCTATGTCCTTGGCATTAAGCAAGGGCATATCAATGTAAGAGGTTCCCATGCTTATCCAGCTTGAAGGAGTCCCTTCAATGAACAGGTAAAGTCCTCCTTCCTGCATGTCGCTCTCGACATGCGCTGTGAAGAACGCAGAATTGAACGGTGTTGTGGTTTTCTCGTTTTCAGCTATATCCAGGCTGAAATCCATGGCCGAAGCAAAACTGAATGTGAGAAGAAACACAATGAACATCGACGTCAAAATCTTTTTCACAATAACCACCTAATCATTTGTGGTAGTTTATTGAATCTTAAATTTATAAAGGCTACTACAGAAAGGAAAACAGCCAAGATTTATATTTGATTTTTTCAATATAGTCGTACACGGGATCGTAGTGTAGCTTGGCCTAGCATCGGAGCTTCGGGAGTTCCAGACCTGAGTTCAAATCTCAGCGATCCCATCAGTAATCAACTGGAAATGGGGGGCCGTAGTGTAGCTTGGCCTATCACTCGGGGCTGGGGGTCCCGTAACCGGAGTTCGAATCTCCGCGGCCCCATTGAACACTTTTAGAAAAAGCGCTCCCGGAAAATCCTGAAAGGTCTTTTTTATTTGATTTAGGACAACTATTACTATGCTTGGCTGGATACTGCTCGCCATTGGAATCGCCGGTTTCGGCTATGGCGGCTGGAAAGACCTAAAGACAACGGAATTCCATGACTGGCTTCCGTACTCAATGATAATAGCAGCACTCGCTGTGCGGGGGATTTTCTCCTATATCACAGGAGACCTTTCCATCATAACAGGTTCCGTCTTCTATGGGCTGCTGTTCCTCGGCTTCGGATATCTCCTCTACTTCGCAAGGCAGTGGGGTGATGGCGATGCATGGCTCATGGGCGCATTGGGATTCCTCTTTCCGGACAGCGCAGGTTTCATTCCACCGCTGACAGACATAATGCCTTTCCCGTTCGTCCTTGTTTTTAACTTCTTCCTGCTTTCCCTCTTGTACCTCATAGGATATGCGTTTATACTCGGAATGATGAAGCCGCATGTTGTCAGGACTTTCAGGAAGAATCTGAAGAGCAGGATAAAAGCGATATATGCGATATTCATATCAACAGGCATTGCATCTGTTGCAGTTCCCCTTTACATGAGTTATACTTATTCAGTTCCTCTTGAAAGCTTCGCGGGCATTTTCACCATTCCGTTCATAGGGCTTTTCATGATGTTCTTTTTCCAGTATGCAAGGGCTGTTGAGAACGACTTGTTCAAGAGGAAGATAAAGGCCAAGGATCTTCATGAAGGTGATGTGATAATAACTGACAAATGGAGAGGCATTACGGAGAAGGAAGTCAAAGAGCTTAAGATAAAAGGCGGGGATGTGTGGATAAAGGAGGGGGTGCGGTTTGCACCTGTGTTCATTCTCACGCTTCTCTTCACAGTTTTCGTCGGCAGTCTTACGGTTATACTATTTCCTCTTTGACGTTCTGAAGTAAGATGGCGCATTTTTCTCTAATCGCTTGTTAAACAGTTTTTCAGCTTTCCCGCGTTCCTTAACTTACAGTGTATCCAGTCCTGTATATTTCATTTCGAGTCCCAGTGTTTTCCGGTCATCTGCCGGAAGCCTGTCGTCATACCTGTCAATCAGGAACTTTGCCACATCAAGATCGTTCCTTGTTCCTCCGTGTAACAACGCATCACCCGGAAGTGCCATAATCGCTAGTGTGGCGAATCCTCCGCCAATTGCATATCTCCATTTTTTGGGATAATGTGAATGCGGGAATCGAGCTTACTGGCTTCCCTTATAAGGTAATCGGGTATGTCATCTATCTTCATGGGGCTCAGGCAGTCCGCCAATCATAACCTTCCCTGACGACGCTGCTGTGCCTCCTGTCTGCGTTATATACCTTTCGAGCTCTTCCTTTATGTTGCCGTTGCCTATCATGCTCGGGATGACACCTATGCGCCTTTCGGAGTATGTCGGTGACATGTTATTTTTTTCGTAGTCCCTGAATGTGAAAACAAACTCATCGTCTGTTCTCTCTATGTAGAGGTCGAATTGCTTGTATCTTCCTTTCTCTGGATCTTTCGGGATTACGGTCATTGATGATGTGAATTTCTTCATGATATCGCCAAAAGCAATAATCATAATTGAGAATAAGTTTTTAAGTCTGCCCTTTGCGGTAGTTTAAGTTCATCGCTAAGGTCTTTTTAGATTCGGTGTATAAATAAGTATCGTTTATTGCACGCTTGCTATTGTTTTTCATTTATTTTTACTTTATCATATTACTCCAATCATCGTAGGCTGGGGATGGCATCCTTCAGTAAAAGCTCATCCAGATTAGCCACGCTCCCAGAAGCATCAGGACAACTGTGCTAAGAGCCTGCTTGTTCTTGAACCTCTGAGCCTGCTTGTGAATGTGTTCTGGGAATCCAATCTTCATAATCCCCTTGATTAAGGTGAACCAGCCCAAAAGCGTGATTACAATCCTCCAGTCGGCAACCCAGACGTTGTGCAGGATTACCGTAGCCAGTCCCATAAGAAGTGTTATGTAACCCGTGGAGATTACAAACGATTTATCCTCTGTCATCTCTATCGTTTTGCCCAGCTGCCTCGTTATGATGAACAATAAGCCGAAAATCACAAAGAAACCGCCCAGGAATCTTGCGAGAAATATCGAGACTTCAATCATATTTTATTATTATCTCCAGAGGATATAAAGTTTTATCTGGCTCCCAGGCTTATCTTATAATATACTCAAAGTAGTTGAAAAGGAAAGGTCTTTCCCTACCTTCACCATTTTCTTGGACAGGTGGCTGCCCTCTGTATAATCCAGGCAACCCTATTGCTTGAAATCCTTGTAGCGGTTTTGTCCTTTTCTCTTATGGTCACGAATAACGGCAGGTTCTGCCTGTTGGCATTGGTTCTGTAAGGGTATTCATTGAGCCAGGCCTTGATACTTTCCATACATGCAACGGCTGGCACCTCACGCTTTCCAGTTTTTCCGTTCAGGTTGACCTTGAAATAGTTGCCACAAAAAGTTAAATCGCCTATGTTCAGATTGCATAACTCACCAAGCCTTGCCCCGTTTTCGGATAGCAGGCTTAGCATTGCCCTGTCCCTTGTATTCGCTGTACAGCCTATTATCTGCTTGATTTCCTCGCTGGTCAGGAGGTCTTTTGCCTGAAGCGAACGTTCCTGGGCTCTGCATATTCTGTTTATCTTTAATCCAGCCACGCAGTCTGGATATACCCCACGCTTCTTTATGCCATACAAGAACCTGACGAATTTCCTTAATGTAAATTTGTACAGATTCATCGTTGAACTATTTTGAATCTGCTGCCTTACCACTGGGTTCTTCTTGCCGTGCTTCTGCCAGCAGTTAGAATATTTTCTGTTCAGCACGTTCATTGCATCAATCTTTTTTATGTACTTTGCGTAGATATCTTCTCCTTTATCTTCAGGCATATCAAACACCCCTTATTAAGCCCTCTTTCGGACTCAATTTAAGCAACGATGGCTTAAGCCATCGTTAGGGGTGCCAAAAAGTTTTTTAAGGGTTGGCGTGTTTGTAAAAACAAAAGAAAAAGAAAAACAGGGAAGAAGTCAAAATCAGAACTTCTTTACCCTCTCAACGCCGGACTTCTTAACTACCGGCTTCTTGACCTTGGCTGGAAGCCATGACGGCCTGTTGGCGGGTGCATTGATTACCTTGACAGAACCCTTGAACCTGTGGATGGTGTAAGTACCGTCCTTGTTCCTCCTGCCTCTCTCCCTGAGCTTTATGTCACCGAAGCCTCGTGCTGCGGCCTTAAGAGCTGCCTGTCTGGGAGATTTTCCGGTAAATACATGCTTGTTGCTGCCAGCCTTCATCTCATAATATTTTTTAGCTACCATATTATTTACCTCCCGTAGAAGATTTCTATAAAACTTTTGCTTTTATGGTTTATAAAAGTTTACGCTAAGTGCCTGTTTCCGGAGCAAATAGTAACAAAAACGGACACATGAGCTTTAATTCACTAAAAAATCGCTATCTTGCGGACTTGTACCATTCAACCATTTTTGCAGACTCCTTATCGAAGTCTGCTTTCGGCTCGAACCCGAGCTCCCTTCTGGCCTTCCTTATGACATAATGCCTGTTCATTGTGAGGACGTTGAGATATATGCCCATCTTCATTGCTGCGGCTGCTGCCCTGACCATGAAGAAAGGAAGATGCCTGGGCTTTTTTCCGAGGAGCGTAAGAAGCTTATCTGCAAAGTCAGTGAAATGCATGGGAGAACTGTCAGCTATGTTGTAGGTTCCGCTGCCTTTTTCAACAGCTTTTACGAATGCGTCAGCAGCATCTGTTACATGGAGTACATGGGTCATATTGTCTGTATTAGGTACAGGGAATCCCTTTTCAAGAAGCTTCAGGTTCTTTTTCCAGCTTGGGCTGCCTTTCCCGTATACAGGCGCCATTCTCAGTATAACGTGGTTTATTCCCGAATCCCGGACGAACTGCTCGGCCTTCAGCTTTGACTCCCCGTATGGCGTTGAAGGAGTAGCAGGATAGTTCTCATCCGCCTCCCCCTTTACCTCTCCGTAAACCGAGACGCTCGATGCGTGTATGAATTTCTTTACGCCAGCGCACTGCTGGAGCAGATGCTTCGTTCCTATGGCATTGATTCTGAAAAGCTCCTCTGTCGAAAGAGAATATGATACAATTCCCGCAAGATGTATTACTATGTCAACACCGTCCGTGGCGCTTATCAGGGTCTGTTCTTTTGTGATGTCTCCCTCAACAGCCTCAACGCCTTTCGGAAGGGATGCTATGCTGTTTCTGTTCATGCACAGTGCCCTGACTTTGTAGCCTTTCTCAATAAGTCTTTTGGTAACTTCGCTTCCGACAAAACCAGTAGCGCCTGTGACGAGAATCATACTTTATTCTTCTCTCGGGTACATTTAAAAACCTGTGGACAATCTATAACAATGGCAAGAAAGATGGGCCGGTATGTCCGGAAGATAATACCAGGCAAGAAGAATGTTGTCAAGAAAGGAAAGGTCGAAAAATACATTGATTCTATCATAGCTGACAGGAGAGGCGTCTTCATGGGACTCATAGACCCGGAAAAGCATACTTCTGAGAACGGAGCCAAGCTCGCCAAGACGATGTACGAGGGCGGTGCTGATGTAATAATGCTCGGAGGCTCCATAGGCGCTCAGGGTAATGTACTTGACGAGATGGCGAAAATTATAAAGGAGAATATTTCGGTTCCTCTTCATCTCTTCCCGGGAAATGTGAGCAACATAACGAGCCATGCTGATTCGATGTACTTCATGAGCCTCCTGAATTCCAAGAACCCATACTGGATAACAGGCGCCCAGTCACTTGGAGCAGGCACTGTCAGGAAGTATGAGATAGAGTCAGTGCCGACAGCCTACCTGGTCTTCGAACCAGGACAGACTGTGGGATATGTCGGCGAGGCGAACCTGCTTCCAAGGGAGAAGGTCGACCTTCCTGTTGCATATGCGCTCGCAGCCCAGTATATGGGAATGAGGTTCGTCATACTCGAGTCAGGCTCGGGAGCACCGGCTCATGTGCCTCTGGAGACTGTTGCCGCCATAAGGCAGATGACCAATGTGAACATAGTGATAGCAGGAGGGGTTAAGACACCGGAGGACGCCAGGAGCCTGATAAAGTCAGGAGCCAACTGCATACATATAGGAACCAAGATAGAGGACGAGAAGAACCCACTTGAGCAGGCGAAGAAGTTCGCAAAGGCCATACACGCCAAAAGGTAAAGAATAAAATCTACTTGCATCGTTATTTAAGTTAAGGACATAAAATGTAGTATGAAAATCGGGAAAGTAATTAATAGGTCGCATGATACCAAATATCACTTCTTCGGTGGAAAGCGAATGAATTGAAATTCGCCCATTTAAGGAGGAGTGGGTAAGACATCCATGGCAACAGCCACAGCAGTCACGCTGGCAGGCCGCGGGAAGAAAGTGCTTCTCATATCAACTGACCCCGCCCACTCACTCTCGGATTCCCTTGAGACTGAAATAGGGGGCGAAGTAAAGAATATGATGAAAAACCTCTTCGCTGTGGAGATAGACCCCCGGAAGTCGATGGATGATTACAAGGCGAAGATAATGCCCAAGATTGAGGGCATGAATGTACTCAAAGGGCTCGGACTTGGAGACACATTCGACATGATGGGCATGACACCTGGAATAGATGAGATGGCTGCGATGGACAAGTTCATGCTGTACATGCGCTCGAAGGAGTACGATGTCATAATATTCGACACGGCCCCGACGGGTCATACGCTGAGATTCCTTTCGCTGCCTGAGGTCATGGATTCCTGGGTGGGAAAGATGATAATGGTAAGGATGCGCTTCTCCGGGATGATAGGCGCGTTCAAGAAGATACTTCCTTTCACGAAAGATGAGGATTCTGATGACATGGGGCTTGAGCAGCTGCAGGAGATGAAAGTCCGCATGGAGGAGGCCCGCAAGACCATGTCAGACCCCGAAAAGACACTTTACAATCTGGTCATGATACCGGAGGAGATGAGCATACTGGAATCCGAGAGGACGCTTCCTGTCCTCAGGCAGTATGGCATAAACATCGGCAGCGTCATCGTCAACCAGATAATCCCCGCCAATTCGAAATGCAGCTTCTGCTCCGAAAAAAGGAAGCAGCAGATGGAAAGGCTGAAGATGGTGGAGAAGAAGTTCAGTAGCTTCCCGATAAAGCATGTCGAGCTTTCGAAGGAAGAGGTGAAGGGCATGAGGATGCTCAAGAAGATAGGAAATGCTCTTGAGGCAAAACAATAAATACTCCTGTCTACTATAATATTTTATTCAGATTATTTCTATGACTATTTTTCATGGGTGATTTCTGGACGTGTGGTTTAGCTCCCAGAGCTTTGCTTCGTTCAGGTTCCCCGCCGCAGAAAAAGAGAACATGTAGGACGGAAGCCAAAGTATAACACTGGTGGGATTAGCCCCGCGCGCCAAGAATTCTTAGTATCTGAAGAGTTTTCGGGTCATCTATTAGAAGAATCATCCCCACAATCAGCACATGTTAATTGACACGTTGTGCAGTGGGGACTTGCAGACTGTAGTCTCTCCTGTGAGAAATGTCCACCTTGCCAGATAGTTAAGATGGGTTTCCATAGTCTGCACTTAAGATATTATTTGAAACCAAACTATAAATAATTTTTGGTTCAACGCACTTCACGCCGAAAAAACATTTATTCCCCGCGGTGAAGATTAATTATGATTAAAGCAGTGCTCTTCGACCTTGACAACACGCTTCTGGACTTCCTGAGGATGAAAAACACAAGCGTCGATGCGGCTGTCAGCGCCATGATAGACGCCGGGCTTCCCATGGAGAAGAACAAGGCGCTGAAAATGCTGTGGGAACTCTACGATGACTACGGCATAGAGTATGGCGAAATAATGCAGAAGTTCCTGAAGAAAACCCTCGGTGAAATCGACTACAGGATGCTGGCACGCGGCATAATCGCATACAGGCGGGTAAAGTCGAGCTTCCTTGAACCATACCCTCATGTTGTGCCGACCCTCATCAGGCTGAAGGAACGCGGATACAAGCTTGCAGTTGTCAGCGATGCGCCGAGGATGAGGGCATGGCTGAGGCTTGCTTCAATGAAGATAACGGATTTCTTTGATGTTGTTGTCACAATGGACGACTCTAATGGTAAGTTGAAGCCAGACCCTTTGCCGTATACAATAGCCATGAAGAAGCTGGGTATGAAGCCTGAGCAGTCTGTCTTTGTCGGAGACAATACCAACAGGGACATAACCGGTGCCAAAAAACTAGGCATGGTCACTGTGCTTGCGAAGTACGGGGAATGGTCAAAGCCTGGTAAGAACGCGAAGATGCCTGATTACTCAATAAAGGACATATCAGAACTTCTGAAGATTCTGGAGAAGATATGATAGAATACCTTCTTGCTGTAATCCTGATGCTCTTCATTCTATTTGCACTCGTTATCAGATGGAACCTGAGGCTGCGTCTGAAACTGGCGCAGACGTTGTCAAGCAAGCAGAGCCTCAGCACGAAATACGGGAAGATGAGTGAGCAGTTCATGCCGTTCCTGAAAAAGTATCCCTACGACGAGCAGAACTTCAGGTTCCTCGGAACCCCAATAGACGGCGTCCAGTTCAATGACGATTCCGTTGTGTTCATAGAATTCAAGACCGGGGGTTCAAGGCTAAGCCCGAAACAGCAGAATGTCAGGAATATAGTCGCTGATAAGAAGGTAAGGTTCGAAGAAGTGCGCATAGAGTGATTATTCAACACTTATTCCGTCGTCTTCTTTCTTCTCTTCGCCAGAAGGAGCTTCACCTTCTTTCTTTGTCTGTGCATCGCTCATCTGCTGAAGCTCGATTCCTATTTTGTCCATGGACGCCCTCATGCTGTCCATCTGCTTGTCCAGACTGTCCCTGATTTCACTGATTTCATTTTTCTTCAGCTTTATTGCCTCTATGGCGCCCTGAAGGTTTTTCTTCTCAGCAAGCCCGGCTCCTATCTCCACCATGAAGTTGTCCCTGTCAGCAAGCTTCCCGTAGCCGTAGCATCCCGCACCAAGCGGTACAAGAATCTCGCTGTTGTCCTTGGTCTTTTTGATGTCGTTGAGTGCGTCTTCAGCTGCCTCAAGCTCTATGTTCCTTGCCTCCACATTCGTGCCATGGTTTGCGAGCTCCTCGAGCTGCGCCTGGAACGACTGGAACAGCATAAGCTTCTCCTGCATTTCCTGCTGCGTCTTGTCTGTCATTGAATCACCTGAATAATATGAATTGCTCTTTAATATATTTATAACATCTGCAGATGACCTGTGATGTGGTCTATCTCATCCTCGCTGCACGGCCCTATCCCGAGTGCTGTCACGGTTCCCGGCTCGACTTCAGTGTGGCCGGCGTCCTTTATGAGCGCGTTAGGCACCCTTGCCTTCGCGGCTGCCTTCTGCAGCGTGATTATCTCGTGGAGAGTCTTTATCTTCAGAACAACCTTCTTGGAGCCCCATGCCTCCCATTCTATCTGGTCCTCAAGGGAAGACTTCTTGTAGGCCTCGAGCGATGCGTGAGCCACCTGCGCGGCTGTCTTGCCCTTGCTCATCCTGAGATCCTGCCTTATCACTATGACCTGCTTCCACATAGAACATAAAATGGGGGTATGGTTTAAAAACAATATGCCTTCGTCAGGCGGAATAGAATAATAAATAAAGAAATAGCTAAGATTGATGAAATACGGTTAACGGATTGTTGTGTGTACTTATGATACCTTTCCGGTGAGTGTTCCAGTTTCCCTGAATGCGTCCATACCAGTGTCTAAGTTGTCGTATACAACTGTTATGTCAGCTGTGTATGACGAACCCTGTGTCATTCCAAGACATGTCGCCTTCAGGGTGAAGCTGTTTCCTATTCCGACTGGTTGTGCTAATACTGTATCAAGTGCGTTGTTGTCTACAAGTACGTTAGTGCAAAGTGTTGTACCAACGTAAACTGTAGTTGCGTTTGTCACGTTTATTCTGGAAGGAAGGTTGTTAGCCAGATTCACCTGAAAGTTATTCGTGGCGTTTGTATTTACCTGCCATGCACCTGTTGCCGGCATACCGATACCAGTGAAACCCGTTGCCCTTGGTCCTGTCCATGTCGATGGATCGAAGATACCAAGTGCGTAGAGTGCCGCTGCCACGATAATGACTATCAGGATTGCCCACCCGTACGTCATCAAGTACTCCATTGCTGCTTGTGCTTTCCTTGACATAATTATACTTGATATGAATTCCTTATAAAGATTTATTGCTTGCGGTTTTAGGAACAGGCTGGGCATTTTTTCTTTCTTCTGCCATTTCCATGACTTCCGGATGTTTCATGAATTTTGTGAACGGCTCCTTTATCTCTCTGTTTTTTTCATTCCTGAGCATGGCGTTTACAAACAGGTGGGGCTTCACCCGCATCCTCTTTTTGGCATTTCCCTTTATCTCAAGTTCGACCCATTTTATGTCATCGAAGTTCATGGGGGTTCTAAGCCTGAATGTAACATCTGTCCCGGATGTCTTCTTGGGCTGGACATCCAGCACAGACATCTCAGGCTTTATAGAGACAACGCCTAACTTCCTGTTGTTTATCCTCAGCATGGCCGAGTCTATAGACACCGGCGAGAAACTGTCGTTTATGATGTCATAGCCTATCTCGATGTTCCTTATGAGTTTCATTTCATTGATTTTCTCAGCTGCCCCGAAGATGTTCCTGACATTTATCCTGTCCGAGTAAAGCCTGCATTTTCTCATCCTCACGAGGTCTATGGATGGTATGTACTGCCTGAGCATCCTTCTCTGCAACTTGAATTCAGCGTAGAGCACAACAGTCATCACCATGAGGAGAAGCGCTATGAACATTGTCATTATGCTTTCCCCGCTCGATGTGAGCAGTATGGCTGAAGCGACAACAATCAGTATGCCGAAGAGTATGCTTTCAGTGTACCTTGATGAGCGCTTCAGGAACATTGATGCGTCCTCAGCCGCGTATCTGGAAGCCTTCATGAACTTTCTCCCATTGGCTTTCAGGAAGTATGAGATATAGCCTTTCCTCGGGATGCGGTGCATTCTTGCCACAATGATGTCATGCATCCTGTTTATGAAGGCTTTTGCCTGCCTTTTCTTATCCCTCTTCGGCCTGAAGGGTATAATCATAATATACTATTGGATAACTCTATTAATTATGAAGGTTGTTTATTCACCGGAATGCCTAGCCTATGACACCCCCGGGCATCCCGAAAATCCTGAAAGGGTGCTGTCAATATACAGGGAAATGAAAGCAGCAGGCTTCAGTTTCACCAAGTGCAGCCCCGCAGAGAAGAAGGACATACTTCTCGTCCACTCTGATGAATATTATGAAAAGATAAGGAAGGCTGCTTACACAGGATTCGAGACACCCCCCATTGACATAAAGTATCCTCTTCTCTCAGCAGGAGCCACGATAAAGGCTTCCGAGGTCATGGGGTTCGCGCTCACCCGGCCGCCCGGTCATCACGCCGGCCGCGACACTCAGGAAGGATTCTGCTACTTCAACAGCATAGCGATAGCAGTCAGAAAGCTCGGAAAGAAGACAGCTATACTGGATATAGACGTCCATCACGGAAACGGCACCCAGTCCATATTCCTCGGCGACAGCAATGTCTCTTACCATTCGCTTCACCAGGCACCGCTTTATCCCATGTCGGGACTGAAGTCAGAAGGCAACTGCTACAACTATCCCCTGTTTCCGGACACAGACGAAGCCACGTACATTAAGACACTTGAAAAGGCTCTTCAGGTCATTGAGTCAAGAATGCCTGAGGTGCTTGCAATCTCAATGGGTTTCGACAGCTATGTCAAGGACCCTCTCGCTGGACAGAAGATAACCAAGGAAGGCTACGGGAAAATCGGGAAGATGATAAAGGAGATGAATATCCCCTCATTCGTCACGCTTGAAGGCGGATACTCTCCGGATATAGGAAAGCTTGCAGTCAGGTTCTTCAGCGCTCTTTCTTCAGAATGAATGTGTCCGTTTCGTCTATGTGGTCAAGGAACCTGCAGGAAGAGAGTATGTGATGGGCTTCCTTCTCTGAAAAGCCGAAGTCCTTGGATACGGCTTTCTCGGACACTATGACCCTTCCTGAGACAACCTCTCCCATCTTATTCAGCCTTTCCCTGAACTGGGAAGGCTCCTTCTTCTGGTTGAACCATCCGGAATAGCCTGACGCTATGCTGTCGTTTATGTTGAAGTTCAGGTATCCCTTCTTGGGCTCAACGAGGTAGAGCGAGAAGCTCGTATCAGAGAACCTGTTGATGTATGTTGTTGCCTCAAGCCTGCTGCCATCTGAGACAAGGACTATGAGTACATAGCCACTATTTTTTCTGGCTGCCTTGTGAATGTATGCATTGAGGTCGTGCTTGTCGAATTCCCTTCTTACATCGTATGGCGCTATGACTATGCTCAGGTGGACTTTCTTCATGAACCATCTCTTGGTGTACACTTCAAAGACATGTTCCTCTCCTTTCTTCTTCATTCTCATACGCGCCTTCTCTATGTAGCGTGTCGGCGTCCAGTCTATGGCACCGTTCTTCTCCATGCGCTTCTTCAGCCACCTCGCGTATTCGGATGCTGCAAAAACCAGCTTGCTTCTCCTTGTCTCATCATGCTCGTCCAGAAGCCCCTTGAGGTCAACGTTTATCTCAGAGTCGTCCTCTTCAGCGTAAATCTCCTTCTTCGTCGGCTGTTCACTCTTCTCGTCAACTATGCTTTTTGAGTGCCTGCTGCAGAACCTGTATTTGCTGACATCCCAGCATTCGCTGCATATGAGATTCTTGCAGTCCTCCCAGATGCATTTTCCGGACCAGTCGGTTCTTGAATTCACTTTCCTTCCGCATCTTGAGCAGAATTCCATCTTGCTGTCAGAAAGGAGCTCGTCAAGCTTTTCCTTTGCCTCCCGGCTGCGGGCCTGGACATCTGTTTCCAGTTCTCCTCGCATCTTCTCGAGTTTTGTTTCTATTTCCTTTTTCGTTACATGAGAACCGTCGCCCATTTCATCCTCCGAGGGCGTGCCGTCTCTTCTTGAAAAGCAGAAGCAGGTCTCCCACGTATTTCTTTATCTTTCCGCACTTCTCAACAACCGAGCCTGCCTTCCCGTGAAGCGTCTTCTGCTGGAATACGTCAAGTATGTCAACAAGGCTGTTCGTGTTGTTCATCAGGACGAGGTCTGTTTTTATCAGGGTCTCATACTCACTGTCAACGGCCATGTCATTCCATTCGAGCTTCAGACCGAGCTCCAGGAGGAACACGTCGAGCCACTGCATCACATCCTCAAGCGCGCCTGCGTTCTTGAAGTCCTGTTCCATGTATGCAGCTTCTATCAGCGGAAAAATCAGGTCCCTGCATTTTCTCATGTCCTTGGTAAGTATATCCCTGTAAAGTTCGTCTGTCTTCTCAGCGTGCTTGGCATCCCTGTAGCTGTAGCCGTCTATGAGTTCCTCAAGTTCCTTGGCTTCCTTTTTTGCGCGGTCTTTTCCACTTTCCCATTCGCTCATTCATCCACCTGCGATTATTTTGTCCCTTTCATCGAGTATTCCGATTATGTCTTCGGTGTATGTCTTTATTTTATTCAGATTTTTAATAAAGTGCTTTTCCCTTCCGTGCGTGAAGAGTTCGCGGTATATTGCATATGCAGAAGACTTCATGTCCTTGACTGCTATCACAAGCTCCCTGTCCTTTCTTATAAGCTCGCGGAGGTTGTCATTTACCCTTTCCTGGCAGCTCTCGCAGTCCTTCCTGTTCTTTCCCTTCGGCACCCTGCTGACACAGGCCCTGTTCGCCAGATGCTTGACTTCATCCCACATGCCTTCTGCTGCATCCGTGAGCCTGTCCCGCTGGAGCTCAAAGCTCACCTGAACCACGTGGAACATGTAATTCTTTATAATCGAGACATCGTTTATGACGAATTCGCGGATATTCCTGTCAGTTTCAATGACATTGTTCACAGTGCTGTAACCATAATCCGGTATTATGCTCTCCATCCTTTCAAGCGTGTCGAAAATATGCTCGTCCTTCATTTTGCATCCTTCTTCATCTTTACCTCAAGCTCGCTCCTTTCCTTCTCGTATTCCTGCATGAGCTTCCTGAATGTGTTATCGTCTATCTTCCTTCCGAGATATTTCTTCTCGGTTATGCTTATGAGGCTCCTAAGGTCAGTGTACTTCTCCTCGAGCTTCTTCTTATCCGCGGGAAATGCCTCCTTGAGCCCCTCAAGCCCCAGCTCCTTCCTCTCGGTATCCTTTATCATCTTCTGCTTGTCGCTGATTTCCTTGAGCTTCAGCGCCTCCATTGCATCCTTCATGTCCTGCTGGGTCTCCTCCTCCTCTATTCCCATCTCGGCCTCCCTCTTTATCCTTTCCTGCTGCATGTCGTCTATGGCCTTCTCGCGTGTCTCTACAGTGCCTTTAATCTCTCCTGTCTTCCGGTCGCTGACAGCCTTTTTGGTCTCTTCCTCTTCCCTGAACTCCTCGACTTCCTCATCCTCCTTGATGTCGCTGCGCCTCTTGAGATACTGCTCATATTCATCAGGCAGCATGAACTGCACATTGAACGAGAGAAGGTCAAGGCCGAATATCTCGAACTTTTTTCTCAGTTCAACCTCGACCGCCACCTGTATCTCCTTCTCGGTCTCGCGGCCGTCAATGATATCATCAATCTTCTTTTTCTTCACAACAGGCATGAGAGCAGATGAAACCACTTCCTTCTTCAGCTCGTTCCATATGTCCTCTACCGTAAGGATGTCGCGCCTTCCGAGAAGCATCTTCCTGACTTTGTCAGGCTCCGCAACAGCGAATTTCATCTCAATGTTCGCATTAATCTTCCTGTCGTCCTTCGACCAGAGGCCTTCAGCCTCCCTGATCATCTTCTTGGTGGACCTGTCAACCATCACCACGCTGGCATCATGTCCTGAGAAAACGCCTGTTATCTTGCTGGTGCCGTTGCTTAATATATTGTTCTGTTCGCCTGCTTTTTCCACTATGGCTGTCTCTTCATCCGAGACTTTGACCTTCTTTCCAAGAAATCCGCCTATCTCTGAAACAGAAACTCTCTGTGAAACCACTGCATCCGACTTCTTCCACTTCCAGGCCATGTTTATCCTTAATTAATGCAAATAAATAAATCAGACGTCTGTTCTCTGCACAACCGAATCCTTTATGTCGGTCTTCTTCTCTGTTACAGTGCCCTCGTCTTCTGCTCCTATCTTGGACCTCTGCACAACCGAATCAATGATGTTTATTATCTTCTTTATCTCCACCTTCTCGACTTCCTTCGCGCCCGTCGATGTGGTTATGCTGTTTATTATGACATCTGATATCAGCTTCAGATCCTCTGCCAGCGTCTCATTCCTTTCAGAGTACAGCTTCAGTATTATGTGGACGAAATCCTCGTCCTTCTTTATCACCGATGTGAGCAGGTAGTGCGCATTGTTCATCCTGAATGAATACATGAAGACCTTCTCGCTTCCGTAGTCGTGGGCTGCCACTTCGGCCATGTCAGCGCAGTTGTCCCTGACATGCTTTGCGGCAACGTCCTCTGTTATGGTCCTTATGGTGTAGCCGTGCTGCTGGTGGAAGAGCCGCTTCTCAAGCTCGATGTACATGCCTTCAGCCAGCGGATATGAAGTTATCCCGCCTTTCATGGTTTTCCTGTCTGCTGATATCTCTGAAGGCTTCGCTGTGACCGCCCTCAGTTCCGGGGCGCTCTCAACGACATTGAAAATCTTGGGGGAAATTTTTTCATCGTACCTGACATCGAACTCGTCATGAAGCGTTATCTTTCCGCTGGCTATCCTGTGCTCTCCCGGAGAGAGAAGCTTCATGCTCCATTCGGCCCCGAACTCCTCTCCGGGCATTATCTTCCCGAATGTCTTCGGTGCCGGATGCGGAACATGTGCATGCGTCTCGAAATCCATGTCAACCTTTATGTCGTAAAGCGGCTTGGTCGTGAGGTTCTTCACAAGAACCACTAGCTTCACAGTCCTGTCCATGGTCGCAGCAGGAAAGATGCTCTGCGTAATCTGCAGCTTCGGGAGCACGGTGACTGTTGTCGGTTTGAGTTCAAAATCAAGGCTGACGCCTGCCTGATTCTTCCATGTTATGAAATTGTAAGGCGATTCGAGTGTTCCCATCCTGCCCTTGGTTTCATATGCGAATATTCTTACTTCACTGGGCTTGAGAACATCTATCTCGTGTGTTATCTTCGCGTCCCTGTCGCCGACCACTACGTTACTCAGGATTTCCTTGCTGTGGTTCTCAACGACAATCTCGAATCTCACAGGGTCGCCTTCCATGACTTTGTCTCTTTCAGCGTACTGGTCAACCCTTGGATGTGAAACAGAGCTTTTCAGCCTGTAGATTTCATGTATGGTTTCGTCGTCTCTGTCCACAGTGTTAGCCCTCTCGAAATATTTTATGGCCTGGTCGGGCCGTCCGTCAAGCTTGCTGGCCAGTCCGGCTGTGCTGTAGCACCACTTGGCGGCATATATGCTTCCTGTCTCTTTGAACCTTTTCGCGCCTTCAAGCGCGTACTCTATTGTCTTCCTGTAGTCGCCCTTGCCCTTTGCCGCGAGCGCAGCAGACCTGTAGGACCACCCTGAATTGAAGATTTCCTTCTCATTCTCGCTGTAATTGGCCGAGAGCAAAGCATACTTCATACCGTCGTCCCATTCACGCGCCCTCCTCGCAGTCACGGACAGCCTCTGGTATGCGAGCGCAGCCTTCCTGTTCTCGCCTTTCTTTCCGGCTGATTCTGCACTTTTGAGTGCATTGACCAGAAGTTTTTGGTAGTCCTTCTTCTTTATTGCCGGCTCATCCGGGCTCTTTGGCAGCGAATCAAAAACAGTCATAGTTAAATATTATAGGTAAAAATTATATTATTAACAGTAGTGTATTGTGATATTATGGCAAAGTACGGATGTCTGAAGTGCGGCTGGGAAGGAAAGCCCATAATAATGGAGCCTGTGACAAAGGTATGCCCCAAGTGCGGCTCTGTCCAGCTTGAGAAAATCAAGAAGGATTAAATCTTTTTTATCTTTCCGGGCATTGGCTCGTAGCAGACACCCTCGCCGAGGAGCTCGTTGACGACATCTTCCATGTCCTCTTCAGGAGCGCCCGCCTGATGCATGAGTTCAGCGTATTTTATGCCTTCCGGGTTCTGGCTGATTATGTTCATGATTTTCGCCCTGAGGTTTTCACCAGCCTGCTGCGGCTGTGCTGCAACCGGGGCTACACGTGTTGTCCTGAGCGACGGCTTCTGGTTTTCATCGTCAAGGCCGACTGTCTCTATCTCCGCTTCGTACTGCGGTGCCGGCGCAGTTTCCGGCGCAGTCTGCGGCTGTGGTGATGTCCGGACCTTCTGTGCAGGCACCTGTGCGGTTCCCTTGGATGACGCCTTTATGACAGCTCCCCTGTTTTTCATCTGCTCGAGGATTTCAAGCCTGAAAAGGCTCTCCTCGTCCGGGGTTATGGTCCTGACTATCTCTGGCACAATGTATATCTCGCCTTCGTATTCCCTGACCTTTCCTGTCACATTGACAAGGTCGCCTGCGCTTACATTCTGGAGTAGCGCTATTTCCTTCCAGAGCTTTGCCCTCAGGGTTGCAGTGGAATCATCGATTGTCACAGAAGCGAAGTTGTTGTCTTCTGAAGTGTATTTATTTACAATAGTGCCTGCTATCCTTGCGCGGGAGACATTCTCCTTTGCGGGAGTGACCACATAGCTGGGTTCCATTCCCTCTTTCTTTACGAATTCGCCGCTGACTATGTCAACGATGCGCATTTTCTTTGCGGTCTGTCTTTGCATAGGCATACAGTAGAATATAGCTTCATTATTTATAGCGTTTTCGGTCATGCGTGCAGTTCGATGATGTCTTTGTCCTTCATCCTGTGCTCAGGCCCGACCTTCTGCTCTGGGAACCTGGATGAAGGCCCCCATATCCTTGCGTGCTTGAAGTATTTCTCCTGCCCGCGCAGGATTTTTCTGGCCACGTCCATCACAGTGCATCCCTCATGCATTATGAGCGGCACTTCCATGTCAGGCTCGTGACCTATCCTTTTCATGTAAATCCGTATGAGCTTCAGCTTATCCCATATGGCTTCCCTGAGGTCATCGATATACTGTTCTTTCTCAGCTGATATCTTAACAATATCCCTTGTTACTATGCTGAAATCCATAATTTTGTCTATCTTGTTAAGTACGGCGAGTGACGGCACATACACCCTGTTGTTCATCATTGAGTCTATGAGCTGTTCCTCGTCAATATTCTCCCTTATCATGACATCAGCGTTGTGAACCCTGAATTCATTGAGCACGTTCATGACAGTCTCCCTTGTGAGCTTTGGTCTCTTGACAGCGATGTTGACCTGCACGCCGCCTGACTTCTTCTTGGCTATCCGGACATCGGGAGGATGACTGTCAAGCCTGAAACCCGCGTTGTAGAGCTCCTTTCTCATTGGTCCGAGCTGCTTCATGTCATCCAGCACGAAAATCACAAGGTCAGCGCTCCTCACAGCTGAGAGAACCTGTCGCCCCTTTCCAGAACCTTTCGCTGCTCCCGGAATCAGTCCGGGAACATCGAGCACCTGTATGAGCGCGCCATTGTACTGCATCATTCCCGGGACAACATTGAGTGTCGTAAAATCATAATGCCCTATCTTCGAATCAGCCTTGGTAAGCTTGGTGATGAGGGTGGACTTGCCGACCGAGGGAAATCCCACGAGGAGAACAGTAGCGTCCCCGGACTTCTTGACATTGAATCCCGGGCCGTAGCTGGCTCCGGAACCTCTTGCAACTTCGTCACGCAGGTTTGCCAGTTTGGCTTTGAGCTTACCTATGTGGGCCTGCGTATGCTTGTTGTACTTGGTCTTCTTCAGCTCATCCTCGATATCCTGGATGGCTTCTTCGCGCGTCATAATGAACTATAGATAAAGGAAAATCTTAAAGTTTGCATCATGCCATGCATAATATAATTGCAACAGTATTGTATGCGAAATTTGGGGGCCGCCTAATACAGGTAGCGACCGAGCCTGCTTATGAATTCAGGCTGGCTGAGGAAGAATTCCCTCTGGTGGGTGTTTCCCCTGTATGTGTCTACTTCCCTCTGAAGTTCAGAAGGAAGGAAATTATTCCTGTCTATGGCAATGTTCATAAAAGTCCTCCTCCCACCTTCCGTCTCCCTTTTCACGCAGGAAGCGAAGTATTCTGTCACCTCTCTGGAAACTTCAGGGGGAAGCTCTTCAGGTGTCATTCTTATTTTTCGGAGCTGAAGTTTTATAAAAAGTGTCTCCGTCATGCATCCGGAGAAATAACAGGTGGTATGCGCAATAATCTGACGAAAAATTAATTAACAATTAAACTAATTGATGAATATGGATGACAAGAACAGAGCAATATGGCTAATTGCTGCAGTTGCTTTGGGTTTGTTTGCTTATTCTTTGGTCGGCATTTTTGTCAATGGCTTTCAGATGTATAAATTATACCCCCTGATTTTAGGTGCTGTAAATCTGATAGCGATTTATTTTTTGAGAAAATAAAACATGAAAACATGTTAAGTACCGTCACCCTGCATCATGCTATTAACCTATAAATTGAGAAAGGGCCCATAATATTCTAATGGCGGGCGAGCTGAAGAAGGACCTGGGGCTTATACATGTCATAATGCTTTGCGCCGGAGCCATAATGGGTACCGGCATATTCATCATTCCCGGAGTCGCCGGGGGCCTGATGGGGCCGGGTTCTATAATCCTCTGGGTTCTCATAGGACTCCTGACAGTTCCCATAAGCCTGTGCTTCGTCGAGCTGGCTTCCAGCTACAATGTAACTGGCGGTCCGTATGTCTATGTCCGCGAGGCCATGGGCGATTTCTGGGGTTTCATAACCGGATGGACAGCATGGCTGATGGCGTGCATATACATAGGCACCCATACGATAGCCATACGGTATTATATCAGTTACTTCTATGAGCTTTCATTTGTCGAGAGTGCTGTCCTTTACGCAGGTGTGATAGGCATAATAACCATCATAAACTACGCGGGCGTTAAGCAGGGCGGGCGCATGCAGCTGTTCCTCACTCTCGGTACATTCACTGTGCTCGCGGTATTCATAATATTCGGGCTCCCGAAGGTGGACCTCGCCAACTTCGACCCACTTTTCCCTCTGGGCCTTTCAGCCCTCGGTATGACAGCCGTGCTGATAGTCGAGCCTTTCATAGGATGGGAGACGACAACAGTCATAGCAGGCGAGGTCAGGGACACCAAAAGGAACATACCGCTCGGGCTGGTCATATCGACCATAATGATAATGATATTCTATCTTCTGACAGTATTCGTGACACTGGGAGTCATGAACTGGGAGCTGCTCAAGGATTCCGTATCGCCGATGGCAGATGTACTTGCGTTCGCCTACGGCAGCTACATGGGCGCCATGATGACAGGAGGCGCGATAATAGTCAGCCTCGCATGCCTCAATGCGTGGATACTTACGACCGCAAGGGTGCCTTACGCCATGGCCAAGGACAGGCTGTTCCTTGAATCTTTCAGCAAGGTTGACAGGAGGTTCAACACACCGTCGAGGTCGCTCCTCGTTCAGGCGATAATAGCATTCATAATAGCCCTTACAGGCTCGTACGAGGGCGCAGTTCTTCTCCTCATGGCCAACGCACTCATACTCTACGCTCTCTGCGCACTGGCTGTAATAAAGCTGAAGAAGAAGCCGGTTGACAGGCTCATAGACCTTCCTGTAGTCATTCCGGGAATGGCGTTCGTACTGTGTATGATACTGCTTACTCAGATACCGTTCGAGTTGCTTCTGTCAGGGCTGATGCTGATAGCCTGCGGCATTCCGATATACACGATGATAAGGGTCACATATGACAAGAAGTTCCTTGAGAAATTCTACAACACTTTCTCTCCATTGTATGACGTGGTCTCGCCCCTATGGTATGGGAAGGGCAGAAGGGAAAAGGTCATAGAGATGGCTGATGTGAAGCCCGGAGACATTGTACTGGACTACGGATGCGCCACAGGCTCGGATGTGCTGCATCTGGCAGAAAAGGTAGGGAGTGACGGAAAGATAGTCGCAATAGACATCTCATTGAAGCAACTGGAAAGAAGCGTCCAGAAGGTAAAGAACCTTCCCGGTCATCCTAATGTCGTGTTCGTCAAGGAGGAGAAAGAGTTCATGCCTTTTGAGAACATGACTTTTGACAAGATAATCTCTGTAGGCGTCCTGTCTTATCAGAATGACCCGACCGAACTCCTCAAAGAGTTCAGGAGAGTTCTCCGAAAGGGTGGAAAGGTAAGCATACTGGATTTCGGACGCGCTCTGTTCGTTCCGAAGGCCAAGTATCTGAAGAGCAACGATGCAATCAGAAAGACATTTAATAACGCTGGCTTCAAAGAAATTAATGTAGAAAAAGCAAGCAGCATGTCTGCTGATTTCTACTACATAACCGCGGAGAAGAAGTAGCATGAAAATCAAAAACATAATGACATCAAAGGTAATAACATTCAAGCCCGATGACACCATGCACAAGGCCCTTGAAGTATTCACAAAAAGCAACATATCAGGAGCGCCTGTCATGGACGGTGACAAGCTCGTGGGACTCATCACAGAGCTCGACATAATAAAGGTCATAGACATCTACACACCCAAAGTGCATTTCACGTCCACGCCTCATTTCTTCCTTGTGCTCGCAGGGCTGAAGAGCAAGAGCAAGGCAGCAGAGCTCAAGAAGAAGGTCATGGCGGCATCAAAACTTAATATATCAGACTTCATGACAAGGGAGCCAGTGACTGTTGATCCCGAGGCCGATATAATGGAAGCCGCCAGGATAGTTGACACCTACAAGGTCAACCGCATTCCCGTTGTTGAGAAGGGCAAGCTGAAAGGCATAGTAACGAGGAATGACATCATAAAGGCCGTCGCCAAGCTGGAAATGCAGTTCGCTTTGAATACATCTGAAGAATGTAAGTAATTTAATTTTCTCCGGGCAATTCTAATTATGGCAAGAAGTGCTTTCTTTCAGGACCCCGACCTTGACCAGGTCTTCCTAAGGGATGAAGCGGTACTGGAAAAGATAGTTGGATTCGCCGGACTGAAGAAGACGGACACAGTACTGGAGATAGGGGCAGGTCCGGGAAATCTTACAGAGAAGCTGTCCTCAAAATGCGGAAAGCTCATAAGCATAGAGATAGACGAGAGGCTGAAGCCTGTGCTGGAAGAGAAGTTCCGCGGGAAGAACGTGCGATTCATCTGGGGAAATGCAATTGCGGTCCTAAGCAAGGAGAAGCTCAGATACGACAAGCTTGTGGCAAATTCGCCTTATGCGATATGCGAGCCCTTGATGCATACGCTGTTCACCCAGAAGTTCAGCTCGGCTGTACTCACGCTTCCGTGGAGGTTCGTCGAGAGGCTGGCAGCGAACCCTGAGGAAGGGTATTATTCCAAGCTTTCGCTGTTCTCGCAGTCATTCTTCAGGATAGAGACGCTTCTGAGAATCGAGAAGGACGCATGGCATCCGAGGCCGGATACTGCCAGCATGGTTGTGAAGCTGACTCCCAAGAAGCCTGAAGGCTCAGATGTTCTTGTCAGGGAGATTGTCCTTCAGGATGACAAGAAGCTCAGGAATGCCCTTCGGGAGGCACTTATGAATACGGGCGCAAAGACCAAGAGAAGCGCAAGGGAAGAACTCGAAAAGCTTGGCATAAGGGAGAAAATTCTGGACAGGAAGGTAAGCGAAATCCCTTTTGATGATTTGCAGGATGTCATCCGGAGGTTTGATAATGCCGGGTAAGTACAAGCTTGTCGCCTTTGATGTGGACGGAACGCTAATTGATGAGATGCAGTTCGTCTGGGTGAAGATTCACCAGGACCTTGGCATGGATCCGGAGAAGGTCGGCCAGGCGAGAGACGACTTCCTCAACGGGTGCATAACATTCAGGGAGTGGGCTGATTACGATACAAATCTCTGGATCAGGAATGGCGTCACTAAACACATGATAGAAAAAAGCATTGTCAAGTTCAGCGTCATGGAAGGTGCCATTGATACAATAAAAGAGCTTCACAGAAGGGGATACAAGCTGGCCATAATATCAGGCGGTCTTGATATAGTGGTCAACCATTTCCTTAGTAATGTCAAGAAATATTTCAGTCATATAGTCATAAACCAGCTGAAATTTGACGACGAAGGAAATCTCAAAGGCATCGACATCCCACCAGAATATGACGGATGGGGAGAGAGCAAGCAGATTGTTCTGAAGACTATTGCCGATAAGGAGGGCATAAGCACTGAGGATTGCGTCTTTGTCGGGGATTCCAACAACGACATGGATGTCATAAAGGAAGCTGGCCTTGGCATAGCGTTCAACGCGACACCAGAGCTGTCAGAAGCAGCTGATATTGTTATAAAGAAGAAAGACCTGAGAGAGATTCTGAAGATTATTGATTAGCTGTCATTTCTTTTCAGGTTTCTTTTTCTGCTTCTTCTTTATGTTCGGGAAAAGGTTGTCGAAATCGGTGTCATCCTTCGTCTCCGGATGTTCCTTCTTGACGGCTTTGGCTTTTTTCGGCTTTATCTCACCGGTCTTCTCTATTATGTTCTCAAGCTCTTTTCTTATTTCCCTGCTGTCCGACCTTATCTTCTTTCCGCAGTTCCAGCAGAACCTGTCTTCCACATTGTTGGCGACATTGCACTTCGGGCATATGATTACCTTGGCTACTCTGTTATCATCTATCATTTCTATTGCGCCCGGTTCTATCTTGAGGTTTATCTCCCCCGATGCCTCCTCTCCGGGAGTCATCCTTCTCAGCCTGTTCCCGCAGCTGAAGCAGAAGAGGTTCTGTGATTCGTTCTCAGCAAGGCACTTCGGGCATACGAGCTCTATCACATCAGCTTCTGCAGGAACTATCCTTCCGCCCTTTATGTCATCCATTTCAATATGAAGTATATCCCTCTTGGACAGCGGTTCTCCGGGAGATTTTTTTCTGAACATGCCCATTATGCCCGATATCTTTTCGCTCATTGGTTGCCCTCTCGGGGCGAAGTCACTGCGCGGAGACGTTTCCGTCTCTTCTTGCTGTGCTTCCTCAAGAGCAAAATCCTCTGCTCTCGGCTCCTCGGGCTGCTTTTGAGCAGGTTCTCTTTCCTGCATTCCCCCCTCCATACCGAACTGGTCCATTGCCCTCATCTTTCGTCCGTGGGCTGAACCTATTGCGGAAACCGCAAGGCCCATAAGCATCACCATGAAGCTCATTGGGTCTGAGTTGGTCATGAGCATGTACAGCCCAAAGAAAATTATCAGTATGCCTATGATATACAGCCATACGACCTGCATGTATTTGGTCATCATAATAAAGATATGTCCGGAGCTGAATATAAAATTTACAGAATTTACTTCTTTTCCGCGACAAGAACAGCATTTGCTATTCCCTGCTGGCCCGGCCTTGATGTCACTTTTGCAAGCCCTGCTTCGGTCTCTATGACAGCACCCTTTGTTATCACATTCCTTCGGATGTAGTGCACATTTGCCTTGTTTTCCTTTACTGAAAGAACCTTGACCCTCTTCACCTTTCCGGTCTTCGGGTCAGCAACATTGACTTTTTCCACAGAATTAAGCCTGAGCTTTACGTTTCCGCCCTCTACCCTCTGCTTGGTAATCTTCCTGACTCCTATCTTTGTTTCTACAGGCATGCTTCCCCTGTTGTTCCTCGTTTTCTTCCTGAGTCTCTGAAGTCTTCCTCCAGTGGGCTTCCTTTTTGACCTCAGATGCCATAATGCCATAAAATCACTTAAGACTATATTGAGCGATATCTTTATATATATTTTCATAAATAATAGATAGAACCAAGCGAGCACGGTGTCGCTTGATTTTTTAAGGAAAGGTGATTTTATGCAAAGGCCATTAGACGTGCTTGGAAGCTCACAGGACAAAAACGTGATCATACAGCTCAAGTCAGGTGCAAAGATAACAGGAACCCTCAGGGCGTTCGATTCCCACATAAATCTTTGGCTTGATGAGGCAACCATAGAAGAGAAGGACAGCAGCCTTAAGCTGGGAAAAGTGCTTGTCAGAGGAGACAACATAGTGATCATTTCACCGGGGAAGTAAGGTGCATATATGGTAAAAGGTACACCTTCTTTTGGTAAGAGAAACAAAAGGACTCACATCTCATGCAGGAGATGCGGCCAGCGCAGCTACCATGTAAGAACAAAGGAATGTTCTGCATGCGGATTCGGGAAGAGCAGCAAACTGAAGAAATTCTCTTGGCAGTGGAAGAAGCTTCTCGGTGGAAGAATAAAGTAGATTCTGATAAATTTATTAATGTTAACGCAATCTATATTGAATTGACGTGGGCCTGTAGCTCAGTCTGGCCAGAGCGTCCGGCTCTTAACCGGAATGTCGCGGGTTCAAATCCCTCCAGGCTCATGTTCTGTTTTTATTAAAAATCGTAATCTCCATGCAATAATTTCTCGAAATTTTCGAATTTCAATAAATCGCTTATGCTTTGCCTTGTTTCCATCCTGCTTATTGCGTGAGCATAAATCGGGTCCACATTTATTATTTCCATGTAGTCTCCCTGAAGGTTCGGGTCTATGGGAACAACATTAGTGAAAACGAATTTCACACCGTAATCCTTGTACATCTTCTGCATCCTTTCTGCACCTTCTTCCTTTTGCTTCCCCTTTGTGCTGAAGCATGTAATGCTTTTCGGAGGATTATCCAGCTTCATCATGTGCTTAATCGCAGCCTCGTTCGTCTTGCCGCTCGAGACCTCGTCATCTATGGTGAAAACGTTCTTACCGGACACATCCCCCATGAAGTGAGTCAATTCGATTTTGAGATTATCTTTGACATATCTTTTTTCCTTGAGTGCCGATGCCAGGTGTATTTCTTTGAACAGGTCCATCGACACCTTCTTGAATGCATCATAAAGTGATTTCATACCACCTGCGTCAAGGGTTGCTATGACACTGTCACTGAAACCACCGTTTTCCTTTTTCATGTAGTGCAGGTAGAAAGGAAGTGCCGGTATATTCAGCACACGTGTTTTTTTATGGAAATATCCCTCTATCTGAGGCTCATGCAAATCCATGAACATTACACCGTCAGCACCGCTGTTTTCCAGTTCTTCTGCATGAAGCTTGGCTGTCAGAGGAACACGGCTTTCGATTTTTCTGTCCTGCCTTTCACCAGGCATGTTTCCCATGACATCTGTCACTCTTCCTGCATAAGACCCTGCTGCCGCGTCATTGAGAAGTTTCAGTTCAGTGAAGTCTGAATCAATTTTATTCTCTTTCGGGTCGAACCTTTGTACTATATATACATTCCTCCCGTTAACGTTCCTCCCGATTTTTACGTCATGCTCTCCGTCGGGAAATGTCTTGAGCCTCATATCCTCAGCAAAAATGAAGTTCTTGTTTATCCCCGGCTTTCCGTCAACTCCATCGGTAAGATGCCTGTAGATGCCTTCGGCGAATTCTTTCCCGTTCTTTCCGTAAGCTATCATCGGGCGGTTATTCGCATCATAAACCATGTGTAATCTTGTTGGGAAAGTTTTTTATACGTAAGCTGCCGGGCTGAAAAATATTAAACCCGGACTCATAATTATAACTATGATTCTTGATTACAGGAAGCTCGGGCTCAAATGCGGCATAGAGATACACCAGCAGCTCGATACAAAACACAAGCTCTTCTGCAGCTGCCCGACAAAGCTTTCTGAAAAGGAGCCTTGCGGAGAGGTAAAGAGAAAACTCAGCGCTGTTGCCGGAGAGAGCGGAAAGATAGATGCAGCCGCAATGCACGAGACACTTCTTGATAAGACCTTCATTTACAGGGTCTTTTGCGATGAGAACTGTCTCGTGGAGACAGACAGCGAGCCGCCGCATTCACTGGACATGGAGGCTCTTGGCACAACACTGAAAGTGTCCATGATGCTCGGATGCGAGATACCCGAAGAGATACATGTCATGAGGAAGACGGTTGTCGACGGTTCCAATACCAGCGGATTCCAGCGGACGCTGATAGCAGGCATGAACGGCAGGCTGAAGGCGGGCAAATGCACTGTAGGAATAACAAATGTCTGCCTTGAGGAGGACTCGGCGCAGATTCTTGAGAGATGCAAAAATGAAGTTGTTTACGGGCTCGACCGTCTGGGGATACCTCTAATAGAGATAGGCACATCCCCTGACATACATACCCCTGACGATGCGAAAGATGTCGCAGAAATGATAGGAATGATTCTCAGGTCAACAGGGAAAGTCAAGCGGGGGCTCGGGACCATACGCCAGGACATAAATGTGTCCATAGAGAAAGGCGCGAGGATAGAGATAAAGGGCGCCCAGGACCTCAGGATGATACCGACTTATGTCAGAAACGAGGCCATGAGGCAGCTTTCCATACTGGGAATATCAGGGGAACTGAGAAAGAAGGGACTGAAGAATGTTGCGTCAAGGGTGACCGACGTCACCAAATTTTTCAGTGAAAGCGAGAGCGGGATAATGCGCGGAAAGAAATCATATGCCATAATAGTGCCGGGATTCGAGGGAATGCTCGCACGGAAGATAACCGAGACGAGGACGCTGGGCAATGAGATAGCGAACTATGTGAAGGTAAAGGTGGGCATCCCGGGATTCATACATTCTGACGAGAACCTTGAGAAGTACAGGCTTGACCGCGAGTTCGCTGAAATCGGGAAAAAGCTCGGTGCAAAGAAAGGAGACACCCTCATAATAATGGCTGCTGAAAAGGATATTGCTGTTGCCACAGGGGAAGCATTCGAGGAAAGGATAAACCAGTTCATAGGCGGCATACCAATGGAAGTGAGAAGAGCCCTGGAGAACGGCGACACGGAGTTCATGAGGCCGATGGCAGGCTCCGCAAGGATGTATCCTGAAACCGACGTAGCCCCCATAAGCGTGACAAAGGAGATGCTTTCGGAAACCAGAAAGAACCTTCCGGAGACATGGGACAGGAAAATAAAGAGGATTTCCAGGAAATACAGCATTTCCGAAGGCATAGCACAGCAGGTAGTGAAAAGCGGGAGGGATGATATATTCGAGAGCCTTGCCGCAAAGAACGACCCGGGAATAGTGTCCACTTCAATAACATCCACATTCAGGGAGATAGAGCGGGAAGGTCACGAGACTGACAACATAACACCAGTCCATCTCAGGGACCTCTTCGGCTTGGTTTCGTCAAGAAAGATAGCCAAGGAAGCCATTCCTGATGTGCTGAGGGAGATAGCAAAAAATCCCAATATTACTGTTGACGGCATAACAGGAAAGATGAAGACAGTGAGCAATTCAGACCTCTCGGCAGTGATAAGGAAAATAATATCAGAAAAGAAGGAGATTCTTAATCATCCGAGAAGGGAGAAGGTGCTCATGGGGCTCGTGATGAAAGAGGTCCGCGGGGCAGTTGACGGGAAAGCAGTGATGGACGCGCTGATCAAAGAGCTGAAGAAGCACTGAAAGTTAATACAGTTTCCGGTGCATGAGAGTTTTATAAATAAACTTTCCAAAGAAATAACTGGTGATTATGCGTGGTTAATGATGTCAAGTGCAACTGCACTGTATGCGGCTCAAGGTTCAGGATAATCACAGACAGGGAAGGCAATATGAACAGATTTGCAAGGTACTGCACATTCTGCAGGTCCATTCTCGAGGAAACAGACCCCCCGTCTCCGGAATCCAGCTGAGCCACTCCGCATGGTGCGCTAATCCTTAAAAAAGTTAGCATCATTAATCAGACATGAAAAACATTGTTGCTGGTGCAGGACTTCTTGCAGGTGCTGTCGCCGGCTCGGTCGATGATGCGAGCGCCCAGTACTTCTCCCCAGCGTATTACTTTGAGAGGGAACTCAATTACGGACACAGGCAGCATCCGTACTACACAGCCGTATCCCCGGAGTTCGATGGGGGGATGAATGCACCAGTGCTCGAGATGACAGTTCTCATGGATGAATGGCTGGACATAGGACTCCCGAGGCCTTATGCCGACATTTCGGCCAGTTATTCTTTGGACAGGAAGATACCCATATACGGGGAGATAGACACTTACTGGGGAGACTATGCCATTGATATGATTCCCTCATGGGGCTTAGGCATTCATTCCCATAACGATAAAGGCAGCTTCCACTGGAGGGTGCTGGCCGAAGGAAGGATGCATCAGTTCAAGGGCATCAAGGCGTACACCACGATAATCCTTGACAGGGCAGCAGGCGGTAATTATTTAATGGATATCCATCCCGGAATCGGAAGGAAGCTAGTAGCTGATAACGGAAAGCCGACGTTTACCAAGAACATTACATGGGACCTGTACACGAATCTGGGCTTCACCGGGAAGAATGGCAACACCTTCGCGCTCTCGATGGATGTGGACGAAGGAAAGTTCAGGAACGCATCGCTCGGCTGGGGCAAGCGCGGAGTCGACCTGAGGTTGGGAATCGACAGCAAGGGCCACGTGATACCTTCGTTCAACTTCAGGACAACCATACCCAGTTCGGGAAATAAACGAAGAAGTGCTACCCATAAGTGAAGAAAATAGAAAGGTTTATAAAAGTTTCCACTAAAGTATGTTTGTGATTATTTATGAAAATGAATTATACTGATAACCCTGCGAAGAGGGCTGCGAGGAACGTGGGCCTGACGGCTGCAGGTGCAGGACTTTGTCTTTTGCCTTATGCTTCTGAAGCACAGGATGTCGGATACATTCCCAAGGAGCCGCTCAGGTATGAGTCTCCCGTCTTTCTGGAGGGTGCCGTAAAGCCCGATTCAAGGTTCCTGATAGAGGGATCGGGGACAATGGACATGCAGAGAGGGACATACGACCTTTTCAGGCCTGGTGTGGATGTGAACACATCTTACTATTCACGCATTATTCCTTTGTACATGAAATTTGTCATGTCAGCCACAGAGGATAACGAGGAGGAGAATGATTGCATGTTCCCGATTTGGGAGACCGGAATTTCCAAGAGCTTTGGGGAAGACGTCCACTTCGAAGGCGGTGTCATCGGCAAGGAGTTCGAGGCAATCGGTGGAAAGGCTATGCTGACACTCCTCATCGGTGACGGCGGAGTCGACCTTTTCATAAACGGAGACAAGTACAACGGCGTTGGCGGCGGGTTCAATGCGTATACGCATCTCTTGGGTGATATTATTCTTGGCGCAGGCTACAGGTACAACGACGGGCTGTTTGACGGCGGCTCCATAACACTGCAGGGCAACAACACCGACAATACATCAAGGTACAACGACGGCAGGGTGGCGTTCAACTTAGGCCTCGACAGGAGCATCCGTCCCTGGGCTACAGCAACTTTCAGGACATCCATAGACAGGAAGTGGAACAACGGCAGGCCGAATTCGTACAGGAACAGGAACGGCACAAGGGGCAGGTAAGCTTTTTCTGAAAAACATTTAAAGGCTTGTGCTGATTATATAGAGATTGGTGAAACTATGATTATACCTGTTAGATGCATGACCTGCGGAAAGCCTCTCGGCCAGTTCTGGGAAGAATTCAAGGCAAGAACAGAGAAGGGCGAGGACGCAAAGAAGGTTCTTGACGGCTTTGGCATCGACAGGTACTGCTGCAGGTCGCTGTTCCTGACGCATGTGGACATGATCCAGAGAGTCGGAAAATTCCAGAAGTAGAGCCCTTTTTAAAAAGCGCTCGGGGAAAAGAACCTTTTTCTGTTCAAGTCATGTAAAAACGTTCGCGAAAAACGACGACAATTTTGGATATCAGCCTTTTGGAAGAATGTGCTTACGAATTTCCTACTCTCCACCAGACTGTGAATATCCTTATTATGGCCTGTATTGTGCAGCCTATTGACACAATCAGGTTGAGTACGAACATCGCATTGATGGACCATGCCCACTCGATTCCGAATGTCGCTACGAGCCACGGCATGAAATTGAACCACATGAGCCATCCGTATATGAATACTCCTGCAACTGGTATGAAACCCAAAAGGAGTGCGATACCCATGCCTATCTGCGCAACAATTGCAACAGGAATGCCTGCCATCCCGTATGTGACAGAGCACAGGACTATTCCCAGCAGAAGGGATATAGCATTCGAATAAAGGTAAAGTTTTTTCTTCACCATAATATTATATTCTACGGAAACCATAAAAAGAGTGTTGCTTATGAGTGTTTTGCCTGTTCATATAGAAGATGTGACAGCTGTCACGGATTTGGATGCAGATATACCGCTTGAAAAGCTTGTCAGCGAGAATGATGAGGCAGGCTACGATGCCGAGCATACTGAAGGCGTTGTATTCAAGCTCCGTGAGCCAAAAGCAACAGCACTGGTCTTTCCTTCAGGTAAAATCGTCTGCACAGGCTCAAAGAGCATACAGCAGGCCAAGATTGCAATAGACCAGGTGGTGGAACGCATAGGACAGCTTGGGGTGGTTGTCCCTGATGACCCTGAAATCACCATAGAGAAGATAGTCGCTGCATTCAGGATGACAGCGCCTTTTGAACTGGAAAAGGTTGCAGAACTCCTTGAAGGTGCTGAGTATGACCCTGAGAAGATTGAGGGTGTTGTATACAGGACCACTGAACCGAAATCCGAGTTCCTCATCCTGAAGAAGGGAAAAATCATATGCACGGGTTCTAACAGCATAAAGGAAATACAGTCATCAGTGAAATCACTGAAAGAGAAGCTCAACAAGGTGGGAATAAAAACAGATTTCGTAGAGGAATGACAACGTAACCCAAAATGTATGACTGCTGAATGATGTCTCTACTGGTACTGTTTTTTAAATTATAATCGCAAAACGTAATCATGAATATTTGCTATCTGTATCTTCACCGCCTTGCGGGAAGGGGTTCTGGCAGGTATATGCAGACACTTCTGAAATATTTCAAGGCACGGAAGCACACGATACACCTTGTCGAAGCGATGCGTTCCAAGAATTCCGTTCTTCAGGGCGTGAATCTCAAATATGTACATGTCCCGTACCAGATACCTGTCTACCAAGGCAGAAGCGACATAAACAGCAAGGTAAAGCTTTCCCAGATAAGCGACACAAAATTCTTTGACCTCATACGCAGGTTTGCCGAGTGCGGCATAAAAATGAGCGAGAAGAACAAGCTCGATATCATACACGCCAATCACGTCAGCATCCTCCCATTTTCAGCATACCTGACGAGAAAAATGACAGGAACCCCTTATGTTGTGACTGCCCACGGAAACGGCATTTTGTCATCACTTGAAAGCAAAAGGAATTTCGAGGTTGCGCGTGTTGGCCTTGAGGAGTCCAAGAAGGTCATAGCGAACAGCAAGTTCACCAAGGGCATCCTCATGAAGGAATTCGGGCTTTCGGGAGGGAAGATGAAGGTTGTGTATCCCGGAGTCGACACCGAGAAGTTCAGACCGCAAAGCGACAGGATAAAAGCCGCGACAAAGAGAAGATACGGATGCGAAGGAAAGAAAATTGTCTACAGTTCAGGCACATTCGTCAGGGAAAAGGGGTTCAGGTATCTTCTCGATGCCGCAAAAATGTATGAAAAGGAAGACCCCGACATAGTCACGCTGATAACCGGACACGGCCCTTATCAGAAAGAGATGGAGAGGATTATAAAGAAGAATGGCCTCAAAAACACCAAGATAGTGGGATGGATTCTTACGAAAGAACTGATAAAGCTTTACAGCACTGCGGACATATTCGTCACGCCGACTGTTCAGGAGGAACATTCAAGCATGGTTTCTGTTGAATCGCTTGCACTGGGCACGCCTGTGATAGCCACAAAGGTCGGCATCATCCCGGAGATAGTGAGCAGCGATGTCGGACAACTGGTGGAGCCAGGTTCACCAAGGGCAATAGCAGAAGCTGTTCTCAACCGTATAAATGACGATTCCTGGATAGAAAAGAAGGGGAAGAAGGGGAGAAACCTCGTGATGAGCAGGTTCTCCCTCAAGTCATGCGGAAGAGCCACGGAGAAGGTCTACAAAAGCGCCCTGAGCAAATAGCCAATCAGGTATGCGAACCCGCCTTTCAATTTAAAAATTTCGCAGAGAATTATCTGACATGAAGAAAAAGATTTCTGTTCCCCAGCCTCTCAGCAGCCTTATGGAAGGCATAGAGCACGGCGCCCTCACGAATTTCTATGGCGCACCCGGAACAGGGAAGACGAACATATGCCTTATTTCAGCGCTTGAGGTCGTAAAAGGCGGCGGAAAGGTGGTCTTTCTGGATACTGAAGGCGGATTCTCGCATGAGAGATTCAGCCAGCTTTCAGACAATCCGGAGCACGTGAATGGCATAACCATGCTTGAGCCGAAAGACTTCAAGGAGCAGAGCCGGATGATAAAGAGCCTGAAGGATGTCCAGGCAGACCTGATAGTCGTGGATTCAGCTGCAGCGCTTTACAGGCTCGAGTATTCTGACCCGGAGAAGGAGGCCCTTGAAGCCAACAGGGAACTGAGCAAGCAGATGTCCATACTCTCGGCAATCGCCAGGGAGAAGGACATACCTGTAATAGTCACCTCGCATACATACAAGAACTGGGACACTGAAAACAATGAAATAGTCGGCGGGGATGCAGTCAAATACTGGGCGAAGGCTGTCATATTCCTTGAGAGGACAGGAAAGATGTCCGAGAGGAATGCGACTGTTGTAAAGCACAGGTGGATACATGAGGGCAAGTCTGTCAAGTTCGAGATAGTGAATAATGGGATAAAGCCGTCAGGCGGAAGGTTCATTTAGAGTCATCGATAGCAATCGGTCCTTTGTAACCGCAGTTCTTGCAGAAATATATCATCCCGAGTTGGCCGCCCATCCAGAGGCTCAGACGCTCTTCTTTGCACGACGGGCACTTCATGAACTATCTTTGTCACTGGCTTTTTTAAAGTCCTTCTTGCTGTAGTCGAAACCGTGCTCTATGCACATCTTCCATGGACGCCTTCCCTTTGACTTCACTTCAACAAGGTTCAGCCCGCACTGGCATTTCTGCGAGACAACAGAAAGCGAACCTTTCTGGGGAAGGGGTTTTGAATTCCTGCAGTCAGGATAGTTGTTGCAGCCGACGAACCTCTTGCCTGTCTTTTGGGAATGTATGACCATCATGCTGCCTTTTTTGCATTTCGGACAGGCACCGACATTGTTCTTTACTTTTTCATATTCAGCAACAGCGTTCTTTATCTCCTCCCCGACCTGGGCTTCCTCTGTTTTGAATTTTGCGAGTATCTTGCTGAGCTCGTCCTCGGCGCTCTTTATTATGTCAGCCCTCTTCTTTTCCCCTGTCATGACCTTTTCCATGTCTTCCTCGAATCTTCTCGTAAGGTCAACTGAAATTATCTCCGGGCAGTGCTTCTCAAGTGACTTGACAACCGCGCTTCCGAGCTCTGTCACAGCTATTGCCTTGTCCTTTATGTATCCTCTTTCATAAAGTGTGTCGAGGATGTTCGCCCTTGTGGCCTTGGTCCCGAGTCCGAGGTCTTCCATGGTCTTGAGTATTGATGCCTGGCTGTAGCGGCTCGGAGGCTGTGTCTCCTTTTCAAGCATGCTGAGTTTCTTGACATTGACAATCTCTCCTTCCTCCATCTTCGGCAGCAGTATCTCCTTTATCCTTGTGTATGGGGCATAGAATTCCATCCAGCCCTGCTCGATTGTTGTCACGCCGTTTGCCGAGAATTTTTCATTCTCAACTGCTATCGTGGCTTTCACGGACTCCCTTATCGATGGGTCTGAGAATGTCGCGAGGAATCTTTTCACAATGAGGTCATACAGCTTCTTCTGGTATCCGTTCATTTCTTTGGACCTGTTTCCTGTTGGGAATATTGCAGGGTGGGCGGGGTCATCCTTATTTCCCTGATTCGGCCAAAGTTTCTCTTTCTTAAGCAGCCTTTCGCAGAGGTCGCTGTACTCTATGCTCGAACCAAGCTTCTTCAGTATGGACTTGTATCCTATTGCCGGAGGAAGCTTCTGGCTGCTGGTTCTCGGGTAGCTTATGACAGCCTGCTCGTAGAGAGACTGTGCTATCTCCAGAGTGATTTTTGGTGAAAATCCAAATAAGGCATAACTTTCCCTCTGCAGTGTGGTGAGGTCGAACGGTGTCGGGGGATAATATTGCTGCTTCTTTTTCTCTATCCTGGATATCTTACCGTTCCTGCCTTTACATACCTCCATCACCTTTTCCGCAGAATCCTTTTTCCAGAACTTTCCTTCTTCGTGATATGCAGTTATATCGCCTTCCTTTACATCCCCTTTGAGCTCTACCTCCCAGTACGGCTGTGGTCTGAATGCAGCAATCTCTTCCTCCCTTTCAAGAAGGAGTGCAAGGGTCGGTCCCTGAACCCTTCCTGTTGAAAGCGTTCTGAAGCCGCCTGCTTTTTCCAGTGAAAGTGTTAATGCCCGGGACATGTTGACGCCGAAGTACCAGTCCAGCTGGTGTCGTGTAAGTCCTGCCTCTATTTGCGGGAAGTCCAGATGCTCTGTCATTCTATCGTAAGCATTCAGAAGGTCAGGCGTTGTGAGTGTTGAGAATTTCATCCTTTTTCCGTCTTCAACACCCGCTATGTGCTTGAGTATATTGAAAGCTATAACCGAACCCTCGATATCATAGTCGCATGCTGATATGAACTCGCTTGCGCCCTCAGCAACCTTCTTCATGCTGTCGAAATATTTCTTGGCCCATTCGCTTCCCTTTCTGGTATAAGTGGGCTTCCATTCAACTGTGAAGACCGGATATTCCCATCTCGCGCCGCTGTTTTTTTCATCAAGCACGAAAAGATGACCAACTGCGGGAGCAATGACAAGCTCCTTTCCGTCACGGTTTATCACATAATAGGAAGTGCCTTTTCCGCCCCTCTTTTCAACTTCCCCCTGAGAGAGGGCACTGGCTATCCTCTTGGCGGCTGATGGTTTCTCCGTGACAATCAGCGTGTATGTCATAGTAAAATCTTAACAACCATTCAGGTATTTAAGCTTTGGTGTGAAACTCTTCATCACGGTTAGTATATTATCTATATATAACTGTTAAAATGATAACTAACTTTACCTGAAAATGCCGAGGTGGCAGAACCCGGTTCAATGCGTCCGCCTCGAAAGCGGATGCCCTTTTGGGCGTGCAGGTTCAAATCCTGCCCTCGGCGCTGAACCTTTTTTAGAAAAAATGTTCACGAAAAAGATGTTTTTATTTCTTTGTGTTAACGTCTAATCATGAAAATTGCAGTGGTCGACCCGGATAAAAGGATAAACGGGCTCGTCAGCTACAAGGCAAAGAAGGCTCTCGAGAAGTACAGGAAAAGGGACAAGCTTGAGCCCTTCTCATACGACAGTAAAAGTGATTGCCTCCGGATGTATAAAAAAGACGGACCTTTCGATGAGATATTCGCGTTCCATGATGTCAGGACACTCTCGGACATGGGAACAGACGAGCTTATACTGGCGATAAGGGACATCGAAAGCAAGACGCTCTCAGAGAAGCACTGCAACATAAATAGGGTCTACCACGACGGCATATCCAACAACGCTGAATACGTATACTACAGGGACGCAGGCGGGAGAGCCTTCAGCGGCAATCCTGCAGTACTGGCGGTCGAGCTTGGAAAATACTTTGAGAATCTTTTTTTGTGAGGCCGCAGCCCGCTATCGAAAGAAAAGAAAAAGAAATCAAAGGGGGCTTGCGCCCTTACTTTGCTTTTACAACGTCTATGCAGATACCTGCAGCAACTGTCTTGCCCATGTCCCTGATAGCGAACTTGGCAAGTTCCGGATAATCGGACTGCTTCTCGATTGCTACCGGCTGGATTGGCTGTATCTTTACGATTGCAGCGTCACCGGTCTTGAGAATTTCCTTGTTCTCAGTTACTTCGGCACCTGTCTTGGGGTCAAGCTTCTTGACGATCTCTACAATCCTTCCAGCTACGTGAGCTGTGTGGATGTGGAAGACCGGAGTGTAGCCCTTTGTTATGGCAGTCGGATGCTGGAGCACGATTATCTGTGCTGTGAACTCCTTCGCGACTGTCGGCGGGTTGTCTACAGGTCCAAGAACGTCACCCTTCTTGATGTCCTTCTTGGATACGCCCTTGAGGTTGAATCCTATGTTGTCACCAGGGGTTGCCTGCTCAAGAGGCTTGTGGTGCATCTCCATGGACTTCACTTCGGCTATTGTTCCGGAAGGCTCTATTGCGACCTTCTGGCCAACCTTAAGCACGCCGGTCTCGACCCTACCTACTGGGACAAGGCCTACACCAGTGATGGAGTAGACATCCTGTACCGGAAGCCTTAGCGGCTTGGTAGATGACTTTTCCGGAGGCTTTATGTGATTGTCCATTGTCTGCAGAAGCGTGTCTCCTGTGTACCATGGCATGTTTGTTGACTTCTTTGCTACATTGTCTCCAATGTAAGCTGATACCGGAATGAACGGTATCTGGTCAACCTTGTAACCAATGGATGTAAGAAGCTTTGTTACCTGCTCCTTGACCGTATTGAACTTCGCCTGTTCATAGCTGACCTCGTCCATCTTGTTCACAGCTACAATCATCTGATTGATGCCGAGAACCTTGGACAGATACAGGTGTTCCTTTGTCTGCTCCTGAACGCCGTCCTTGCATGACACAACAAGAATTGCAGCGTCTGCCTGGCTGGCGCCGGTTATCATGTTCTTGACAAAGTCCCTGTGGCCCGGACAGTCGATTGCTGTAAAGTAGTATTTGTCCGTTATAATGGGCTTGTACATAAGGTCTATTGTGACACCCCTTTCTCTCTCCTCTTTGAGATTATCCATAACAAAAGCAAACTCGAACGTTTCCTTCTTCAGCTCCTTTGCAAGTTCTTTGAGTTTCCTCATTTCCTGCTCAGGAAGTGAACCAGAATCGTATAGAAGCCTGCCTAACAATGTTGACTTACCGTGGTCTACATGACCTTCGGTTATTATGTTTATATGTGGCTTTTCTGCCATTTTATCTCCTCCTATGTAAATCCTTTGCTTGTCAGGGTACTATATACTATGCGTATATATGCAGCCCTGTGGACTTTATTATAAAACATATTTATATTTATATGTTTTCTTCCATAGTCATGGAAATAAACAGACTCCGCCTGCATTTTCATCATGCATTGTGCAGGGACTGAAGTGCGGTTCGAAAACAGCGGAAAACAATAAAAAGGGCGAAAGTCTTAAAAAGATATTTAATCTATAAATTCAAGACATTGGATTAACAGTTAAGTGATTAAATGAAAAAGGACATCGGTATCGGAGCAAATGCACCTGAGAAGTCATGTCAGGACTTGAACTGTCCATGGCACGGGAAGCTTTCAGTCAGGGGCAGGGTGATAGAAGGAAAGGTGGTTTCTTCCAAAACCAGTACTACAGCTATCATTGAGAGAGGATATCCAAAGTTCGTTCCGAAGTATCAGGGATATGAAAGGAGAAAATCGAGGATAACAGCTCACAATCCTCCATGCATACACGCAAGGGATGGTGAGACAGTTCTTATAGCAGAGTGCCGGCCGCTTTCAAAGACCAAGAGCTTCGTTGTTATCTCAAAGAATGTGGTGAAAGAATGAAAGCGGTATCATCAAGCAGGACAAAGGGAATACAGATAGGCACTGTCATGAAATGCGCTGACAACAGCGGCGCAAACCTTTTCGAGGTGATTTCTGTTCTGGGATTCAAGGGAAAGAGACGGACAAGGCCCACTGCAGGCATAGCTGATGTTGTAATGAGCAGGGTGAAGAGCGGGAACGAAAAGGTCCGTCATCAGGTATTCAGGACTGTAATCGTAAGGCAGAGAATGGAATTCAAGAGGCCAAACGGAATGCGCGTGTCTTTCGAGGACAATGCAGGTGTTGTGATAAACGACAAGTTTGACCCCACTGCTTCACTGATAAAAGGTCCGATAGCAAAGGAAGTTGTCGAGAGATTCAAAACCGTGGGAAAGATAGCGAGCACAGTGGTTTAAGGTATTATTATGAAAAATGCATGGTCATCGAAATGGATTTCAAGCGAGCAGCCAAGGAAACAGAGAAAATACAGGAAAAATGCTCCGCTTCATATTAAGAAGAAGTTCCTTTCTGTCAATCTTGTGCCAGGCCTGAGGGAAAGATACGGAAAAAGGTCAATGGTCATCAGGAAGGGCGACAGGGTTCTCGTGGCAAGAGGCGACCTTAAGGGAAAGACTGGCGCAGTTGAAAGGGTTGACATAAGCAGGGAGAAGGTTTATATAGAAGGACTCAAAGTAAAGAAAGTTGATGGTTCAGAGGTTCAGAAGCCGTTCAGGGCATCAAACCTCCAGATAACAGACCTCAAGCTTGATGACAAGCTCAGGCAGGCTGTGATTGAAAGATCAGGAAGCGCTGTCAAAGATGAAGCAAAGAATGCTAAGAAGGCTGCAATGAAAGAAGACAAAAAGGAAGAAAAGAAAGCAAAGACAAAAAAGAAGGGTGAATAATTATGCACATGAAGAGATACACGATGCCGAAGTTCTGGCCGGTTGCAAGGAAGAAGGAGAAGTTCGTTGTTACGACATCTCCTGGTCCCCATCCAAAGAGCAGGAGCATTGCGCTCAGGGTAGTCATCAGGGATGTTATGGGATATGCCGAGACCGCCAAAGAAGCAGAGCAGATTGTAAAGGGCGGAAGTGTCTTCGTGGACAAGAAAAGAGTGAAGGATGACAAGAGAGCGATAGGCCTTATGGATGTTGTGAGCTTTCCTGAAATAAAGAAGCATTACAGGGCATTCCCGTCAAAGAAAGGACTGGAGCTGAAGGAAATCAAGGAAGCGGATTCATCAAAGAAACTCTGCATGATAAAGGGAAAGAATGTCATAAACGGGGGGAAAGTTCAGATAAGCCTTCACGACGGCCGCATCATAGTTCTTGGAAAGGAGAGCAAATACAAGCCAGGGGACTCAGTTCTTATAGAACTCCCTTCGCAGAAGATACTCCAGCACTTCGAACTCAAGGAAGGAGAGAAGGCTGTTGTGATAGCAGGAAACAACATAGGCGCTGAAGGAAAGATAAAGCTTATACATGACAGGAAAACCATGTTTGAGAAGAGCAGGGTCGTAGTCACTACAAAGGACTGTGAAATAGAGACCCTGAAGGAATACGTGCTCGTAGGTGATATGAAATGAATTCCATGAAAGAGATAAGGATAGAAAAAATCACAATCAACATGTCAACAGGTGTTCCAGGACCTGAGCTTGAGAAGGCAAAGAACCTTCTCGGGATAATAACAGGCAAGCATATCGTCAAGACATCATCGCACAAGAGGAATACATTCGGCGTTGCAAAGGGCAGGGAGATGGGAGTCATGACAACACTGAGGGGAAATGATGCACGGGAGCTTCTCGTAAGACTTTTCAAGTCACTTGAGAACAGGATAAAGGCATCGAGCTTTGACGAGAACGGAAACTTCTCTTTCGGAATCGAGGAATACATAAACATACCCGGTGTCCAGTACGAGCCTGACATAGGCATTATGGGTTTTGATGTTGCTGTGACTCTTGAGAGGCCCGGATACAGGGTCAGGAAGAGGAAGTACTCAAGGTCTAAATTGGGCAAGGAGCACATCATAAAAGCCGAGGAAGCAATCAAGTGGGTAAAGAAGGAATTCGGCGTCGATGTCGTATAATATTTAAATAGGATGCAACAGTGATTACTATGAGTTTCAAAAACGCTATGAAGCAGATTGCGAGCAAGAAAGTGAAACTTGCAAAGTTCATGAAACACAACAAGCCTAGGGACAGGAAAACCGGCAGGAATGCGACCCAGTGCAGGGTATGCGGGAAGACCGAAGGCATTATAAACAAGTATGGTCTCCAGTACTGCAGGCAGTGTTTCAGGGAAGAGGCAAAGAAGCTCGGTTTCAGGAAGTATGATTGATTATTATGAGACATGACATAATTGCGGATACGTTCTCGATACTGAAGAACGCGGAGTCCATAGGCAAGACGGAATGCACTACGCCAGCGTCGAACCTTGTCAAGAACATACTCCTGATAATGCAGAAGGAGAAGTATATAGGCGAGTTCGAGGCTGTTGAAGACGGACGCGGCGGAAAGTTCAAGATAAAGCTCATCGGAAAGATAAACAGCTGCGGCGCCATCAAGCCAAGGTTCTCAGTAAGCAAGGCGGATTTCATATCCTGGGAGAAGAGATTCCTTCCGGCAGCTGCGCTTGGACTGCTTCTGGTAAGTACATCCAGCGGTGTCATATCGCACAAGGAAGCAAAGGAGAAAGGCGTAGGCGGGAAGCTTCTCGGTTATGTCTATTAGGTGATTTTTATGAGTTCAGAACAGACTGTGAAGGACGCTTTGAAGGCAGGAAAGACTGTGATAGGAAAGGAAAGCGTCATAAAGGCTGTCAAAAACGGCAGGCTGTCGGGTATTGTGTGCCCATCGAACTGCCCGGCTGTGCTCATGAAGGAACTGGAATATTACAGCAGGATTTCCAAAGTGCATGTCAGCAGATTCAAGGGGAATTCCGCAGACCTGGGGCAGCTTTGCGGCAAGCCTTTTAAAATCATGATATTAGGAATAGAGAAGTAGATGTTGACTATGGCGATAAAACTCGAGACGCAGAACATAAGGGACATTGCGGTTTTCGAGCGGGTGACAAAAGTCCATGTAAAGGACTGCATCCGTGACGAGAGCGGCGTGTACTTCATGGTTGAAAAGGGGAAATCCGGACTCGCGATAGGAAGGAACGGAGCTGTAATAAAATCAGTGAGCAAGATGCTCGGGAAGACCGTGAAGGTATTCGAGTTTTCCCAGAACATTGAAGAGATGGTGAAAAGCATGATACCGGCCGCAAAAAACGTGGATGTAGCGAATGACGCTGTGACAGTGACACTGCCGAGCAGCGAAAGGTCAGTTGTTATAGGAAGGAGCGGAAGGAACATCAAGATTATGAAGGAATTTTTAAACAGGCACTTCAAAATAAATTACCTGAGGCTGAGATAATGGGAGAATTTGCAGCAAGAAACCTGGTCAAGAAGAGGAAGAAGCTTAGGTGGGCCTCCAAGGCAGGAAAGAAAAAGCTTCTGAAGATATGGAAGAAGGACCCGCTTGAGGGAGCACCAATAGGCCGTGGCATCGTCCTCAAGAAGAAGGGTGTCGAACAGAAGCAGCCGCACTCCGGAATAATCAAATGCGTAAGGGTGCAGCTCATAAAGAACAGCATCCAGGTGACAGCATTCGTGCCTGGAACCAATGCTATCAGGTTCATAGACGAGCACGACGAGGTGACGCTTGCCGGCATAGGAGGCTCGCAGAAATCTGCAGTCGGTTCCATGCACGGCATAAAATACAAGGTGATAGAAGTCAACGGAGCCTCGCTCAATGAACTGCTTAAAGGAAAGAAGGACAAGCCAAAGACAGCTTAAGGTGATGATATGCTATTATTCGATAAGTGGGACATAAGTGAAGCAAAGGTTGAAGACCCCGGTCTTGTGAAGTATATAAACCTCAGGCCGATTATTGTTCCCAGGACATTCGGAAGGAAGAGCGGAGATTTCCGCAAGAATGAAATGAACATAATAGAGAGGTTCATGAACAAGCTTCAGGTTACAGGACATTCCAACAAGAGGCACAAGGTAAGCTCCGGAAAGTTCCCTGGCAACTACCAGACAATAATGAAGGAGACAATGAAGGCTTTCGATCTAATAGAGAAAAAGACAAACACCAATCCCATCCATGTCTTTGTAAAAGCTCTTGAGAATGCAGCCCTTTTCGAGGAGATAACTGCTTACCAGCTTGGGGGAATAATAGCAAGGAAGGCTGTGATAACATCCCCGCAGAGAAGGGTGGACCTTGCGCTCAGGCTCATAACCCAGGGCATATACAGGTCAACTTTCAAGTCCAAGAAGACACTCGGCCAGACAATCGCCAGCGAGATAATGGCCATTGCGGACAATGATCCGAAGACGCTTCCGATAAGGGAGAGGAACAGGATAGAGAAGGAAGCGGAGGGAGCAAGGTAGATTTGAATACCAGCTTTTTTTAACTATATGATTAAGTGATTCCCATGGCAAAAAGCGATTTGACTTCAACTGTAAAAGAACTTCAGAGCAAACCGGAGCAGATAAGAAACATCGGAATAATCGCGCACATAGACCATGGAAAGACAACGCTTTCCGACAACCTTCTTGCAGGCGCGGGTATGATATCAGAGGATCTTGCGGGAAAGCAGCTCTTCATGGACACCGTGGACCAGGAGCAGGAAAGGGGAATAACAATCTTCGCAGCTAATGTAAGCATGGTTCACACCGTAAAGGGCACTGATTATCTCATCAATCTCATAGACACCCCGGGTCACGTGGACTTCGGCGGTGATGTCACCCGTGCCATGCGTGCAGTTGACGGCGCTGTTGTTGTCGCTGACGCTGTAGAGGGTTGCATGCCCCAGACCGAGACAGTCCTCAGGCAGGCTCTTAAGGAAAGGGTCAGGCCCGTCCTTTTCATCAACAAGGTAGACAGGATGATCAAGGAGCTCAAGCTCACCCCACAGCAGATGGAAGAGAGATTCAAGAAAATAATCACTGAGGTGAACATGCTTATCCAGAAATACGCGGAGAAGGAATACGCCGACAAGTACACTGTCAATGTGCTGGACGGCAGCGTCGCTTTCGGCTCTGCTCTCAGGAACTGGGCGATTTCAGTGCCGAAGATGAAGGAGACGAATATGTCGTTCAAGGACATAATAGACATGACAAACGCTGGAGAGGAAAAGGAGCTCGCAAAGAAGGCTCCTCTTCATGCAGTTGTACTGGAGATGGCAATCAAGCATCTTCCCAATCCGCTTCAGGCCCAGAAATACAGGATAGAGAAAATATGGCCCAATGACGATAATAAAAGCCCTGTGGGCGAGTCAATGAAGAACTGCGACCCGAACGGGCATCTTGCGGCTGTTGTCACAAAGGTCTACCCGGACCCGCACGCAGGTTATGTTGCCACAGTCAGGATTTTCTCTGGAAAAATAAGGGGCGGCCAGGAGCTGCAGCTTGTCGGTTCGCAGAAGAAGGAAAAGGTCCAGCAGGTTTCTGTTTACAAGGGCGCGCAGAGGGTTACCATGGATGAAGTTGTTGCAGGCAACATCGTAGGCATTGTAGGTCTCAAGAGCGCATACTCCGGAGAGACCCTTGCGGAAAGCGGATACTCAATCAACGCTTTCGAGGGGATAAAGCATATATTCGAACCGGTTGTAACCAAGGCTATCGAGCCGAAGCAGCCCAAGCAGCTCGCAAAGCTTATAGAATTCCTCAGAAGGACAAGCAGGGAGGACCCGACACTCGTAGTCCACATAAACGAGGAAACCGGCGAGTATCTTGTTTCCGGACTCGGAGAGCTTCACATAGACGCCAAGATAGAGAGGCCTCTTCATGATGCAGAAATAGAAGTCAATGTCTCACCGCCTATAGTCATCTACAAGGAATCAGTCAAGCAGGCATGCGGCGAGGCTTTCGAGGGCAAGTCGCCGAACAGGCACAACCGATTCTACATGACAGCAGAACCAGTACCTGATGCAGTCATGAAGGCGATGGCTGCAGGAGACATCTCTTCAGATTACGAAGTAAAGAAAAAGGACCTGGACCTTGTCGAGAAGCTTGTAGGACTGGGAATGGAAAGGGACGAGGTCAAGAAAATCAAGCTCATACACAACAGGAACATATTCCTTGACGCCACACGGGGTGTCAATTCCATACTTGAGGTAATGGAGATGCTCAAGCAGTCATTCGTTGATTCCATGGATCAGGGACCGCTTGCAAGGGAGCCTGTCAGTGGTGTTATGATAAAGATTGTCGATGCAAAGCTTCATGAGGATGCAATCCACAGAGGGCCTGCACAGGTCATACCGGCTGTCAGGTCTGCTGTCAGGCAGGCTATGGTAGCGGGAAAGGCATTCATACTGGAGCCGAAGCAGATCATCAGGATAGACGTTCCGAGCGAGCAGCTCAGCGGTGCAATGAAAGAAATCCAGAACAGAAGGGGCCAGATAGTCGAGATGAACGAGGAGAGGGGAGCCACTGTCATAAAGGCAAAGCTTCCTGTCGCTGATATGTTCGGCTTCAATTCATCGCTGAAATCAGGTACAGGCGGCCAGGGATTCTTCTGGCTCATAGACGTTACGTACGAACCTCTTCCAAAGGAGCTTGAGAATGAAGTGATAGGGAAAATCAAGCAGAGGAAGGGACTGGCGGACGAGCCTGAGGAAACAGAAGAAGACGCCTGACAACTTCTGGGACAGAGTTTTTAATCTCTCAGTCTCAAAATTAATTACTTTTACAGTTACGTGAGTTTCCATGAACAAAGAAACAATAGCCCAGAAGAAGCTTAGGGTGCTTCTGAAAAAGCTGGGCGCCATACGGGGAAGGCATACAGAGCTTGTCACCATCTACGTACCCGCGGGACTGAATCTCTACATTATATCAAATCAGGTAAGCCAGGAGCAGGGAACCGCGGTGAATATCAAATCAAAGGCTGTGAGAAAGAATGTCCTTACAGCACTTGAGAAAATAAATCAGCACCTTAAACTATACAAGAGAGCCCCTGAGAACGGGCTTGCAATTTTCTCCGGCAACATTTCAGAAAAGGAAGGGGAGAGCGACGTGGAGCTCTGGGCAATAGAGCCTCCTGAAAAGCTCAACCAGAGGCTTTACAGGTGCGACCAGACATTCATACTCGACCCCCTGACATACATGCTCCGCGAGAGGGAGGTATACGGTCTCATTGTGCTGGACAAGTCTGATGCGAATATAGGAACACTTGTTGGAAAAAGGATTGAGCCGCTCAAGAATATAGAGTCGCTTGTTCCCGGCAAGACCAAGAAGGGAGGATGGTCTCAGGCACGTTATGCCCGTGTAAGGGAAGGGCTTCTGAATGACCACCTCAAAAAAGCCGGCGAGATAGCGACATCATACTTCAGGGAAATGGAAGACCTGAGAGGGATAATAATAGGAGGACCCGGGCCGATAAAGGAAATGTTCTTCAACGGTGACTTCCTTCCGACAGACATAAAGGCGAAGGTTCTCGGTGTTGTTGACACCTCATACACAGGGATGCCGGGACTTGAGGAAATGATTGTCAGGGGGGAGGACATACTCGCGGAGGCCTCCATCACCCATGAAAGGAAGATTATGGACAAATTCTTAACGGAATTGTCAAAGGACTCGGGGCTCGCGGTTTACGGCATAAAAGAGACACTTCACGCCTTAGAGGCAGGTGCTGTCGGCATTCTTCTGGTTTCCGACAGGTTTGAATGGGTTGACGCCGAATTCGAATGCCCTTCATGCGGGAAAAAGACTGGAAAAATTGTAAAACCGGACAAGAAGGATGCTGTCATGTGCCCGGGATGCGGTTCTTCAATGGAACTGACCAAAGAAAACGATGTACTGGAGAAGCTGGACTCCCTTGCAGAGAACGTCGGCTCGAAGATGGAGATAATATCCGCTGACAGCCGTGAGGGAGAGCAGCTTTTTGAAATGGGCGGGCTTGCAGGAATACTCAGGTACAATATATGACCGCAGGAATCATATTACCTCGTCTTCCCACCTGTATATGCTGTCCCTGTTTTTCCAGACAATGAATGTCACTGCCAGGCCGACAGCAAATCCTCCAATAACATCCACTATTGTATGGACACCGAGCGCTACTCTGGAAATGCCTACGAGAGCCGGGAATATGTAAATCGGAAGATATCTCTTTCTGCTTCTCATTAAAAGAAATATTGATGTTGCCACGCCTGTCATTGTTGACATGTGACCCGAAGGGAAAGAGAAACTTTCCAGGCAGAAGGGATTGCAGTCAGGAGCCGGGCACGGCAGGCACGGCCTCGGAACCTGGAATATGAGCTTTAGCGCCTCTGCCCCGAACAATGAAATAAAAAGTGTCGGTATTATCAGGAGCAGGAAATTCTTGAGCATCTTCCTGTGCTTTTCCGATCTGCTGAACTTTATGTATTTCCTGTCAAGGAGGTAATGCACCGCTACCAGAATTATCACAATGGATGACCAGAGTACAGGGTCGCCGGTGTATGTCACTGCTCCCCAGAACAAATCATTCATTATTCTATTTGTTTCCCTTGGCTTTTATTTCTTAGAATCAGGTTCCGGCTTGACTTTCACGCCTATCTCGCCAAGGTTTTTCTGCAGCTTCTTCAGCGCCTTGTGTATGTCTTCTTCTTTCTGGGCGCCTGCGCATATGACACGTCCGGATGTGAACAGCAGGAATGCCACGCGCGGCTCGTTTATCCTGTAGACAAGCCCCGGGAACTGTTCAGGCTCGTATTCGCTGTTTTCAAGCGTCAGTGCTATCTCGTCAAGGCTGAGTTCGGTGTCAAGCTTTGTGGAAGCCACTATGTTCTCCACCTTTGTTGTGTATTTCGTGGATATTTTTATTCCCGCTTTCCTCATGTTGGCAACTATCTTTTTCATGGCCTTATCAAGGTCTTCCAGCGACTTTGTTCCTGTGCATACGACCTTCCCCTGCGAGAATATGAGCGCAGAAGCCCTTGGGTCTGTTATCTTGTAAACAAGTCCGGGGAACTGCTCAGGCTGCCATTCAGTATTGTCAACCTTCTGGAGCATCTCGTCAAGGGATATCGTTCCTTCGAGGACAGTGTAAGCTACGATATTCTGCACCTTTATCTTAAAACCGGAAGAAGTCATTTCCGCACTCATGCATATACATATCCCAAAACAAACTTAAATGTATCGTTTATTCCTCAAGTTCTTTAAGCAGCTCAAGCTCGTCTCCCCTCAGCCTGTGCCTGAGCTTCCTGAGAATATCCAGTTCATGATTCATCAGCTTGATGTCGATCTCATCGCCTTCATCTATGTTTTTGCCGACAATACCACCGTCTATTGAGACAGCCAGCCTGTCGCCTGCTTTTCCTTCGCTGACGTTTTCCCCTTCAGCCTGGAGTTCCTTCACATCTCCTATGTCCTTTCCGTCCTTCACGAGCCTGCTGTTGGACCTTATTATACCCTTGATGACCTCAACCCCGACTATCGCAGGCTTGCACTGCCGGAACACGTATCCGGGCATTATCCTTATCCTTCCGGGCCTGCTTATTCCGGAAAGGAGGCTGTCTTCCTTTCTTTTTGTTGTGTCCTTCATCCATTTCTCATAGTCCTCAAGAAGCCTGTAGATGATATCTGAAGAGAATATTTTGACGTTGTTGTCGCCTGCTATTGTGTCTATCTCCTGGCTGACCTTGACGTTGAAAGCGAATATTATGGGATTCGGAAGGCTTTTAATCTCCATGACATCCTGCTTGCTGACATCGCCGATATCCGCCTTCCTTATGGGAACGTCAATCTCTTTCAGCGTCTTGATAAGTGCCTCAAGCGAGCCGAGCGTGTCAGCCCTAAGCAGCACGCCCGCGTTGTCGGTGTCTATCTCGACTTCGGAAACCTCTTCCTCTATATCCTTCTTGACAGCTTCAATTCTTGATTCATCGCTTACTGCCCTCAGCGGTGAGCCTGCGGTAACCTTCTCAAGTTCCGGTGCAGCTATCTTTATTCCTGATGCAGCTGTCACTGTCTTCACAGGCCTGAATGCCTTCTCGACCCTTATCTCTTTCATTGGGTTGGGCTTCAGGAGTGCCCTGACCTTGGTAACAAGCATGTCCCTGACACCTATCACAAGCCAGTCGCCTGTGTTTATCTCCCCGTCATAAAGTATGACATCTATTGTTGTGCCCAGTCCCTTGTAGTCCTTGACCTCGAGAACAGTGCCCTTTCCCTCTCCTGGTGTCACATGAAGCCTCTTCTCAAGGAATCTCTGCGAAAGTCCTGTGAGCATCATGAGCAGGTCCGGTATCCCTTCCCCTGTTATCCCGCTTACGGGAATTATGGATATTTTCTTCCTGAAGTCAGTGACCCTGTCATATCTGTCGACCTCAAAGCCATGCCCGGAGAGCTGGCCCACTATCGCATAGAACTTCTTCTCGAATTCGTCTTTTACCCTTTTTGACTGCTTGTTCCATGTTGAGAGAAAACTGTCACCTTCGTTTGGAAACCATCCCGTGAGCCTGTCGATCTTCGTGAGCGCTATCACGAATGGCGTCTTGAATTCCTTAAGGAAACGTATGGATTCATCAGTCTGAGGCTGCAGCCCCTCGTTTATGTCGACGATAAGGACGCCTATGTCAGCCACAGCGCCGCCTCTTTTCCGCAGGGTTGTAAATGCAGCGTGTCCCGGTGTGTCTATGAACAGCAGTCCGGGTATCTTTACATCGACATTCATCTTTTTCAGAAGCGGACCTGACATCTTCTTGATGTAATCTATTGGCACCTCGCTTGCGCCTATGTGCTGCGTAATGCGGCCTGCCTCGCCTTTTGCCACTATGCTTCCCCGAATGTAATCAAGAAGAGTTGTCTTTCCGTGATCCACATGACCCAGTATCGATACTATAGGCTGCCTCAGCGCCATTTTCAACACATCCCTATCCTAATACAATAGAAAAAGCACTAATAAAATAAAAATAAAACGGGCTTGTTAAGCCCATTGAGTATTTAACCACCAATTCTGAAGACTTTGGTTCCGCACTTTGGGCATGTGCCCTTGGTTGCAGGTTTTCCGTTCTTCAGGGTGACTTTCTGTGCATCCTTGACTTCTACTTTTGCTTTACACTTAACACAATAAGCCTGTACCATTTTAAAACCTCCGAGTTTGTATTTACTTAAGTATTCGTTTTATGGTATATAAAGGAAAACCGGAGAGGGTCACATCCTTTATAAAGGATGTCACCACATGCCCTCTCTCGACTCGGGCCTTATCCTGTATATAGTGGCCCCGCATTCTGAGCAAACGCCCTTGTAAGCCTTCTTTTTGTTGCTCATTACAACTTCCTCGATTTTCTTCATCTTTACCCGGCTTCTGCACCTTACGCAGTATCCGGAGACATCCAGGTTGCCGAAGCCCAGAGACTTGAGAATTCCGCTGCTCATTTGATTTCTATCACTTTGAGCCCGTCTTTCGTTATGTCTATAGGGTGTATAAGAGTGGAGTGATTGGTCCTCCTCATCTTTCGTATGGTGAGTGTCCTCTTGAATTCCTCTGCTACGGGAACGAACTCCATCTTTATGACTGTGTCGACTATGTATTCGATTATGCCCCCGCCTGAAAGCCCGCTGCTCTCCTCAGGCACCATTCCTGTGAAAACTGTTGTGATATTGGCTTCCTTGAGTGTCTCAACGAGCTGCATGAGGGCCGCCCTTGCCATGTATTCGTCTTTTATGAACATCTCTATGAAGGAAATGGAGTCTATGACAATCCTTTTTGCGTTTATCTCATTCACAGCTGATGAAATGGTGTCCGTTATGTTGTATATGTAGGATTTGACAAGCCTTGCCATGTCTTCCGCTGCTATTCCCTTTGTGGGGAGTTCCGGTTTTATGGAGACGAACTTCAGCAGCTTCTTGGCTTCAATGGCCTCGAGATTCCAGCCGAACATGGCCTCTATGTCGTTCTTTACATCGACTTCCCTCTGCTCTGTTGTCACGTAAACGCCAGGCTCCCCGCTGAGCGCACCCTTGTATATGAACGATGAAGCAAATATGGTCTTTCCTGTTCCCGTCTTTCCGACCAGAAGATTGCTGCTTCCGGGAAAGAAACCTCCTTCCATCTTGTCATCAAGCCCGTCGACGCCTGTCAGAATCCTGTCCATGATAATTCTTTAATACAATCGCTTAAATTATTGTTTATGGGCAGAAAACTGGTTGAGACCAAGAGAAGAATATTCCACCTGATTCTCGGACTTTTCATGGTCTTTCTCCTTGACCAGCACATTATAGGGGTTTATCATCTCGTGGCTGTCACTCTCATTGGTTTTGCGCTGAGCTTTCTTCACAGGAAAAGGAAGATAGGCATAATCGAATGGATTCTCAGGCACTTCGGCAGGAAGACAGAGGAAGATTTTCCCGGAAAGGGAGCTTTCTTCCTTCTTGTCGGCATAATACTTGCTGTCTCGCTTTTTCCTGAGGACATAGCGCTGGCCTCCATAGTCATACTTTCCATAGGAGATTCCATATCACCGCTTATAGGCACAAGATTCGGTAAAATAAAGCATCCTCTCAGCAGGGACAAGGTTCTTGATGCAAGCGCTGCGGGATTCTTTCTGGCTTTCATGGTGGCCACACTATTTGTTTCGCCTCTTGAGGCTTTCATAGCATCCTTCCTTTCGATGATGATAGAGTCAGTTGATTACGTGAAGGGCAGAAGGATTGAGGATAATGTGACCATACCTTTCATTGCAGGGCTTTCAATACTCGTTCTCAGGATATTCATCCTCACATGAATACAGCAAGAAGGCTGAGTACACCAAGGAAGATGCAGAAGTATCCGAAATTGACTTTCTGGGCAATCTTGAGCAGCGAGCCCAGTGTCAGGAGTCCCAGCAGGAACGATACGGAAACTGCTACAATCGAGAAGAAGTCAAACATGAATATGTTGTTCCCTGTGGCAATGAGCGCTATTTCAGCCATGAACACGGCTGGTATGCTCATAAGGAAGCTGAGCTTGAGCGCATATTCCGGGTCATGCTTCCTCAGCAGGAGGACCGATGTCGTGAGCCCTGACCTGCTGAGCCCGGGAAAGACAGAGAACGCCTGTGCAATCCCCGCTATGACAGCGTCAGAGAATCCGGGCCTTTCCGATATTATCTGGGAGTGCTTTATGGATTTCTGCATCACACCTGTCGCTATGAGCAGGATGCCTATCAGTCCCATTGCTGCGCCGCCTGAGAATTCAAAGCTCTCAAGCATGAATAACACGAGAGGGACCGCCACTATTGCTGTTGTGAGCGTGGATATGACAAGGAATCTCGTCAGTCCGGGATAACCTTCTTTCTGGTTGGGATTCCTTATGTATGACGGAAGACCCCTCAGGATGTTCTTGATGTCACTCCAGAAGTACAGCGTTGCTGCAAGAAGCGTTCCCGCATGAAGCCAGACTGAAACGAATATGGCTTCTGCAAGGCTTTTACCGAAGAAGTTTATCATTACAAGTGACGATATGCCTTCACTGCTTACAGGAAGCCACTCAGTAAGCCCCTGTATAATCGCCAGAATTACAGCCTCGAGAAAATCCATAGGAGTTATATCGCATTTCTGCGCTTAAATGTCTACCTGAATATCTCGCCTTCTTCGCTTTGATGGCCATCGCTTATGGTGATTTCTAGTGTGCCGCTCTTCACAGCCAGAAGCACCCCTTCGGGTGTCACATAGTTGTTGTTTCCGAACTGGTCGCTGAAAACATAAACATCATAATCATTTCCGTTGATTGTTATGTTCTCCACGGATGAGACTTCCAGAGTCCTTACGATATCCATTCCAACATTCGGGCTGTACATCCTTGTTATGTAAGTGTTCTGTGAATCAAGGTCTGCTGCCCTGAAGAGCAGTGCCCAGTGGGATATCATGTTGTTGGCTATTATGAATGAATCATTGCTCACCGCAATTTTCCGCCTTTCGGTGCTGTTTCCATCCCTTTCTGTCTGCTCCACGTAACTGTCAAAGAATTCGCAGGTTATCTGCTTCTTCCTCCCGTCCAGTGTTATAGTGCTGTTGTAGAATAATGGCCTTGCGTCAACAGTTGTGTAAAGCGTTCCCTCTATGACCATCTCGAAATCATCAGTTGAGAGATTCGTGAGCTCTTCTATGGCAAATGCATTCATTCCATTGTAAACAAGCCCGTTGGTGAATTCGAATTCACTGGTTCCTATTACGCTGTCATTCATTATGAAGTCGTATTTCCCGGAGAAGCCGTCAAATGTCACAGGTCGTCTTTCCAGCTGGGATGCAGTCGCAGGCTGCGCGAGGTAGAATGCAGCTGACACAGAGAGAAGGACAACGATTACTACGAACATGGCGGCCCTGAAGTCAGACGCTTTCTTTCTGGGATTCTTCCCGAATGAATTCCTGATGAGATAAAGCCCTGCAAGTGCCATGAGTCCCATAGCCATTACGAAGGACTCTATTGCAAAGATGCCTTCAACTGTTGATGTCCCGTAGGTCATCGTCAGGAAAGGAAGCATGCCGTCGAGAACTGTCTTGAAAAGGAAAGATACTATGAAGTATCTCACCTTCCCGGTTTTCAGCGACTGTACGACCAGCACCGAGCAGAATACATGCACAGCCATTGTGAATATCCTTTCTATGACAGGCGATGCCGCAACTATGACCGGAAGGGAAAGCTGCTGAAGCAAAGCGGCCTTCTGCGCTGCTGTCAACAGTTCCAGAATCTGCGGGAACGCGATAATGACGGAAACGTTCATGAATGACGACATGCCTATAAGGAATGCCTCAACTGCCCCGAATCCTATTCCGAATGCAATTGCCTGGTTAAAAGTCATGGACCTGAGCTTTGCCCTGATAACTATGAAATAGCTGAATCCGGATTCAAAGATGCCTGTCCTCAGGCCGACATACGCGCCTGTTATTATGGCCATTCCCAGAGCGGTGTAGATTCCGGAGAGCCAGCTGACAAGGAGCGGTGTAACTGTGAGGTCCATTGCAATTTTCAGTGCAATCGCGATGAACCATGAACCAGCGCCAAGAGCAAATAATCTCCATGACGTAAGCGTCCTGTATCGCCACCAGAACACAGGAACCGCTGCTGCAATCATCATTCCGATACCACTGAGAAGGAAAACGGGGTTTATCATAAATTTCTATATGCTTCAAAGAATTAAATAAGGTGCCTTGCGAGCTTGGCAAGCGCAGGCTTCTTCATGAGAATCTTCGCCATTGAGAGCATCTTACTACCACGTGTAAGGCCTATTGCCATGTCGCTTGTGAGTGATTCTGAAACCATGTTCAGGTCATTGTCCGACAGCTTCTCGAAAACATGCCTGAGTTTCTCGACCTTCTTGAGCTTGTCACCTCTTTCGTTCCACCATATTCTGTTGTATTCGGACAGCTTCTTCGCTGAAAGGTCGTTCTCCTTTATGGCCTTGTCCATCACCCTTGCAGCCATTTCACCGGCCATCGTGGCCTCCTTCATTCCCCCGCCGTGTATCGGATTGACCTGATGCGCTGCGTCGCCGACTACCATGAAACCATCCAGGACCATGTTCTCAAGGAATCCGCCGACAGGTATTCCCCCGCTGTTGGCCTCGATTATGCTTGACTGGCCGAATATCTCCGGATGGGAAGCTATGAACTTGTCGAGATAGTACTTGGCTGACTTATCGGCCATTGCTGTTCCTATACCCACATTGCCGACATCCTTCCCTTTCGGGAAAATCCAGAGGTATCCCCTCGGGGCTATGTCATTCCCGAAGTAGAGGATAATTCTCCTGTCCGTCTCCAGTTTCAGGTTCGACATCTCGTACTGATATCCTGAGTCAACATTAACGAGCTTGTTCGTGGTATTGAGGCCGGCCTTCCTTGATATGGTTGATTCAACGCCGTCTGCTGCCACGACAATCTTTGCCCTTATCTCACGTTCTTCCTCGCCGCCTATGGTCGCTTTTACACCGACAATCTGATTACCCTCTTTAAGCACTTCCGTGACTTCGGAATGGGCAACGACAGTCGCACCGGCTCTTGAGGCCCTCACAGCGAGCCATTTGTCAAACATCTTTCTTTCAATAACGTATCCTCCGTCAGCACCAAGGTCAACGAGGACGCGGTTTCCGTTGGGCGCATAAAGTGTGGCTCCCTCTATTTCCTGAGCTATGCAGTTCTTTGGAAGCTCGCCGAGAATCCTTATTGTGTTCATCGTAAGACCCTCTCCGCATCTCTTAGGTGAACCAATCTCCTGCCTTTTCTCAAGAAGAAGAGCTGAGTATCCCATCTCAGCCATGGTCTTGGCAACGCTCGAGCCCCCCGGCCCGGCGCCTACTATGACAACATCGTATTTGTCCTTAATCATTTCTTCACCTCAATTGCCCTTGAGGGACATACCCTTTCGCATATTCCGCAAAGGGTGCACTTCTTCATGTCGTTTTTGAGTCCGTCTTCCCTGAGGTCGAGAGCCAGCTCAGGACATACTGAGACGCATGCTCCGCACCTGAGACATTTCTGTTTGTCAATTTTCCAAGCCATTGTATCACACATTAACTGAAATAATAGATAGATATGTGTCCGTGACTTTTATATTTTTATGAATTTAGAGGCGTCCTTAAAAAATCATGTGAAGCGCATTCCCCGGATTCCCGGTATACTGAATCGTCAGAACATGCGCCGCAGCCGCTGCATGTATTCATGATTTAAAACTTTCCATCTGAATATCATTATGTTCAGCATAGCCGACAGGCAGAAGATAACATCTCAGCTTTCCGTTACGTCGAATGCCAACCTGATTTATGTTTCTGAGACTTTCAAGGACTATGTTAATTCCAGTTTCCGCGGGGAGGACTTGGCTAATCCAGACTATGCTATGTTCTCAAGGGATGGCGAGCCGATGAGCTTCGTGGTCAGTGACGCATGCGTTTACGGCGTTAGTGGCAGGCTCTTCAAAACATCTCCAGACAGATACCATGTAAGATGGGTGCAGAATCCTGACGGGTTCAGGCGTGGTGAAAATGGCTGGGAAGCGCTTATCGGAGAAGAAAGTCTTGTCATTGACGCATACATTCCAAAAGCGGGCTATGTTGAATTTACGAATGACGGCCTTTATAGAGAGCTTACAGGCATCCCGTTCTCCACAGTCCAGGACAGGCTGAAAGCACTCGAATCATGGACAACACGGGGCTTCGACAGGGAAATAGTAGATAAGATGGTTTCATACTTCATGGCAGGCGACAACTATCCTGAGGCCATGTGCGTGGGAAAATGGTCAGGCGCGAGGAAAGACAGCGGCCCCTATGAAATAGACGTCAATCTGAATCCTGGGTTCGCAGGCCAGCATATGGGCGCCCTCATTCAGAAACTGTGATTTTTACAGTCTTGCGGCTCTCTTCTCAGCTGTCTTCTTTTTCGACTTCCTGACTTCTGATTTCTTGGGCTTCTTAGTTACGAGCGGATTCTTTGAAGTCCTCTTCATTTTTGTTGCTTTTTTTGCAAGTGTTCTTTGCTTCAGCCTTGGCATGCTTTTTACATGAGCTTTTATTTTCACTTTTTTGCCGCCGACAGTTTTCATGTACTCATTCACCTTGTGGAATTTCCTCTTGGGCTTCTTGGCAGAAGACTTCCGTATCTTTCTCACAACCGACCTTTTCAGGTTCCTTCTTCCGGATTTTTTTGCAGCTTTCGTGCTTTTCCTTCCAAGCATTAACAGCTTTTGGTTTTGTTTTTTAAAAATGCGGTGTAAAATAATTAGATACCAGGCGGGGGTACCCGAGCGGTCTAAGGGGCTAGGTTCAGGGCCTAGTGGCTTAGTGCCTTCGCAGGTTCGAATGCACCTTTTGCACATGTAAACGTGCAAAACGCGCCCGAAAATAAGCTGGCGCAGTGCCGAATATCCTGCCCTCCGCATTGAACCTTTTTAGAAAAAATGTTCACGAAAAAACGAACGATTTCATCGTTTTCCGGGAGCGCTTTTCCCTGTCTCGGACAGAAAGGGGTTCACTCGTAGCGTATGGCTTCTATTGGATGGAGCTTTGCCGCCTGCCTTGCGGGTACATATCCTGACACAGCGCCTATGAAAACTGCAAATAATATTCCCTGCGCTATCAGCCTTGGTGTTATCAGCGCCATCGGCTGTAAGAGTATGGAATTGATGAACTCTACAGCGCAATAGCTTATCAGTATTCCTGCTATGGCACCGGATACGCTTATGGTTATCGACTCAAAGAGCACGGACATCAGTATATACCTGCTGGTGGCCCCGAGCGCTTTCATTGTACCTATCTGGCGTTTTCTCTCCCTCACGGAGATTATCATTACGTTCATTATCACAATACCGGACACGAGGGCTGCTATGCTTCCGAGGGCGAATGTCATCATGTTGAGCTGGTCGAGCGTTTCATTCGCAGTGTTCGCAAGGCTTTTGTCTGTCGCTGCTGAAAGTTCATCGAACTCGTCGTTTATGGCCTGCTCGATTATATCCGCGTCCGCAGCTGATGACGGCTTTATCATCATTATCGAGATTATGTCTTCTTTGCCTTCCAGTTCCTGAAGGACTTCGATGTCCATGTGTATGCCGTTGTCTATATCGCTGTCCCCGGACTCCTCAAGTATGCCGACAATCTCGAATTCCCTTTTATTGAATTCTATGGTGTCTCCCGGTGTATAGTCGTTGTTTTCAGCATAGTCGTGGCCTATCACTATCTCATCCGCACCTGGATTCAGTTCCCTTCCCTGGTCAATATCTATGTTCACTGCAAAGATTTCTTCCCCGTTTGGATTGATGCCTGTTATGCTTTCACCGCTTATGGTCGCGAAAAGCAGAGGACTGACTAATTCAACTCCTGCCAGGCCTTCGATGTCATCCACGAGCGCATAGTCTATCTCGCTTCTCATGAAAGCGTACTGGGCTATGTCGGCTTCTCTTACTGTTACAAGCCCTGAGGTTATCGACAGCTGGTCGTTGACGTAATATGTTATGCCCTCGGAGAAGGATGAAATGCTTGTCACCAGCATAATTCCTATCATGACACCGAGTGCAGTAAGGAGTGTCCTGACCTTGTGCCTTTCCAATTCCCTGAAAATCATCTCCCACATCATGTCAATTGCCTCTTATTGCCTTTATCGGGTCTGTCCTGACGGCTATGCGTGCGGGGTAAAGGCTTGCGAGCATTGTAAGTATGACACCGTACATCACAGCGCCTATTGCCAGTTCCGGTGTTATGAGAGCGAGGCTGGCTCCTCCCAGCAGGACGTTGTTTATCATGTCAACAAAGAAGAATGATACCACCAGTGCCAACAGGCTGCTGGCAAGAGAAATGACCAAACCCTCTTCAAGAATCTGTATGAGTATTGTTCTCCCGTAAGCTCCTGTGGCCTTCATTATGCCTATCTGCTGCCTTCTTTCCACTACAGATGTGTACATGGTTATTATTATCCCTATTGCAGCTACCAGCGATGTGATGAAGCCGATGCCGAATGTCATGATGTTCAGCGTTCCTGTCATCTCTTCCATCATCGAGAGCGCATCCTCCATCGTCATGGCGTCCAGGTCTTCATGCTCGTCCTCTATCATACTCTTTATGCTGTCGACCATCGATATGTCAACCGGCTCCAGCATTATCTGTGTTGCACCCCTGTCTGCTTCGTATATCTCGTTGGCATATTCATAAGGCACCAGTACCACGAGATCATAGCTTCCCGACTCCCCTTCGAAAATGCCGACTACTTCCACTTCCTTCTTGTTAAGCAGTATGGTATCACCGACTGTTACGTCAAATGAGTTCGCGACGATTTTCCCGAGTACAGCTCCTTTCTCGTCGTTGTCAGGCCACATGCCTTCTTCGAATTCCAGACCTTCTACGCCGAACATGTCCATATCGTCAATGTCAATACCATCAACCTCGAACATTCCTCCGATTTGCCTTGATATGACAGGGACAGCCCTTTTGATTCCGGGTATCTTACTTATCTCGGCTACCTCCTCTGCTGATATATCCTCGATTGACTGACTGCCCGGAGGACCTGACATATCGCTCATGTCAAAATGCTTCATGACGAATATGGTGTCAGCTCCTATGGAACCAGTCGTAGAAGTGACGAGTTCGTTCAGTCCTGTGGATATCGAACCCAGCGATACTATCGCGGTTATGGCTATGAATATACCCATGGCTGTAAGGATAGTTCTGGTCCTGTGGCTTGCAAGTTCCCTAACGGCTATGTCAAACATAAATATTATCTGACGGGCTTCCCATCGAGCATTTCAATCTGTCTCGGCGCCCTTTTGGACAGCTTCTTGTCGTGCGTAACTATTATGACAGTCTTTCCTGTGTTCTTGTGAAGTTCCTCTATAAGGTCCATTATCTCTATTCCTGTTTTCGAATCCAGGTTTCCCGTGGGCTCGTCCGCCATTATTATGTCAGGGTCGTTGACAAGAGACCTCGCGATTGCCACCCGCTGCTGTTCGCCTCCGGACATCTCGCTGGGCTTATGGTGCATTCTTTCGCTGAGACCCACCTTGTTAAGAAGTTCGATAGCTCTTTTCTGGGCTTCCCCTTTTCCTATGCCGTTGAATCGCATGGGCAGGGAGACATTTTCTATGGCAGTCAGTCCGGGGATAAGATTATATGTCTGGAACACGAAGCCTATTCGTTCCCTTCTCACATGCGCAAGTTCATCGTCCTCCATTTCCGAGACGTCTTCACCCTCGAGTATGAGCTTTCCGCTTGTCGGCGTGTCAAGGCATCCCATTATGTGCATCAGTGTTGATTTGCCGGAGCCTGACGGGCCTATAATGGCCGCATATTCACCTTTCGCTATAGTCAGGTTGACATTTCTGAGAGCGTGTGTCTCGACACCCTTCATGCAGTACACCTTGGAGACATCCCTGAGATCGAATATGTTCTCTTTTTTCATAATATACCTTCCCTGAGGAGAGAAGCTGATTACTTCTTTCTCTTCAGCTTCTTCCTCAGTCTCCAGATGTAGAATCCTTCTACTACAACCAGTAGCAGGAGTACCCCTACATAACCGGAGTAGTCGGTACCGCTTCCATCGCTGGATGTTGCTGATTCCTTCACGGTGACAGTTGTCTCTTTCTCAAAAACCTCGTTGCTTTCATCAAGATATGAGATTTTTACTGTGGCTTCGCCGTATCTGAATCCTGCGAATCTGAGGGTTTTTTGCCTGGTTGGTTTCAGTTCGCTTGCAACTGAGGAATCCTTGACTTCACCGTCCTGTATGAATTCTATCTTCAGTGCCTTCGCGCTTCCGGTTCCTATGTTTTCTATGTCAACTTTGAAGTCCCCGTTCTCGACCTTGGCACTCAGTATCTCTAACACGGGTATTCCCTTTACAGGTATTCCTATGTCTCTGGTTACCGTGCTCTCAGTGCCGCTCTCGTCGTTGTATACAATTGTAAGAGTTGATGTGTAACTCTTGTATTCAGCACTGTTGTCGATGTCGAGTCTGAACGTCGCGACGCCCTCTTCCCCTGATTTCAGTGTCTCCATGTAGAAGCTTCCGCCTGAAAGTATGGGGACGATAAGGTTCTCATCAGTTTCCGGATCTGCGTCTGCCTCAAGATTAAACTCAAGCTGTGATGCATCACCGGAACCTACGTTCTTCAGAGTAATCTCCACTTCAACTTCATGACCGGGTTCTATTATAGCAGGGGCTGTCTTTATTTCCTCTATCACGATTTTCGGGGTTCCCTGAACTGTAACTGATACGCTTTTTGTGGTTGATCCTGTGCTTCCAGGACGTGTTATCCTGAAGTCCAGGTCATAATCCGCTGACACAGCCGTGTCAGAAACCCTGAGCCTGTATGACTGCGTCCTTGTGCTTAACGGGCCGAGGTTCGTGAATGTTGTTGCAACCTTTTCACCGGAAAGCAGTGTGAAAGGACTGTCAGGCAGTATCTCAAGTGTAAAAGTATCTGATGTTGTCCCGCTGTTGTATACAGACACCTCAATATCCACTATTTTACCGGGTTCTACAGGATAAGGCGTCTGGGTGCTCAGGGAAAGTGTTATACCCAATGCTGACGCATAAGACATCTGCAGGGCTGAGAATACGACAATTGCCGCTATGATTGCCATTAATTTGTTCATTTTACTACCTCCATATTCAAAATATCATTACTTCTTTTTATTGTTCACTGAATGTATCTCCTTCATCATCTCTGCGAACTTGCCCATCATGGCTTCCATCTTTTTAACCATAATATAATGGTTCTCCAGTATCCTGCGTTCATCAGCAGGTCCGTTCTCCTTTTTGTACCTTTCAATCAGGAGGGGAAGCTTGTCCTTCATTACGAGCACGTTTCCCATCACAGACTTCATGCTCTGGTGTATTATCTGCGTCATGTCCTTCTCCATAAAGAAGTAGACTTTCCTTGACCCGGGCTTCTTTATTCTCTTTATCATAGGAGAGCCTGACATTATCTTCATGGATGTGCTCACCGCGGACAGGCTGTATCCTGTCCTTTCCGAAAGCTCCTCCAGTGAAATCTCCACAGGTTCTATAAAGAGTATCCCGATGATATGTGAAGTCAGGTCGTCCAGACCCTTGGACTTGTTTAGCTTCTTTACAAGCTCTATGAATTCTTTTTTCGCGTTTTCGGGCATCTAATCACCAACTTTCATTAATTTCAGAAAATTTATTATAATGTGAATTTTATGAAAGCTAATATATAAACGTTGCTGCTGACGAAGGCGAAAAGCGTTTAAAAGTATCCCGCTATATTTATAAGTCATAATGGTTATTAACAGTAGAATTGGTAAAGTGATACAATGTCAAAAGACAAATCCAAAGACGGGGAATCAGGGGAAAAGATTAGCCAGTCCAATGAGCAGCCCAAAGGCCATCCCAAGGAATCCCCTGTCAAGAGGACAAGGATAGTTCGTCTCGGCGGAAAGGATCTTGACGGAGACATGAAGGTCAGCAGGGCCATGTCAGAAGTCCGCGGGGTCAGTTACACCCTTGCTAATGCTGTTTCAAAGGTCTCCGGTCTCGGCGACAAGAATGTCATAGACCTCACAGAGGCTGAGATAAAGAAGATAGAGGACATAATGTCAAACCCCGGAAACTACGGCATACCGGAATGGATATTCAACAGAAGGTCAGACCCTGAGACAGGCGAGAGCAGGCACAACATCTCAGCGCAGCTTGAGCTCAGGCACAAGATGGACATAAACGAGCTCAAGAAGAGGAAGAACTACAAAGGTGTCAGGCACATACAGAAACTTCCCGTGAGGGGACAAAGGACAAGGAGCTCGTTCAGGAAGTCCGGCAAGGCAGTTGGTGTCAGCAGGACCAAAAACAAGGCTCCGGCAGGAAAGTCCTCGGGTAAGAAGTGATTATTATGAGAAGATTAAGCAAGAGATTCAAAAAGCCAAGGATGTCATGGAACTCTGATGAGATAAAGGAACGAAGGAATACCATGAACAGCTATGGTCTGAGGAGAAGGAAGGAACTGCTCATAGCACAGGAGATTCTGAGGAACTACAGGAGAAGGGCAAGGAATCTCATAGCTGAAAAGGATGAAAGCAAGGTCAGGGCTCTTATTGACAAGCTCGTCAAGCTAGGCCTTCTGAAAGAGGGAAGCGGACTTGATGATGTTCTTGCACTTTCAATAGAGAATGTTCTTGACAGGAGGCTTCAGACAGTCGTCTGGAAGAAGGGTTACACAAAGACAGCTCTCCACTCAAGGCAGTTCATAACCCACGGTCATGTTTCAATTGACGGGAAGAGGGCTAAATCCCCTGCTTACATAGTTCCTGTTGATGAAGAGAACAAGATTTCAGTCAACGAGATAATTCTGAAGAAGGGTGAGATGAATGGCTAAGGAAGACAGGTGGGGCATTGCCCACATATACTCCAGCGAGAACAACACCATAATTCATATTACTGACATGAGCGGCTCAGAGACCATTTCAAGGGTTTCAGGCGGCATGGCAACAGACAGGGACAAGGACAAGGGAAAGGCTTTCCCCGCCATGATAGCTGCAAGAAGAGCTGCTGATGAGGCCCGTGAAAAGGGCATAACAGGAATACACCTGAGGATAAGGGCACCAGGCGGCCACAAGAAGAAGATACCGGGCGAGGGTGCCCAGCCGGCAATAAGAGGACTTGTCAGGGCAGGACTCAGGATAGGTAAGATACAGGACGCGACCCCGATACCGCACGATACAACAAGAAAGGCCGGCGGCAGGCGCGGACGCAGGATGTGAGGAACCCTTTTGAAAAAAGCGTTCACGGAAAACTCACGGAAAACTCATGAAATTGATGGTGATATAATATGGCAAAGGGACACAAACCGGTTGCAGGAAGCAGGGCATTCTGGCCTCGTAAGAGAGCCAAGAAGATATATCCGGTCATCGGCGCAGTGGCTGAGGTCAAGGACAAGGTCATACCTCTCGCATTCGCAGGCTACAAGGCAGGCATGACGCAGGTCAGCTTCACTGACAACAGGAAGGGATCCGTAACCAATGGCCAGGAGATAGTCGAGGCTGCAACAATCATAGAATGTCCTCCTCTGGTTGTCGTCGGAATCAAGATGTACATGGAAGACAACAGGAAGCTCGTCAGCGAAGGAACCGTATGGTCAGAGAACCTTGCCAAGGACCTTGAAAGGAAGCTTGATGTTCCAAAGAAGCCTCACATGAAGAAGGAAATGGTCGGAAAGAAGCTTGACCAGCTCAAGGAAGTGAGGATTATTGTTAGCACAAAGCCAAGGGAGACAGGCTTTGTCAAGAAGAAGCCTGAGGTATTCGAGATACCGGTATCAGGCGATGTCGAGAAGCAGTGGGCCTATGCGCTCGAGAAGCTCGGCAAGGAAATACGATTCTCAGATGTTTTCTCAGCAGGAGAGCTTGTTGACACGAAATCCGTTACAAAAGGCAGGGGATTCTCAGGCGTTGTCAAGAGGTTCGGCGTCAAGATACGAGGAAGGAAGTCGGGCGGAAAGAGAAGGCACATAGGTAACATAGGCTCTGTCGGCCACGGAAGGGTCCTTCCGGGTGCTGTCGCAATGGCAGGCCAGCTTGGATACCAGACAAGGACCGAGTACAACAAGAAAGTTCTGAAGATAGCTGAGGACGGCTTCAGGCCGAAGGGTGGTCTGCTCAATTACGGAAACGTGAAGAAGGACTATGCCATCATAGAAGGCTCAGTCCCCGGTCCAAAGAAAAGGCTCATAATGATGAGGCGCGGAGTCAGGTGGGACGGAACCATACATCCTGTTGAGCTGAGCCACGTTTCTCTAGAAAGCCAGCAGTGAATCATTCTGCTGTATAGAAAACAATTTATTTCATGATGTCTTTCTTATAGACTAATGAGACATTTACTGAAGGATTCTGACCTGACTGCGGCTGAGACAAGAGAAATACTCAGTCTCGCGCTGGACATAAAGAAGAGCCCTGAGAAATACAGGGAAGCGCTCAAGGACAAAACGCTCATCATGTACTTCGAGAAGAGTTCCACCAGGACAAGGCTGAGCTTTGAGGCAGGCATGACGCAGCTTGGCGGCCATGCAATTTTTCTTGACAAGAAGACCACGCAGGTCTCCATTTCAGAGCTCCGGGACGAGATACGAGCCATAGAGAGGTTCGCAGACATCATAATGGCACGGCTGATGAAGCACGATACCCTCAAAGAGATGGCCGAGATGATAAATACTCCACTGATAAACGGATGCTGCGAGCGCTACCATCCGTGCCAGGCAATAGGCGATGTTCTTACGATGATTGAACACGGCGGCGACCTGAAGGGAAAGAAAATCGTGTGGCTGGGAATAGCGAACAACGTCAGCAACAGCCTCGTTCAGGTATGCACAAAGCTTGGCGCGAAGGTCACTCTCTGCATACCGGAAAAAGACCCTGACGCAGTTGACAGCGCAATGGAGGAAGAGGCAAAGAAGACAGGGCTCTACGAGGAGACTACTGACTTGGGCTGTCTTAAGGACGCAGACTTCGTGCATACGGACACGTGGATAAACATGGAATTCATAAACGACCCCAGGTTCGCCGGCGAGAAGGAGAGGCGCATAAAGGCGTTCATGCCGTACCAGCTTAACAAGGCGCTCCTCGACAGGTACGGAAGCAAAGCGAAGATAATGCACTGCATGCCATGCCATGTGGGCTACGAGATAAACCGTGATGCCATAGACCACAGGGATTCGCTCATCTTCGGACAGGCAGAGAACAGGATGCATGCACAGAAGGCTATCATGGTTTGGCTGCTAAGAAACAAGAACCAGGAACAATAGCTGATTCTACTCGTGCTCATATGAGAACAGGTCTACGATGAATATCGCTAACGGGAAGAACAATATCAAAAGGAATATCAAAAGCCCTATCACGAGCGGGTTCGTAAGGCTTATCTCTATGTTAGTATATGCACTTATTCCCAATCCAATGACGAGCGCTATTATCATGATAAGTGTGAAGACCAGTATGTATATATTCTTGAATAGTACCCAGAAGATTGAGAGGAAAACATGTATTTTTGTAAAGAACACGATGAATGTCGCCATTGCCAGCCAGCCGACCTTTATGGCGATGAGTGCTATTACGAGCAGTATGATTATCACTCCGGTTGTTGCAGCTGATACTGTGAATACGGATTCGCTTGTTACACCAGCGTTTTTTGCGCCTTCACCAATCAGATAGAATATCGAGCCGAGAAGCGAGAGCAAAATCATTATCACAAGCGCCACGACGACATAACCCCACTTGCTTCCGTGGAATGTCTCGTCTCTTGTCTTCCAGGTTGCGCCCGTCATAGTAGATAATTTGTTGGTTAAGAATAAAAAGCTCCGGAAAGCAGGAAAACGAAAAAGCTTTTAAATATTCAAGCCAGCATATAATTTCAAGTGATTGGGATGAAGGCACCATTATACGACATCAAAGGACTTTCAAAGGGTGACACCACTCTAGGCAAAGCTTTCTCCAAAGCTGTGAGAAAAGACCTCATAAAGAGGGCAGTTCTTGCCGAGCAGTCAAGGGAGAGGCAGCCATACGGTTCTGACCCGCTTGCAGGCCAGAGGACATCAGCTAAGTATATCGGAAGGCGAGGCATCAGGGGCAGCATGATGAACAAGGAGATGTCAAGGATGAAGAGGATAACAGGCAGCGGATATCTCCGATGGAAGGCAAGGGCGATACCCGGTGTCGTCAAGGGAAGGAAAGCACATCCCCCGAAGGCTGAGAAGAACTGGGTGATGAAGATAAACAAGAAGGAAAGGATTCTTGCGCTGCTTTCAGCTGTTTCTTCGACAGCCGACAGGAAGCTCGTGGAAGGAAGGGGCCATAAGATTGAGGGCGTGAAGCACATACCTCTTGTGGTTGAGGACAAGCTTCAGGAAGTCAAAAAGAACAAGGATGTTTACGAACTGCTTAAGGCACTTGGACTTGAGGATGAGCTTAACAGGTGCTCTGTCAGCAAAATCAGGGCGGGAATAGGAAAGCTCAGGGGAAGAAGGAAGATAATGAGGAAGGGTCCGTTAATAGTTGTTTCTGAAGACAAGGGCATTTCGAAAGCCGCAGGCAACATACCGGGAGTCGATGTGGCAATCACATCCGCGCTCACTGTCAGCATGCTCGCACCCGGAACTGACCCCGGAAGGCTCACAATCTGGACGAAATCAGCTGCAGAGGCAGTTGACAAGCTCGCCGCTTAAATTTCTTTCTGATAAAATCATCTTATGCTCGTAAAGTCTGATTTGTACTTCAGGACCGAATGCTATGGCGTATCCGACATAAGGTCCCGCTACAGCGGTTCCATAGACCTTTACGACAAGAAAGGAATCATCAATGATGATGTGTGCGATGCCATTCTGGAAGCATCTCACAAAGATGCCAGTGTGATTATACCGGAGCATGTCGAGAGCAGGTACAGCGGTGCGCCATCCAGGCCGTATTTCTGGAACAGGAGCGAAATCCGCAAGATAGATGGCCAGAAGGTCCCGATGGACACCGCGCTGAGGTTCATGAAGTTCGGACCCCAGATAGACCTCACCCTCAAGTCGACCACGCTCAGGGACATAAAGGACTACAACCTGACCCCGAGGAACGCTTTCAGGGAGCTTGACGTTGAAAAGAAACGCGAGGCACTGAAAAAGGGCTCCTATAGGGGAATAGGATGGTGGGACCCGAAGAGGAAGAAGCACAAGCTCCTGCCTTTCGAGGTTCCTGTTGAAGGGGAAGCCTTCAATGAGCGCTTCTCTGATGAGATGATATTCGAGAAGCTGAGGTCGGACGCGATGGTCAAGGTCCCCTCGATAAGCCGCTACATGAAGAAGGACTACGTCGTGATAATGAGAGTCCTTCCTGTAACAGACGGCAAGTACATTCACGAATGGCTCATGACCGATGTCTTCGACGGCTGCGAGGGACGCTTCTACAACGAGAGCGGCGGCAAGAAGTTCGATGGCGCGGGATTCGTGGACTTGTACAAGTATGCAAGTCCGGAGGATGTCTATTGCAGGCACTGCTGGGGAGCGCTTCTCGCTGCTGAGGAGAAGAGCCACAGAGATGCGGATGTCCCGCCTTTCAGGCTAAGCTATCCCAGAGTCACGGAAGACCTAAGGGATGCCTGGAAGACGCTGAACATGAAGACAATCGTGAAAAGCCCGGGCGGCCGCGAGAGAAGGCCCCAGAAAACGGAAGCAAGGATACAGCTGGGCCGTATCATAGGATTTCTCGGCGCAAACGGCTCATTCGACCTCACCGAATGACCGAAACATATAAATACCTACTCTTATAATCATTAGGAATAACACGTCATATAACCAATTAACAGGTATAACATGGCACAAAAGGTACCCGCTGAAGAGAAGAAGGGTGCCGTCAAAGCCGCTAAGAAAGAGACAAAGGAACATAAGGCGACTTCTACGGCAAAGACTGCTACTGTCAGGACTACAAAAGTCAAAGACCCATGGAATGTTCTCGTTTATCCGCATCTTGCAGAGAAGAGCATGAACATGGTGGAATTCGATAACAAGCTTACGTTTATTGTCAGAAGGACTGCCACGAAGAAGGACATCAAGGAAGCCATAGAGACACTATTCGATGTGAAAGTCGTAAAGGTCCAGACCGAGACAATGACTTCGGGAAAGAAGAAGGCTTACGCCAAGCTCAGCGAGGACGCATCCGCAAGCGAGATTGCATCAAGGCTTGGAATGGTTTAGGTGAACTGAATGGGAAAAAGGATTATCCAGCAGCGAAGAGGAAAGGGCTCATCCACTTACAGGGTGAGGAAGGCAAACTTCAGGTGCAAGCTGGAATTCAAGGACGCAAACGGCATTGTCAAGGACATAATCCACGACCCGGGCAGGACAGTTCCCGTTGCTGTTGTTGAATACGAGGACGGCACAAAGGGGCACATACCAGCAAGGGAGGGCATGTCAGTCAACGACACGCTCGACGGCATGGTGCTTCCGCTTTCCCTAATACCCGAGACAAAGCCCATATTCGCAATAGAGAGCGTTCCGAATTCAGGGCCTGTATTCTGCAGGTCAGGCGGCTCAACCGCATTCATAGTTTCAAAGGATGACAAGAACTGCGTTATCCAGTTCCCAAGCAAGAAGACCAAGACATTCAATCTCAAGTGCAGGGCCATAGTCGGCACTCCTGCAGGCGCAGGAAGAGGAGACAAGCCCTGGATGAAGGCAGGGCCGAAGTGGATAGCGATGCACAGGAGAGGAAAGCTTTATCCGCTGACATCCGCTAATGCTATGAACGCTGTGGACCATCCGTTTGGCGGCGCATACAGCGGCGTCAACAAGTCAAAGACTGTTTCCAGGGATGCATCTCCGGGAAGGAAGGTCGGCTCGGTAGCTGCAAGGAGAACAGGAAGGAAGAAGAGGTAAATGTTTTATATTAACTGAGGATTGATTATTATGGCAAAATTCACATACAAGGGAAAAGATGACGAGGCAGTTGACAAGCTCAGCCTTGAGGAATTCAGCAGGCTCATAAAGAGCAGGGCAAGAAGGTCCCTGAAGAGGGGATTCACATCAACACAGAAGAAGCTGCTTGAGGACATACGAAAGAGCCCGAACAAGTTCCACAAGACGCACTGCAGGGAGATGGTCATAATACCGGAGCTCGTCGGCAAGAAGCTCGGTGTTTACAGCGGAAAGGAATTCGTCACTGTTGAGATAAAGGACTACATGCTTGGAAGCAGGCTCGGTGAGTTTGCGATGTCAAGGAAGCAGATAAAGCACTCTGCACCCGGTTTCGGAGCCACGAAGTCATCGAAGTTCGTTCCGCTTAAGTGAGTGATATATATGTTAAGGTATGCATTCAAACCTGCAAGCAAGAAGTCAGTGAAAGTCTATGGCAGGGGAATCAATGTTTCAGAGAAGAGCGGGAAGATACTCTGCAAGGAGATGAACGGAAAGAATGTCGTAAAAGCCAAGGCGTTCCTTCAGAGGCTTCTGGACCGGACGCAGGACCTTGACGGAAAGTATTACACGAAGACAGCCGGACACCTGCTTGACCTTATCAAGTCAGCTGAGAGCAACGCTGAATTCAAGGGGCTTGATGTCGAGAAGATGGTTGTAAATGCATCCGTTCATAACGGATTCAAGTTCATGAGGCCAAGGAGATTCAAAATGAGGAGACAGCAGAAGAAGATAGCCAACGTACAGGTTATACTTCAGCAGAAATGATGATTATGGGAGTAAACAAATATTTCGTGAATCAGAGCATAAGGGAAGTGTCCATAGACGCGTTCATAAGGGAGAACTTCCCCACAACCGACTATTCGGACATAGAGCTCCAGAGGACACCTCTGGGCATAAAGGTCATAATATACACGCACAAGCCGGGCAGGGTCATAGGCAGGGGCGGAAGCAAGATAAACCAGATGAGCGAGATGCTGAAGCAGAAGTTCGACCTTGACAATCCCCAGCTTGACGTCAAGTCAATACCGAATCCGAACCTTGATGCGAAGATTGTCGCAAAGCAGATAAAGTCTTCCCTTGAGAGGGGATACAACTTCAAGAAGATAGGAAATCTCTCAATGAAAAAAGTCATGGAAGCGGGAGCTGTCGGTGTCGAGATTGTCATAAGCGGAAAGCTTGGCGGAAGCAAGGGAAGGGTAGGAAAGTTCCTTGCAGGCTACATAAAGCACTGCGGATTCCCTGCTGAAGAGCTTGTTGATTTCGGTTTCGAGGAAGCAATCACAAGGCCTGGAAAAATCGGCATAAAGGTCAAGATAATGAAGGAGATAAGGGACATCGCAGGCCAGATTGTCAGGACCAGTGAAAAGAAGAGGGCCGTGGAAAAGAAGGAAGAGATAAAACATGAAGTAACCCAGGACGACCTTGTTGTCAAGGATGACGGTCTTGATTTCGATTATTCTGTTGATTACGAAGAGGCTGAGCTGGACGAAGAATTAGCAGAAGAAAAGAAGAAGAAAACCAATAAAAGAAAGGAAACCAAGAAATAAGCAGGTTGAATTCAATGGCAGTTCTCAAGTCAAAGGATGCAAGGAAGCTGGGCAGTGAAGAGCTCGGAAAGAGGGTCGGCGAACTCAGGCTTGAGATTGCAAAGGAAAAGGCCAACATAGCTATTGGCGCTCCTGTTTCTTCGCCTGGCAAGATGAGGGATATGAAAAGGACTATTGCCAGGATTCTAACAATAAAAAGGGAAAAGGGTAAATGAGCGAAAGCGGTATTTGTCAGAAATGCGGTCTGCCTCAGGACCTCTGTATCTGCGAGACAATGGCTCGTGAAGACGAGAAGATAAGGGTCTCGCTCGTTGTAAAGCGCTTTGGTAAGAAAGCCACAGTCATTGAAGGAATAAGCAGTGACGTGGACGTAAGGAATGTTCTGAAAGAGCTGAAGACAAAGCTTGCATGCGGCGGCACCTTCAAGAACAAGACCATAGAGCTTCAGGGAAATCACATGACAAGGGTCAGGGCGATTCTGGTCAAGCTGGGTTTCCAGACGGAAAAGATAGAGGTATCCTGATTTAAGCCAGCGTTTCGAAAAATAGCATATGAGAACAGCCTCAAACATAGTCAGACACGAGCTTATCGGACTTCGTGTAAGGACAGGTTCTTTTGACGGAAAGGTCATTGACGAGAGCAGGAATGTCATCGTCATAGAGGCAGGCGGCTCAGAGAAGAAAATACCCAAGGAAAACAACATTTTTACTTTCCATATACCCGAGACAGGCGAATGGGTCAAAGTGGACGGAAACGTGCTTGTGGCGCGTCCTGAGGACCGCATAAAGAAGAAAATGGAAAAGTGGTAGGATGGATGTCCATCAGACAGTCGGCATACTCGTCAGGAAAGGTGGGAAATTTCTTTTCATAGAGCGTCTCAATGCGCCAAGAAAAGGTTGGTGGTCAATACCCGCAGGCCATGTCGAGGAAGGCGAAACACCGGAGCAGGCTGTCCAGAGAGAGGCTGACGAAGAGGTTCCGGGCGTTTCAGTTGAAGAATATTCCGGATTCACACTAAGTTTTGAGACAGAGGCAGGCGAACGCCGCCATTCTGAAAATCACATTCACGAGACCCATATATTCTTCGGAAAGCCGCCAAAGGTCGTCAGGACAGGCTCCGATGCCGGTGATTTCAGGTGGATGACCCCCGAGGAATCGCTGAAGGAGAGGATAACCCCTCCTGTGAAAAGCATCATGGAGTGGTACATTGGAAGCAAGCGTACCGGAAATCAATAATTCTTCCGGGCGATTCCCGGAATAATGCCTGTAAGGTTTGTCTTCCTTGTGGCAATCTCGTTCACAGCGACCATGGATGCCCAGAACGCAGCCGAAAACATAGCCATAGGCCCGCCGACGCTCAGCATTTCAGGAAGGATCTCCATGATGCCTGCCGTCAGGAACGGCGGATACGGTATTATCTCCCCGTGCGCGACATGTTCCACCATCAGCATCGCAACAGCTCCCCACAGGATAGCGTTAAGCCAGCCTATGTTCAGCCTCTTCGGGAAGAACCTCGCAAGCAGCGTCGTTATTATCCCAAGCCCCATGGGAACAAGAAAACACGCCATGTTCATTTACCCCCTCTTTTCATCGAGATTATGATGTACAATTCCCATATCAGGAAAATAGGTATGAGCATGGCAATTCCAAGCACCGTCCCATCGGTAATCATTCCCTCGGTTGTCATGTGTATGAACTCGCTGCCGTCGAAACCGAGTACATGGTCCACGAAAATCATGAGGGAGGCGCCCCAAAGCATCAGTGACAGGAACCGCGTCTTGTACTTATCCCCGACGACGAATCCGGCAGCTGTCACAACCAGTGCCGCTATCAAAGTAGTTATCAGCCACATCATTTCCACCGTAGCAACTTTGCTATTTTCGTGTTACTATATTGCATCCAATGGTATATAAAGTTTTTCAAATTTATAGCAGCAGTCCATGTATTAATTGTGGGTGCATGACAGTTGATAGAGTGGGTGTTTCGTTTGAACCTGAACTTCTGGAAAAATTCGACAGGCTCATAAAGGGCAAAGGTTATGGGAGCAGGTCGGAGGCGATACGCGACCTCGTGAGGAAGTCTGTCATAGAATCAGAGATAAGCCTCGGGACCGGGGATATCATAGGCACCGTGACCATGATGTACGACCATCACGCAGGCGGTGTCACGGACAGGCTCCTCGACATACAGCACCACAGCCATGCGAACATAGTCTCGACGACTCATATGCATGCGAGCGAGCACATCTGCCTGGAAGTGATAGTCGTCAAGGGCAGGGCAAACGCTGTCAAGGAACTCTCAGATTCCCTGAAAGCAGTGAAAGGCGTCAAGCATGCAGAGCTGGTCATGACAAAAAAAGACGTGTGAGTCATAGTACCGGATCAGGCATCCGGACATTCATACTCGCTTCCAGTCGCAGGGAAATTTAAAAAATTTCTTCCAACTATCTTCATGGCAGGAGACCAGTATGCCAAGGGTGTTGATTTCAGGAAAGGCGGCTTCGGAAAGATAATGGCAGCTGTCGAGCCCGAAGCGTTTCCGCATGCTTTCTGCAATATGTACATGGACCTGCCTACGGCTTTGTCTTCTCAAAGCACAGTGACGGCGTAGGGAGCAAGAGCGTTCAGCGCCATGTTCATGCGAGAGAGACCGGCGATTACTCGGTCTTTGACGGCGATGCGCATGACGGATTCGTAATGAACGCAGGCGATATCGAATGTGCCGGCCTTTTCGACGGCTGGTCATTCACTGACACTGTTGACATAAACCAGCTTCATGTCGACAAGAATGGCTATCTTCCCGACCAGGTAAGGACAGAATCATCTTCACATCAGTTCAGAGTTCGGCATGTTCGACTGCGATGCGGAATAAAAGCAATAAGTATCTGTCTGGCGTGCTGAAAAACTATTAAAGAAGTTTGAAATGTAAAATAATATTATGAAAATGATTATCGGCATGATATTATTTTTAAGTCTTCTACTTACATCACATTTGGTTGAATCTCAGGCGCAGCAGGATTTGCCTCAGATATATTCCGTATTTGATAGGATTATAGATGAGATTAGGATGATCTTTACTTACGGTGACGACAGGGTAAACATGAACCTGGAGATCAGGGAAAAGGAAATAAATTCGGCAATTGCAAATGCAAAAAACGAAAACATGGATGAAGCTATCCAGAATCTCAATAACGCGGAAAAAAGACTCCAGACAATTCAGGAAACGGTCTCTTTGAATAGGGTTGATGAAATCAAGGAAAATGTTGAAAAGACCATTAACCGGATTAATAATGAAACTGATCTTCCGGATGAATTTGAAGAATATATTTTGGAAGAAGAAAAAACAATGCTGATTGCAACCCTTACCGAAAAGACTTTTGAATATTGTAAAGAACTTGCAAAAGAAGATTTTGCTTTAATGCTGAATGAAGAAGAATGTAATCCAGATACCGCTATCCCCGGGCTTGAAGAAGAATTAAAAAAATTAAAAGGTATTCAAATGAAGTTATTTGTTGAATTGATGTTAGAGATTAGAAGTTGTATAGATGATCCTGGAACCTGTAATTGCGAAGCTAATGTCAATGTTGAACAAAAAGCAAAATGTGAAAAAATGGTTGCTCTTGCTATTAGCTGTAAATATAAAGATGATGAGGTCTCTTGCAATGAATTAGAATCTATGAAGCCTAAAGAAGGAGACAGCTTTGCAGAAAGTTTTGTTCCTGATTTCTTAATGAACTTGTTTAGAGAGAAGTCTTACATGATAGAATACAATATAGAGCCTTCAGATGGAGTTCCTGAGGAATGCTGGGATGAGAATGATAAACCAGAATGCAGACAATATGACCATTTAAAAGAGACAAACGATGATTGGGATGATTATGGCAATTTTATAGGAAAAAGACCTGAAAACAAAGAACCAACAATGAAAGAATCAATTCCTCAGTGTTTTGATGAAAATAATAATTTCTTGGAAGAAAAATGCGGTAAAATTACCATTGTCAGAACTGAAGGAGGTTTAGTGAATTACCTCATTGAAAATGAAATTAATGGTATTTTAGGAAGATTTGAAAACAAATCAGAACAAAATACAATTGATGTTAATGGAACTGCAGGACGAACAAGATATGATGAAATAAAAGAAGAGATTGATGGAATAAAAGGACAGATTGCTGAAAGAACTTTTGCACCCGGAACAAGTGGGGTTGGAGAGCCGGGGGAGAAAAACGAAACTGTGGTTGTTAATGAGATATCAGAAGGCACAGGAGACGGCGGCCTTGAACCCGTGATAGTGACTGGGGAAGGCCACGGTGACGACGGCCTGACCACTGAAGTTAAAACAGATGTAGTTATTGATGGCGGAAATCAGGTTGATGCCGCACCGATAGTTAAAGAAAATGAGGATGTGTCTCCATCCCCTGATAACTTTGTCAATGTGGTTGATGATGGACCAGGTGAACCGGGATTAGTTGATGACGATTAAGATGAAAAATCTTAATATCTATGAGCTTTAAAGTGCCCCCACCGGGAAGAATTAGAATCTGTCGTGGATTTATATTTTTCCAAGAGAGGAAAATTTCACAAACGGAAGAAATATTACGTCGCAACCGCCGACTTTCTTTCTACCATCCAAATCCAGTGAAACAAGATAGCCTTTCAATGGCGAGTACTTCTTTATGAACGAATCATACGATTTGGTTACCTTTTCTTCTTTTAATTTACTCTTCACTTCTATCGGAATCATTTTCCCTTCTTTCTCGATTACGAAATCCATCTCCGCGCTTGATTTTGTGTTCCAGAACTTCGCCTTTTCACCTCTTTTTACTAGTTCCACGAAGACAAAATTTTCGTAAATACTTCCCTTATCGACTCTTTCCTTGGTGAAATTGTCGATGCAGACATTCCTAAATCCGGTGTCGAAAAAATAGACTTTCGGGTTCTTGACAAGTTCCGTTCTCTTGTTCGTGAAAAACGGTCTTACAAAACTACATATGAATGTCTTTTCAAGGACGTTTAAGTATTTTTTCAGATCCAAATACGAATAACCAGTCAGCGTCGAAAGTTCATTGTAATTAATTATGTTTCCAATCTGGAGTGAGAGCGACTTGAGAAGGTCCATGATTTTATAATCCTCACTTATGTCAAGTATTTCTTTTATTTCTCTCAGAATGTACGTATTCAGAATGCCCTCCAGAAGTTTCTTTTTTTCGTCCGTACTCTTTGCCAGCACGACTCTCGGAAAGCCTCCGAAGAGAATGTATTCTTCCAGAAACTTGTTGAGAATGTTTGTTACGTCCTTTTTGTATTTTCCTTTTTCGAATACCGCCATAAGTTCATGCTCTTTATAACTCAAAAATTCCCCGAATGAGAATGGCTGCAGCGTGAAAAGGAGTATTCTTCCGACGAGGTATTTCAGGCTGTATATAGACATTTCTGGTGAGGAAGATCCGGAGATTAGCATCTTAATTTCGAACTTGTCGTAGATATATTTCAATTTCTTTCCACTCTGTTTTGAGTAGTGAACCTCGTCGATGAAGAGAATATCTTTTCCTTTAACGTGAATTTCTACAAAAGAATCGATATCCCTTTCAAAGACACTAAGGACCTTTTGATCATCGAAACTTACTCGGTCGACCTTCTTTCCAGACTCTTCCTCCTTATCGAGTATTCTGTTTATCATGGTGGTCTTCCCGCACTGCCTCGGTCCTACGACCGCAAGTATTTCCTTCCCTTCCATGTATTTTTCTATTTCAGCTTCCATGTCACGCTCTACATAAACCATAATCATAATTTTATCCCTGCTATTATTTAAAGTTTTATAATTTTAGCAGGGATATTAATACGGGCAAAATTCTTGGATAACACCATTTTTGACAAAAATAGACAGTTTTTAAACAAAATAAATGACAAAATGTGCCCCTTTCGGGATTTGAACAAAGTCTGCAATGCCCTTTCACAGCAAATATCATAACCGATAACAATAGTGCAAAAAATTAATAATGAATGCCCCCGCCGAGGACAGAACAGTTTGTTCACGTTAGGCGTAGCCTGTTAGTTCAGATATAGAATAACAATTTAAATGTGTTCCTATTAAATGAGCTGTTAAGTTTATAAACGCTGGTGTTCTGGTATAAAGTAATATGCTCCCCAGTCTTGCTCCAGGGCTCGTCCCTGGGCGACACTGGGTCAATTTTTCTACATAAAGTCTCTGATCTTTCTTCTTATGACTTCTATTCTTTCCTCGTCGAAGCTTTCTATTATGCCTTTGAGTTCCATCACAAAATCACCCGCGGTTTCCATATTCTGGTCAAGTTCATTCTTTTCTACCAGTCTGTCGGTGTAATACTGTAGGTTTATTCTTTGGATTTTTGCCTTCTCAAGTTGTTTTATCCTGCTGGCTTGGATAAACTCAGAGAAGACCACCTTTGCGATCTCTAATGTGCACTCATGTATTTCTGACTTTATTCCACATTTCATAAACAGTGCATAAAGTATGTGATAGCGTGCGTAGTAAGCCGCGGATGACGCCCAGTCAGTTATACCTTCTCTTAGATTAGCCCTCATCGAAATCAGCGAATCTTCAGCCTTCTTTATGTAAGACTTAGAGAGATTTTCATTTGGCTTTATCAGCTTGACTCCTCTTTTTACATTCAGGCACCACTTGACCTTATTCACTGTAGTACCTCCAGAGTATGTTGACGAAAGCGTCCTGATTGTTCAGTATCAGATGATTTTCAGAAATTTCAAGTATCAACGGTTCCTTTTCCCTGAGGGTCATTTCGATTTTTTTCTTACTTATTACCTGTATATGAACGGCAATATCGTACTTCAGTTCGAATTTCTTTGCAGCTTTGATGACATTTTCATCCTTTTCGAATATGAGCAAGTCTATGTCACTTTTCTTATCATTGTCACCTTTTGCATAGCTTCCAAACAGGACTATCGGGGTTTTTGGAATTTTTGGAGATAATATTGAAGAGTATAGCTCTTTGATTACGGTGTTTACGTTAAGCTTATTCCCGAGCCTGTATGACTCGGTATCCCTTATATGATCCTTTGTCCGCGGATTATCCAGATTAAGAAAGAAGACTTTGTTTCTTCCAGACGTTTTATGTTTCACTATTCCCTGCCTTTGCAGCGAGTTGAGTGCCAGCGTTACTGTCCTGTGGTTCATCTCCATTTTCCTTGCTATTTCCCTTATATGGAATCCTTTACTATAATCACCGAGGTAAGGGATGGTTACGTCATATTCCCGTATATTTGATATTTTTTTATCCATATGGATAATAAAGTATCCATACTTAAATAAGTTGCATAGTGTATTCTTCAAAGTGATGCCCTCTTCGGGACTGGAACAAATCTGTTCAGTGCCCTTTCACATATACTAAAAATCGATATCAATCAACGCTGTTAAAATCTGAGTGCCCCCGCCGGGATTCGAACCCGAGTCATCGGCTGTCTTCTTCGGACATCCAGTTCATTTCCTATTTCATTGCCGGGAAAAGCCTTTCCCGACTCAAACCTTCCGAACCGAATCGAAAGGCCGGTATCCTTGGCCGGACTAGACGACAGGGGCCTAGTAACTATAATCTATGTAGACATTATATTTAAAAATAGCATTCAGGATACGACGCACGGGGTCGCTGTAAGCAGTTCCGTTAGATTGAGAGCGTCGCTGTCTGCTGAGTCTATTCCAAACCACTCAGGCATGTTATTGACCTGGTAGCAGTCTCCCTCGCCTGCGAAATACCTGTATGCGACCCTTGAATAATCAAAGACAGGGAATGCCTGCTCCTCAAGTTCTGGCGTGTATATGAATGTAAACATCCCGTCAGGCGATGTGTCATTGCCTCCCTCCAGCCTCTGGAGGAAATTCGGACCCGCGCCACGGTAATAATAGCGCTCGGCTATGTTGGTCTCTAATGGAATCGACCATGCTGTCTGCGTGGAATCATCTATGTAAATCTCAGTGGCGCCTGATGCTATTGCTGCCTGCACAAGCGCAACTGCGCTGCTGTTGCCTGTCACTGAGCACGCCACCTGCGATGTGAGGTTGTCATTATCAGCAAGTATTATGCCCAGATGCCGTGCGTAGACAACTCCGGTTATGTTCTCAGCCACCAGTATCTTCGTGTTGTCTACCTCTGACTTGTTGAATGTGACTTCTCCTGCGCACGAGCCGCCTGAGTAAGAGCCGCCTGTGACGACGTTCATGGCCACGTGGGACGGTTCAGGTGTTCTTATTATCCTTCTTATGAAACCCTGTGTGTTGAGAAGGAACATAGGGTCTTCAAGCCCGTTCACTGTTATGTCCACATACTTCCTTTCATTGAATTTCTCTATCTTTACCCTCTCGAGCTTGTCTGTCACGGATATGTTTATGTCCACACCAACCCTTATCGAGAACCCGTCGTTATTTTCCACGGATATGTTTCCGTATTGGAGCTCCAGATCGAAGCTCGTGGACTTTGATGAAATCCTCTCGCTCCAGTCGGGTATGGTGTTGTCTATCATGAGGAAGGCCTCTGTGTTGTTTATGGTACCTGTCAGCATGAGCGTCGTTAAGTTCGCGACTGCGTTCTTCAGGGGTTTGCCAGAATTCAGGACTTCATTTGTGGCTGCAAGCAGGGCCCTTCTTCCGGCTATCTGAATGGCCTTTTCCGTGTCCAGCTCTATTGAACTCACGAGCTGACTTATCTGGTCTGATATCACCCTGTCCGAAACCATGTCCCCCAGGCTGTCGGTGTATGAAAGGTAGTTGATGGTGAACATGAATATGGGAACTGCAACCAGTATTGCTATAAGCGAGTAGAACTGGCCTTTCATGGATATATCACCTGTATGTACTCCACAAGCTCGCCTTCACACCATCTGACGGAAATACCGTTTATGGGGAACATGTCGAGGTCTATTGTGCATGTCATGTTCATGCCTATGACCTGCTCGGGTATCTCCGGAGGCAGGTTCACTGCATTCAGGAGCTTATGGAAAATGACGCACCGCGGCTGCAGCTTCTGTGTGGCTGTGTATTCAACCGGCCTCTCCTCGACATCTATGTAAAGCGTCCAGTATGTCAGTCCCCCTGTTGTATGGTCAAGCTCCTGATCCAGCGTTATCTCCGCGTTCATGCAGTTCTTTATGTATGTGGACGCTTCTTCCTTGCAGTCGTCCGCATCCAGAGAGCAGTATGCCTGGAAGACTGTCTCGCCGTCTGAAACTGTTGTCGATGTATCGCTCGAACCAGATGCGAGGAATCCGGCAAGCGAGTTGTCGCATACAATCTGGCCTGTTTCCTCAAGCACTTCCTCATCGATTTCGCATTCTATCTCACGGCCTGTGAGGTTGTACGGCGCGAGCCCTGAGGAGTCGTCTATGATTTCCTCCTTTGTGATGCACTTGCCGTTCTCCATGTATGTCGTGACCTTTATGATTATGCGGCTCGTCTCATTGCCTATGACAAGTATGGATTCAGTAGGGGGGTCGCAGTTCATTCTCATTTTACGCACCTCTTCCAGGCAGTCAGCATCACCTGGCAGGCATTCGGTCTTCACTGACATCACTGATATGTATGCCTCATTGAGCGGCATCACGAATATATGGAATGCGATAGCAGCAGCTGCAATCGCCACCAGTACGGCCAATGCCTCCAACTTGTCCATCTTTACCATTCACCTTATTCCATTAAAAATCAGGACCATACCCTTATCTCCATGACCGATGGCCCCCACAGCGAGGGAAGCTCTGAAACATACTGGTATGGAGTCTCCACCTCAAGCGCTGTTATGTCAAAGTCCGAGAGCTTCGCCTGCAGCCTGTCCACTGCATCGTCAGTCGCGTTCTCAAGCGTTGAATACACCTCGCCGTAACCCACAAGCCCTTCAACAGAGACGTAGTATATGACCCTGTCGTACGGCGAGCCTCCCATGGGATATTCATCCGTGAGGGCGGTGTCTATTGATACAGTATTGTTTTCGCCCATTACAAGCAGGTTTACAGGAATGTTCACATCGAACGGGTCTCCGATGTCTGTGTATTCCGAACCGTATCCGGATATGTTGTATACGCTGACTTTCTGACCTCCGGTCGCGCTGGAGTTGACCGCCACGAAGCTCGTCCAGTATTCGGATGAATAGGATGTCGCATGAGCTCCGAGTATTCTTGAGCCTGAAGGTATGTAGAATGTCCCCTCTTTAGGCGACTCGACGCTTCCGCCGAACCGGCCGGAGTCCAGTGCAATTGACACCTCGCCGTATCCGATGACATTGAACGGCGTGTAATTGAAGAGTATGTACGAATCAGGATAGATTATGTTCATGAGGGAGACATCCCCGGATATGTTCACTGTCTGCGCCTCGAAGCTGGCCTCTCCCATGTTCTGTGCTATGTTCTTGTATAACTCCATCAGGTCTTCCGCGTTGTTGCTCTTGAAAGACCTTGTGCAGTTGTCTTCCTCTTCACCTGGTATCCAGTCATCTGCGGAGCAGTTCCAGCAGGCTATCTTTTGCATGACTATCTCGTCAGCCCCTGTTCCGAATGCGACTGAATATACCTCTATGCCGTTGTCGCGCGCATTGCAGGAGGCGTTTATGGCCCATTCCTCGTCTATCAGGTCGGCTGTTGTCGCTCCCTGCCCCGTGTAGTCGTGGAAGCTCTCACAGTACATTGTAGCCTCGCCGTCGCTCATCACGAGCATTGCGCTGTACCTCTCCATGGTGAAGTTGAGCATGACATTGTCGAATGCCACTAATGTTGTTCCCCCGCCGTCAGTAACCGAAGCGCCGCATCGGAGCGTGTACGTGAATGACGGGCTGTTTATGTAATCCGTTATGTTTATCTCGACCTTCTCGGGGCCGACGGGATTGTCCGCGGATGACCATGAGTCAGACCATATCACGGCTTCGGTTGCGTTGCTGTCAGCCGGCTCCGGGTAGGTGAGATTGCAGAAGACGTTCGCTGTCCCGTCGAACGCTGAATCGGATGTGCTGTGGTAAAGCGTCACGAACCCGTCCAGAAGCGTGCCCGTTGGAATGGTGAAGTTCTGGTATATGCTTCCCGAGGCGCCATAGTCGCTGCTGACATACCAGTAGTCATAGAATCCGATGTCAATGTCGCCCATGGTCACTGTTGTCACGTATCCGTCATCACTGGAGTCATCGACATACGCGACTGCATAGACATCACCGCTCACATTCGTTATCACAGGCGCGATGACAGACGATGCCCTGAACTCAAGCGTATCCACGGCTTCTGTTGTTATGTCACCGGATTGGTCTATCTCCACAACAGTAATGAACCCATTGTTTCCGTTTCCCCTGTAAGCGATTGCGTAATAGTCGCCGTACATCCACAGTATCCTTGGTGTCTGGCAGTTGCTGCTGTCGAACTCGTAGCTGTCTATGTATGTCGATGCTATGTCACCGTTGCTCTCTATCTCGAATGTTTTCAGCCACCCGTCGTCATCGCTGTCCCTCCTGTAGGCCACAGCATAGACATTGCCTGATATGTGAGCTATCGAAGGCTCGGCTGCATCAGTTGTCTCGAATTCGAATGTGTCCTGCGTCGAGCCTATGTTGCCTGACGAGCCTATGTTGACTGTGGCTACAAAACCGTCGCTTGACGGCCCCCTGTACGCTATGGCGTATATGTCGCCTGACACATGCATCATGTCAGGCATGTAGCAGTTGGAGTTGTCGAATTCAAGCGTGTCTATGTTTGCTCCTATTGTACCTGCGGAATTTATTGTGAAAGTGTACATATGACCGTCGTCATCGCTGTCCCTTCTGTAAGCGACTGCGTAAACATCCCCTGAAACATGGACTATGCTGGGGTTGTATATATCACCGTTGTAGAATTCATGGTCATCCTGCTCTGAACCTATGTTTCCTGAGGAGTCTATATCCACAGTCATTACATATCCATCGTTTCCAGGACCTCTATAAGCTATGGCGTATATGTCACCTGAAATGTGTATGAAGTCGGCATTCTCACCACGGCTGTTGTCGTATTGATAAGTATCTATGACAGGACCTATGGTTCCGTCGCTTGCTATTGCCACTGTTGATATCCATCCGGTGCTGTCTGATGTTGTCTCATACGCTACTGCGTACACGTCTCCTGATATGTGAATCATGTCCGGGTCAGCTATGTTAGCGGGACTTTCGAACGCATATGTGTCCTCTGTTGCTGAATCACCTGAAAGTGTCACTGTCCCGGTTTCGTTCCAGCTGTCAAGAGTCGGTCCTGTGAATTCGCTGTTGTCAAGCATGTTGAATGACCTTCCGTCGCTGAGAAGGTCAACGGCCTTGTTTATGCCGCAGCATATGCATGTTCCTCCACAGTCATCGCTGTATCCGCTTATCTGGCTGTTAAGATAGCCTGAGTCATATGTTATGTCGTCATAGCTGCACAGGTCGGAGCCGTATGCGCTCAGGCCGACGCGGCTTCCCTGATAGCTTATCACGGTGTCTACGAACTCGGAGTCAGCTTCCTTTGCGACGTTTATTCTCTCACGCTTTCCGTATGTTCCGCCGCACTGGGTGCATGTGGTTTCGTCATCGCAGCAGTTCGAAGTCTCGCTGCTGCACACATAAACAGATGGTGTCGTCTCTGTCCAGATTCCATTGCATATGCTCTCGCATGTGCTCTGGCTGTCATCGCATGTCGCGCTGCATCTGTCGTAACAGTCAAATGGGACACAGTCGTAGCTTTCGTTGGACCAGACGTCGCATGTTCCCATGCTTCCGGATCTGTCTGTTATGAGAACGACATCGCTTGACCCGACACCTGTGAGTATGTTGAATGTCTCCATCCCAAGCCTAAGGGGAAGCGTGGAATTGCTTATCTCTGTGTAATTCAGGTATGTCTGCATGACTGCGTTGCTCATGTTCACTTCAACTTCCCCGCTGTCGTTGAGCCTGAAGAGTTCCGTGTTCCCTAATATAAGGTACACAGGGAGACCGGTTTCGTTAACAGTTATGTTGTTCCTGTATCTCAGGTGAAGCTCCATCGCATTGAGATTTCCCGGAATGGGGAAGCCTGAGAATACATTCACAATACCTGTGACACCCGGGAATCTGTACCTGTCCTCGTATGTGTTGTTGGTTATGCTGTATACACCCAGGGTGTCAGGCTTGCTCGTGTTGTATGTGACCTTGAGATAACCGCCGCCGATGAAGTTGTTGTAGAAATTGGAGAAATTTATGGTTATTGCATTCGGCCCTTTGCTGAATATCGCGCTGCATCCGGCGAAGCTGCTGCAGATGGTCCAGTTGTTGGCAGTGAAATTCACATTATATGAATCGAAAGAGCCAACGTTGTTTCCGTTGACGAAGATGGTGAAATTGTTGCCTATGTTCGCCTCAAGGTAGGCATTGGTGACATTTGCATCTGTTGGGATTGTAAACAACTTAGTTATGTTTCCGTCTCCCTCGTATCCGCCGAAATACACATAGGTCGATGTGGATTTGCTCATTCTCGAAATGAATGCGCTGGCGAAGTACCCGGACACGGGCTTGCCAAGCTCATAACCGGACACTATTGTGTTAAGGCGTGACACAAAGCTTCCAGGCGAACCGTATGTGTAGAGGCTCTCATCGTCTATCAGGACTTCATACCCGAAGCTTCTTGGCAGCGTGCGGTTCACTATTTCCCTGGTCAGGTTTTCCGCGCATTCCGAAAGCTTTGTTGAGTTCTGTGCCCACAAATACCCGAGGACATCAAGGATTGTATTGTTCATGTCGTCGCTGGTTATGTTGCAGTCCGCTATGTAGGTTGGGGGGAGCATATCAGCCACAGCTGAGAATCTGGCTGTCTCGAAGACGTTCATCAAATCCTTCCCGCTGTAGTACAGCCTCTGATACTCGAGTTCCGGGGAATAGTATGTGAGCGACATCGTTGTGATAAAGGAGGCTATTATGAACAGCAGCCCTACGGCAACTATGGCGTCCATGGAAAGAAGGAATGCCTTTTTCATCAATTAATTAATTGATTTTCTCGGTTATATTGGTTCTCCGGTAACTGTTACTGATTGCATGCGTCTCCAAACATATAAAAAGCAGAGACACGAAAATGATAACATGGACATAAAGGCTTTCCTTAAGAAAAGATTCGGAAAGAATGTATTCTCGCTCAGCCAGGAAGACCTTCTCAAGGAGAGGGTGAAGAACGAGAAGAACATCGAGAGGCTCTCGGCTGACATAAAAAACATACAGGACGGCATACAGAAGTTCATGATAGAGTCCAAGGGCCAGCCGAGGACGCTGAAGATGCTTAACATCCAGAAGATAAAATCACTGAGGCTTGAGGCCAACACCAAGCAGCAGCAGGCTAACCATTACCTGAGGGAGCTGCAGGTCATACTTCTTATTGAGGCAATGCACGAGCAGGAGAAGCTCGACGGGGAATCAGACCTTGTCGAGAGGATAATGAACACGGACATGGACCAGCTTTCAGAGGCCATGGTCGGCATAGATGTCAAGAAAGCCATAGAGGAAGGGCGTCTTGATCTTGTCAAAGGCAAGCTTTCCAACATATTCGGAAAGGAAGAGCTTCCTGTTGACGAGGAATCGCAGGACATAATGAGCGCAATAGACGACCTCGAAGAGGTTGACGAAGAGACTGCCATGAAAATGGCAGGCGAAAAGGCAAAGTCACTTGCTGACGAGACCGTGAAAAAGAAGAAGACAGTTGAAGAAAAGCAGTAATTTCTACATGAAGTACTCGCTCAGGGTCATGTATACGATAATCATGTCAAACAGGAATATGACGCCTGATATCATCACACCGAGTATGAAGTCGCCTGTTATGGTAAGCGTGCTGCATCCTGTTGTGAAAAGAGAACCGGTTCCGTCAGTGCATGCAAGCGACGGTTCCACCATTGTGAAGAGCACATAGACAAGAAAGAATGTTGCGCTGAATATTATCACGACATTTCTCGTGGGAAGCTTTTCAAGACCTTCTGTTAATGTTTCTCCCCCTTCCTCGCCCATATTTAGAATTGGTTGCATTGACTTAAAATTCAGATGCTTACGACCAGCTTCTTTCCGTACCTGATATTCTTTATGCCATGGGTTGGAACAATGTCTTTTTCAATCGGCTTGAGCTTATCGGGAACAGTCGCTGATGACACAGGCTCCTTAAGGGACAGTTCCTTATCTTTCTTGACCTTCCATACAGCTGAGTTGAATGATATTATGTCCTCTGTTGTGAATCCTCTGTCCGCTTTGATGAGTTTTTCGTCAGCTTCCGGGAACTTCTCCGAGTGTATGTCCTTTCCGCGGAGGTCCGTGTAGACTGAATGCGTCAGGAACGGGAGCACAGGAGCGAGCACGAGCATTATCCTGTCGAGCACATGGTTGAGGGTGTAGAGAGCAGAGTTCTGCTCGTCCTTCGTGTATTTGCTGTTCTCATTGTACGCCCGCTGCTTCACCAGTTCAAGGTAATGGGATGCGAATGTCTCCCATATGAAGTTCTTCATCCTTGCAGCAGGATTGTGGAAATCATACTTTTCGTACCGCTCACGGGAGTATCTGACTATGTTCTCTGTTTCGGACAGTATCCACTCGTCGAGTGCGCACAGCTTCTTTGGCTTTGATTTCGGCTCAGGGAACATGGATATGAAGCGCGAGACGTTCCACAGCTTCGTGAGTGTCTTGCCTGTTCCCTGTATCCTCTCGAATGAGCAGCGGAAGTCGGTTTTGTCCAGGTTGCCTTCTATTGCCGCCCACAGCCTGAAAGGCTCGGCGCCGAACATGTCCAGTACATTTTTCGGGTCTATGACATTGCCCTTGGACTTGGACATCTTCTTTCCCTTTTCATCGAGTATGTGATAATTTATCCAGACATCGCTGAATATCAGTTTGCCTGTGAGAAGCCAGTCCTTGAGGACAGTATAGTATAGCCATGTCCTTATTATCTCCTTTCCCTGCGGCCTGAGGCTGCACGGATGACTCTTCTCGAAGAAACCCTTCGGATCCTTGTGGTATTTCAGTATGTAAAGCGGAGATATGCTGGAGTCGAACCACGTGTCGAAAACCCTTTCCTCGCCGCGGAAGCTGTCAGACCCGCATTTCGCGCATTTTCCCTTCTTCAGTCCGTCACTCTCCTTCGGAGGCTCCTCTTTCCATGGCTGGTGGTATCTGCCTTTCGGTGGTATTATCTTCTCGCCACACTTTGAACAGTACCACAAAGGCACCTCAGTTGCATAGAACCTCCTCCTGCTTATGGGCCAGTCTATCGAGACAGACTCTATCCAGTCCAGCATTATTTGGCGTGATTTCGGTGCGAAGAAATTCAGCTTCTTTGCAAGCTTCTTCATGTCGTTCCTGAATTCCACCTGCTTCACGTAGAATTCAGGCATCGCTATGAATTCAATTGCATCCTTGGATCTTTCGCATATGGGAGTCCTGTGCTCGCTGGTCGGTATCTTTTCTATTATGAGGTCGGTCTTCTCAAGCTCTTCGACTATCATCTTCCGCGCTTCCTTCACTGAAAGCCCTTCAAGGATGCCTGCATTGCTGTTCATCCTCCCGTTCTTGTCTATGGCTATCACCGGGTCTATGTTCTGCTCACGGAAGAACCTTATGTCCGCAAGGTCTCCGAAAGAGCATACCATCATTATGCCTGTTCCCTTCTCAATCTCTGCTGACGGATGTGACTTTATGGGAATCTCCTTTTCGAATACAGGCGCTATCGCGGTCTTGCCTTCAAGGTGGCTGTAGCGCTTGTCAGCGGGATTGAAAATGACCATGCCTATCGTGCATAGCAGCTCCGGCCGTGTTGTCGCTATTATCAGGTCTTCGCCTGTCTCCTTGACACGGAACCTGACATTGTAAAAGAATCCGGAGCGGTTCTCATATTCAACCTCCGCATCAGCCAGCGTTGTCTGGCAGCCGGGACAGAAGTTGTTGACGCGGTTATCCTCGTATATGAGCCCCTTGCTGAGCATGTCTATGAAGGTTTCCTGAGTGAGCGCCCTGTAATCAGGGCTGTCCGTTTCATATAGTTCACCTATTCCCGGACCTTTCTTCCACGAGTTGAAGCTTATGCCGAGCCTGATGAAGGACTCGACGCTCGCAAGGCTCGCCTCCTCAAGTATTTTCTGGCATAGCTCTATTGCCTCTTTCCTTGGCATGTCTGTGAGTTTTTTGCCGGACTTCTTCTCAGCTGCCATCTCTATTGGAAGGCCGTTCCTGTCCAGACCGAGGGGAAACAGCACGTTATGGCCTGTCATGCGCCTGAAGCGTGCGAACATGTCCATGAGGACGTATGTTGTGGCTTGGCCTATGTGGACAGGTGTGTTGACATAAGGCGGAGGGGTGTCTATCGAGTACACCGGCCTTCTGGACTTCTCGTCAAAGCCGTAGGGCCATGAATTCTTCCATTCCCTGCTTATGGCATCCTCAATCTGGCTGCTCCAGCGCTTGCTTTTAATCATGGGTTCCATTAAGACATCATTTGATTGAATGATATAAAAATCTTAATCCTACGCTTCATTTTTATCCATGTATGCCAATAATACTTATGAAGCACACGATGCACGTAACGCTGATTCTGATAGCGGTGTTCCTCTTCATTCAGCTTTTCGGTCTCTATGCTTTCAGCGAGACCATGAATGTCGTTACTGACGCAGGAGGCAACACGCAGGTGCAGTATGACGAGACAGTTGTCGGCGACAGGCCTGAGATAAGCGGCTTCGCCTCGCTTCTTTACATACTTTTCGGCGTGCTCGTCGGAACAGGAATAGTAATGCTATTTGTCCGCTTCGGGCAGTTCAGGCTGTGGAAAGGCATGTATTTCATGGCCATATGGCTGGCATCATCCGTCACCCTCGGGGTGTTCATGGGCTCTGCTGTTGCCATGGCGATAGCACTCATACTTGCTGTCCTTGAGCTGTTCAGGACTAATATTTACATACACAACCTCACTGAGGTCTTCATATATCCTGGAATAGCCATACTGTTCGCGCCCCTTTTCAATTTGTTCTGGGTTTCCGTACTTCTTGTGATAATATCCGTGTACGACATGTTCGCTGTATGGAAATCCGGACACATGATAAAGCTTGCGAAGTTTCAGACGAGCAGCAAGGCATTCGCAGGGTTCGTTATACCCTACGGGAAGGAAAAAATACACAAGGCGATACCCAAGGGCACATCCGGAAAGGGAGGCATGCGCACAGCCATACTCGGCGGCGGTGACATAGCGTTCCCGCTCCTGTTCGCAGGGGTCGTGATGGAATGGCTTGTCACAGGGGCAGGTCTCATTAAGTCAGTTGCGCTTGCACAGTCTCTCTTAGTATCGTTAATGGCGGCAGTTGCATTGTTCATACTGTTCATGAAAGCTGAAAAGGACAAGTTCTATCCCGCAATGCCCTTCATAAGCGCCGGCTGCTTTGCGGGGCTCGGCCTGATATGGCTGCTAAGCCTTCTTTAGGAGCTCGCGCTTCTTGAACTCCTTCTCGTAGTTCATTATGCGTATCTCCTGCTCATTTATGGCCTTCATGTAGCTGTGGACAATGTTCCTCTCAGCTTCCGTGACAATGCCCTCCTCAAGCCTTGCTATCTTCTCTCTGAGTTTGTCAGTCTCAATCTGTGCCATGCGCACCTCTATATCCCTTACCTGCTCCGAGAAGTCGCGGCCTTCCTTTGCATTTGACTTTGCTTCCGCGACGAGGCTGTCAACTTGGCTGTCCGAGCCGAATTTGTACCGTTTTATGGTTTCATCGTCCATAAGTTTAATGTTCTTCTTCTTTCTGAAGCTGAAGACCATGTCCCTTCCGACTTCCATTCTTCTCGCTTCCTGCCAGTCGAAGAATTTCTCTGATATCTTTGCGAAACCCATTATATACCACATGGCTCCCAGGAACATGACAAAGAAGTTGACAGTTATGACCGATGTCATAAGCGCCTCGTATTCGGTCTGGAACATGTAGTAGAGCGTTATTGCCATTGAGCCGGAAACCACCGTGAGCACTATATGCTCGAGTATGTATTTGCTCTTATGTATTATGAAAACCATCTGGAGTTTCTTGTACATGAACCAGCTCATGTACCATGAGATGCCTGAATGCACCACATAGAAAGACATGAAAAGTATCGTGAATGCATTGTAGTCAGGGAAGAGGAATGCAATGGTGAGGCTGAATATGCCCAGTGAGAAGAAATAGTAGTGGATTATCTGGAAGTATTCGGGTTTTATGAAAATAGCCATGTTTAGTAGTTTGTTTAGGACAGTAAAATATATTTTAGCTGTCAAAACAAAGATAACACATGAACCAGCAGGAAAGAGCGATACTCATATGGTCTGTATTTTTCCTAATATCAGGCATTGTCTTCATAGTGGCTTTCCTCTTCTCTCCTGTCACAGGCACGCTTGTCACAACAGCCTACATAATACTCTATGTCGGACTCAGTGCGGTTTTCATGATACTCTTCAAGGAGCTTTCCATGATTAAGAGCGACACTCTCGACACGCTGAAAGACAGGAAAGAAGAGCTGGAAGAGGTGGAGAAAGCACTGAAAGGCAAGTATTTCAGGAAGAAGATAGACGATGCATCCTACAAGAACATGGTACAGGAATACGAAAAGCTGATAACTGAGATTGAGGTCAAGATAAAGAGGCTTGACAAGAATAACTGATTTTAAAGACAGCGGACAATAAGACTTATGATGAATATTAGGGACACTGTTCTGGAATTTGTGCTGCAGAATGCGATATTCTACAACGGCGAGGCCAGCTCCGGGGCTGTCATCGGAAAGCTGCTCGGCGCCAATCCGGACCTGAAGAAGGATGTCCCTGCGCTGAGAAAGTTAATAGATGATGTCGTCAAGAAGGTCAATGCAATGAGCCCTGAAGAGCAGAAGAAGATGCTGAAGGGGAAGAAGCCGAACATGCTTAAAAAAGAAGTCAGGAAGCGGGAAGGTCTTCCTGAGATACAGGGCGCTGTCATGGGTAATTTTGTCACAAGGTTTGCTCCCTCGCCGACAGGACCCCTTAATCTCGGCCAGCTCCTAAGGGCAGCCATGCTGCCTTATCTCTATGCGAAGAAGTATGACGGCAAGTTCATCCTAAGGATAGAGGACACAGACCCCAAGAAGATTGAGATGAAGTTCTTCGATATGATAAAGGAAGATCTGAAGAGCACGGGCATAAAGTGGAACAAGATAGTCATGGAGTCTGACGGTCTTGATAATTATTACATCCATTCGGAAAAGCTGATCAAGGAGAAGAAGGCATACGTGTGCCAGTGCCCTGCGGAGGAATTCAGGAAAGCCAAGCTTGAGAAGAGGGAATGCGAATGCAGGAATACGGAATCAATGTCTGCATGGAGGGCAATGCTCAAGGGAAAATACAGCGAGGGCGAAGTCATTGTGAGGTTCAAGACTTCAATGAGCCACAGGAACCCGGCAATGAGGGACCCTCCGATGCTAAGGGTTTCACGTGGAAGACACCCGCTGAAAGGCACCAAGTACAAGGTGTGGCCGCTTTACAACTTCGCCTGTGCAATCGAGGACCATTATCTCGGCATGACCCATGTGTTCCGCGGAAAAGAGCACGAGCATAACACGACAATCCAGAAGCTGTTCTACGATGCTTTTGGCTGGGAAGCACCGGTAACAATTAACTTCGGCATGGTGTACCTTCCCGGAACAAAGATACATACCCGCGACATGAAAGAGTGGATAGCTGAAGGCAAGGTTTCAGACTGGGACGACCCGAAGCTGCCGACAGTGAGGGCACTGATAAAGAGGGGGTTCCATCCAAATGCTTTCGTCAAGTTCGCCGAGGATATCGGGATAACAAAGAACGACATCCGCGTCGGCTGGGAGAACTTCGAAGGCATAAACAGGAAGATAGTGGACCCTGAAGCGAACAGGTACATGGTTGTCATGGATCCGCAGTGCATATCGATAAGCAGCGCACCGAAGATGAGTGAAGTTGTCGAAGACATGCATCCGGACTTCCCGGAAAGGGGCAGCCGTGAGATGCCTGTGGACCTTCAGGAGATATGGGTGTCAGCAGAGGACTTCCGCCACCTCAAGGGCAAAACTGTCCGGCTGAAGGGGCTCGGCAACATCATAATGAACAAAAAAGCCAAGTACGATGGAAATAAGCTCATCCAGAAGATGCCCAAGATACAGTGGGTGTCAAAGCCGAATGTGCAAGTCATCCTGAAAACACCTGACGGTGACAGGAAAGGGCTCGGTGAGATATCACTTAGGAAGATACGAACCGGTAGCATCATACAGATGGAGCGCATAGGATTCGGGCGCGTGGACTCGATCAGGGGAAACGACGTCACGGTCTATTTCGCCCACAAGTGACCGAAAGCTTTATTAGTACTAAAATAGAACAATTGTATTATGAAAAGAACAAAAGGTACAAAAAAAGAACATTTGTTCGATAAATCGATAAGTATGCAAAAGGTAACTGAAATACTTTTTCTTTATCCGGACAAGGATTTTACACTTTCCGCCCTTGCTGAAGAAGCAAATATATCAAAGAGTACTATGAGTGATATTGTGAATGAGCTTGTTGATGTAGAATTTATCAGGGTTGACAGAATCGGGAAGAAAACGTTTCTGATAAGAGCGAACAGGGAAAATCCAACATTCATAAAATGGAAAATAGTCAATAACATGAAAGTTATATACGAAAGCGGTATTGTTGAGTACCTTTATGATAAATATGACAACCCGAAAGCCATAATACTATTCGGTAGCTTCAGGTGGGGCCAAGACGGAAAAGATTCTGACGTGGATATAGCAATAGAGGTAGCCGATGATATAGGGTACGATAAGCATAAAATTCCTGCACTTCAAGAATTCGAGCATGGATTGAGTCGTAACATCCAGATACATATATTCAACAGGAAGAATGTTGATATCAATGTTTTCAATAACATAGCAAACGGCATAGTACTTTATGGTTTCCTCGAGGTGAATAAATAATGGACGACTTGAGGGTAAATTATCTTGTAAAGGAAGGAAAATTAAGAAGGCGGGATGTTGATAAAAAAAGGATAGCGTCTCTGATACAATCTTCAATTGAAACCGCAAATTATGTTGAAGAGATGGCACTTAAAAATGAGAGCGCTACTGTGATTTTCAGAGAACTCTATGAGTGTTTAAGACAGATAGGGGATGCACTCTGGTGGAAAAACGGTTACGAAGTTATGGGAAGTCATGAAATCAGCCTGGAAATCCTTCAGAATGTGGATGTTAAAGATAAAGTCAATCTTCATAAGCTGGACTGGTTCAGAAGGACGAGAAATAACATAAATTACAGGGGATACAAAACCAGTATTGAGGAAGCTAAAGAGATAGTTAATTTCTGGAAACTCATCGGCAAGGACCTTATAAACACCGTAAAGATTTCATAGTAGTCAGAACTCTTCCTCATCGCTGTCTATCTGATACTTTCCCTTCTCGCGGTAGGCAGTGCCCATATGGTACGTGATTTCGGACTTGTATGTGCTTGTGTTGAGTTCATCCTCGCGCTCGAAATTCATGTCATATACCTTATTTGGTCCATCTTTCATTTCACCTTTCGGTATATTCACAGACAGTTCGAATGACTCGTGGGGTGGCGAGACGTATGATGGGCTTCCCTCTGCCCGAAACTTCCAAATAAGCTTATGTGTGTCAACGTCCACTGCGTAGAGATTGCAGTCTCAGCTTGCAAAATAGACCAATCCGTCAACTATCAGCGGTATCTGTGCTATGCTCCCTCCCGGACCGATGCTCCACATTCTGTCGAACTTCGTGACCTGCCTGACTTCAAAATCAGCCATTTCGATTGATAGATCGTCATACGCACCCGAATGTTCCATAAGACCAGTTTCCTTGGAAATTTTATAAACATTTAAAAGCATGCAGTATAGTTAAATAATACCTGAAAGATGAGCTGAGGGATGAGTCCTCGATCTGGAAGGACAGACCTTAAGGATTAATGGAGGTAAGAAATATGCCAGCATTCGTGAAATTTGAGGTTCCAAAGGAACTAGCAGAGAAGACATACGATGCAGTTGAAAAAGCAAGGGACACAGGCAAGCTCAAGAAGGGAGTAAACGAGGCAACCAAGGCCATTGAGAGGGGCGTAGCAAAGCTCGTCGTGATGGCGCAGGATGTCGAGCCAGAGGAAGTAATGATGCATCTTCCGGTAATCTGTGAGGAGAAGAAGATTCCTTACTCGTACGTTCCTTCGAAATCAGAGCTTGGAAAGGCAGCAGGCCTTGATGTTCCGACAACATCTATAGCGATAGTGCAGGAAGGAGATTCAAAGAAGCTCATAGATGACGTTGCCAAGCAGATTGCAGCGCTTAAGAAGTAGGTGTTCTAATGGCTGTACCAGCTGAAGTATTGAAGGTTTTGGGAAGAATGGGTATAAAGGGAGTCAGCAGAGTCCGGTGCAGGGTCAACGATGGCCCTGAGAAGGGAAAAGTTCTCACCAGGAATGTCGTGGGCCCGATAAGGGAAGGCGACATAATAATGGTGAAGGAAACCGAGATGGAATCTGTCGGCGCTCTGAAGGGAAGGTGAGATGGATGAACTGCACTTTCTGCGGAGCGGCTCTCGTCAAGGGACGTGGCAAGATGTACGTCAAGGTTTCAGGCCAGGTATTTTACTACTGCGGATCAAAATGTGAGAAGAACCATGCTCTCAAGAGAGACGGCAAGAAGGTCGCCTGGACTGATAAATACGCTGAACTCAAAAAGAAGTGATTCCTTTATCTGGCTTCTGGAATTTTATTCTTATGGAAGAACTTATAGCGTCGGTATTGTCGGTTCTGACAGGACTTGACGCATCATCTAGAGCATCCGAGGTCATCAGCTTTTTCATAGCGGACAGCATTAAGATACTGGCGCTATTGTTTGCGATGATATTCGTGATGGGAGTTGTGCGGACTTACATACCTCCAGAGCGGGTGCGGAAGTCCCTTGAGAACAGGGGAGCCGGCGGCTACCTGATAGCGTCGTCATTCGGCGCTCTGACACCTTTCTGCTCATGCTCCTCGATACCTTTATTCCTCACGCTTGCAAGGTCTGGCGCTCCCATAGGAATGTCATTCGCATTCCTTGTCACATCACCGATTGTCAATGAGTATCTCGTCGTCCTGATGCTCGCGTTCTTCGGGCCCGTGATAACCGTGCTCTACGTGCTGAGCGGAATAGCCATAGGTATAATCTCAGGCTTTGCCATAGAGAAGCTGGGACTTGAGAAGCATATGCTGAAGGACGTCCGGTCATGCTCCTGCTCGTGCAGGAAGAAGCCTGCGAAAAATGATATGGAGTACCGCCTCAGGTTCGGTCTCTCCGAGGCCACCGGCATAATAAGGAAGCTATGGCTATGGGTACTGCTTGGCGTGGGCATAGGCGCAATCATACACAACTACATACCTCAGGAAGCCTTCGAGGCCGCCATAGGTTTCTTCGGCCCGCTCGACGTCCCGGTCGCTGTCCTCCTGGGTGTTCCGATGTACGGCAACTGCGCAGCCATAGTTCCCATAGCTGTCGCCCTTTTCAACAAGGGCATACCTCTGGGGACGACTCTTGCTTTCATGATGTCAACATCAGCTCTGAGCCTTCCTGAAGCAATCATACTCAAGAAAGCAATGAAGACAAAATTGATAGTGCTATTCTTCACGATTGTAGCAATGACAATAATCTTCACAGGATTTGCATTCAATGTTCTGGAAGCTTTCATTCTCTAAGGCTTTTTGATAAATGCAATTCATGCAGCATGAGCGATAATATAGAAAAGTATATTATTACGGAAAAGAGTATTACTTCATGCCTGAAGAATATGAAAGTTACTACAAGACTTCATTTGAGAATCTGCCGTTTTTAGCATTTATTCTCGACAGAAAAGGCAATGTCATTAATTCAAACAAGTTTGCTCAGAAAACATTGGGCATCACCGAAAATGAGGCGAATGGAAAACATTTTTCGAAAATTGTGAAGATAACCAATAAAAAACATCTTCTCAGGGCATTTGTTGAATTCAGGAAAAATCTTAGTGGAAAGGTTACTGAGAAGAGCATTTATGATGTTATAACCCCTGATGGAAAACAACACACAGTGGAGCTTATAGGCATACCACTCATGCGGGACGGAAAGGTTGAAATGGTTCTTGATGTCGGTGAAGAAATAACAGAAAGACTGGCGACAGAAAACAGACTTAAGAAAAAGATGGAAGAGCTGGAGGCATTCAAGCAGATGAGTATAGGCAGGGAAAACAGGATGATTGAACTAAAGAAGAAAATAGAATTACTTGAAAAGTGATAAACAGAACTATTTTTAATACAGAAATAAAGAAAATGTATGAAAGTTCTCACCGGCAGCAAGTTGAAGGACTTCAGGACAGTCTGGCTGGAAGGCAGCACAGTGAAGATGATAGACCAGCCTAAACTGCCGCATGCCTTCAGAATAGCTTCTTTCGCTAATCATAAGCAGACAGCAAAATCAATAAGCACGATGGTGGTCCGCGGTGCGCCTGCAATAGGAGCCGCGGGAGCTTATGGAATAGCGCAGGCGACGCTCGAATTCCGCGGCAGCGACATGAAAAGGTTCAGGGAGCACATGAAAGCTGCGGAGAAAGTTCTTGCTTCCACAAGGCCGACCGCATACGACCTCTTCCACGGCATAGCTGCTGTGATGAAAGGGATAAAGGGCGCGGAGACAGTCGAAGAGGCGAAGAGGCGCTCTGTTGAGGCTTCCAACTACTATGCTGAATGGTCAGCTGAGAACTGCAGGCTCATAGGCGAGTACGGAGGGAAGCTGATAAAGAAAGGCGACAGCGTTCTGACGCACTGCAACGCAGGCGCGCTTGCATGCGTTGACCACGGGACTGCGCTCGCTCCGATAAGGAATGCTCATCACGCCGGAAAGAAGATTCATGTTTTCGTTGACGAGACAAGGCCGAGATGCCAGGGCGCAAGGCTGACTGCATGGGAGATGGTACAGGAATGCATACCCCACAACCTGATTGCGGACAACGCTGCAGGACATTTCATGCAGCGCGGCGAAGTGGACATAGTCATAGTCGGTGCTGACAGGATAGCCGCCAATGGAGACGTAGCGAACAAGATAGGCACGTACGAGAAAGCAGTCGTGGCAAAGGAAAATAGCATTCCATTCTACGTGGCAGCTCCTTCAAGCACTTTCGACTTCAGTTGCAAAAACGGAAAATCCATTCCAATAGAGGAGCGCTCTGAGGATGAAGTACTCTTTATGTTCGGGAAGCCTGACGGCATAATGCTTGGCAGGCCGCGAGTCAGGATTGCGCCAAAGGAAACCCATGCAAGGAACCCCGCATTCGATGTCACTCCTGCCAGATACATAACAGGAATCATAACTGAGAAGGGCATCTTCAAGCCTTCCCAGATAAAGAAGCTGAAGAAGTAAAACTTTTTATTTCCACGTTCTTTCTTATAGTTATGCCAATAGATGGATATGCAGGCTATAAGCGCAGGGAATACTGCAACGATGTGAAATGTCCTGTTCAGATACTCCTGAACAAGGAGACTGAAGGCTCCCCGAAATACGAGGAGATACGCGCTGTGTGCAAGAGCAACTGCATACACACGACATATGAATTCCATCATTGGCTTATTGAAAACGGCTTTGAAGTTGCGAAGCCAAAGGATGCTTAGGAGGTAAGATTATGGGATGGGGACAGAAGAACAGGTTGTCAAGGATAATAAAGCCGAAGGACGGCAGGAGCTTAATGCTTGCTGTTGACCACGGATACTTCCTGGGGCCGACCACAGGACTGGAGAATTTCAAGAAGGCGGTCGACCCGCTTATACCGTATGCGGACACGTTGTTTGCCACAAGGGGCATGATACGCTCATGCGTTGATCCAAAGATAGACACGCCGATAATGCTCAGGAACTCAGGCGGCACGAGCATTCTCAACAAAGAACTTCTCCATGAAGGCATAACAGTTGACATAAAGGACGCGCTCAGAATGAACGCAGTCGGTGTCGGATATTCGATTGCCGTTGGAATGGACTGGGAAAGAGATACAATCCTTGACTTCTCAAAGGTTGTTGACGACTGCGAGAAATACGGGCTTGTTGCAATGGCTGTCACAGCAGTCGGAAAGGACCTCACGAAGGATGCGAGATATCTAGGGCTTGCGAGCAGGATAGCTGCGGAGCACGGTGCCCACATAGTCAAGACTTATTACTGCAAGGACTTCGACAAGGTTGTCGATGCATGTCCCGTGCCTATAGTGATGGCCGGCGGGAAGAAGATACCTGAAATTGAAGCGCTCACAATGGCTTACAATGCGATACAGGCGGGTGCTGTCGGCGTTGACATGGGTAGGAACATCTTCCAGTCTGATGACCCTGTAGCGATGATGAGGGCTGTCAGGGAGCTCATACACAAGAACGCCACTCCAAAGGAGGCGCTCCAGTTCTTCAACGACAACAAGAAGTCAGGCAGCATGCCAAAAAAATCCACTATTGCAGCTGATGACACGAAGAAGGTCTAGGCTAGATGAGATTTGCTAGTCTTTTGATGTCACTGTTAGCCACATGTGTGTATATCTGGGTCGTTTTGAGATCTTTGTGCCCGAGGAGCTGTTGAATATACCTTATATCGGCTCCTGACTCAAGGAGATGTGTGGCGAAGCTGTGCCTCAGCGTGTGAGGGGTGACGTTCTTCTTCACTTCCGCTTTCAGCGCATTGTTCTTGACTACCTGCTGTATTGTCCTCTTATTGTACTTTCCGCTTCTCTGTGACTTGAAAATGAAACCGTCCTTTACGCTTCCGTAAACTTCAAGCATGCCCTTGAGATTCTTATGTAAGAATACCACCCTCTCTTTACCGCCTTTTGCAGTCTTGATGTGTATCAGGTCCCTTTCTGTATCGATGTCTCTCCACATGATGTTCCTCACCTCATCGAGCCTCATGCCGGCGTAGTAAAGGAACATGAGCAGAAGCCTGTGCTTCATATTAACACAAACATCAATCATTCCTGCTATCTCATTCCTGTTAAGGACCACTGGAATCTTGACAGATCTCTTGGCAAGGGGAATCTTCTCGCTGAATCTCTCATCAAGCACGTTATCATGGAAGAACCTGAGGGCGAAATATGCATTTCTCATGCTGGAGTCGCTCTTGTCTGAATAAGAAAGAAGGAAATCCCGTGCCGTCTTTCCGGACTTCAGAAAACCGGCAATCACAGAAACATACGCTTTCCCTGTCTGGTATGAGTACTTCCTCAGTTTTATCTCTTCTATCAGCCTGCCTATGAGGCTGTATCTTTCCTGCTGAGACAAAGGCCTTCTTGCACCTGCGCTATCCATGATTCCCTCTTGGCGGTAAGAATTTAAAAGCTTCGCTTTCAACCGCCTGAAAGGCGGTTATGCGAACAAAATGTTCGCTAAATAGGTGTTAGTTTCAATTTTTGAGAATGCCTACAAGTTAGAGTTAAAACAAATAAATAGGAAATAATATTTTTTCTCCCACCCAATAGGAGAGACGCGCGCAGTTTTCTTTTCAGAAAACTAGATTGCAAAAACTTCGTTTTTGGATTTATAGGGGATTTCCCTAGTCCTACGGACATTTAGTTTTGCTTCGCAAAATTATTTTTTAGGGCTTCCTTTATTCCATAAAATTTTAAAAAATTCTTCATAAGACTTAGCCGCTTTTTCATTATGGATAATTACTCCAACAGGATTTTCAGTCCAAATGATAATTGCCACTTTATCATTTCTAATAATTGTTTCTGTCAAGGGTTCGACATTTTCCTTGATAAATCTTACTTCTGCTAATGGATGATTATACCCTGAACACCATTCTCTTAATGATTCATTAAATAGAAGTTTGGCTTTAATTTTCTTCTCTGTTCTTCGTTTGTGGAAATTAGCCCAAAAAGTATCACCCATCATTAAAGAATTTTTAGGAGATCCAAAAGTATTATGCTCTTTGCCCCCTGCTTCTAATAATTCATAAAATAATTCTCTTATGCCTTTTTTTCCTTTATAGGAAACTATTTCAGTTTTTTCTTTCGCAAAATCTTTTTTCTGCAAAAGTTCAGGCAAAATTTTTTCAAATTCTCTTTTCTTGTCTTCGATATAGTCTGAAATATGCTTCGGATTTGTTGCCTGATAATAATTTCTTTGTCCTTCTTTAACAAAACTAACAAATCCCTTATTTATCAATTTATTTAAAGTCATATGGACAACAGAACTTTGAAGTCCAGTTTTTTCTATAATTGGTCCAGCAGAAACACTTCCAATTTCCAATAAACTAATATAAATTTTAATTTCTGCATTTGTAAAACCTAAATCTTCTAATATTTGAGTATCCATAAATAGAAAGAAATTATGAGATATATAAATCTTTCTTTTACTCCTCTAATTATGGAGAGTTAACCTTTATTTACTACTCGTTTATTCTTTTTACTATGTCACGGAATAGTAATAATAATATATTAGTAAGATTTATATATAATAATCACAATTTTAATTTATTAGAGGTGAAAGATGTCAGATAAATTAGTTTCAAAAGAAGAAGAATGGGCTAAAGTAGCTGATGAATTAAAAGCTGAAAAAGTAAAGCTAGCTTTCTATGATAATACTGTTATTTCTCTTTTAGGAAATGTAAAAAATAAAAAAGTTCTAGATTATGGCGGTGGTCCTGGAGTTCTAGCCATTGCATTAAAGAAACTTGGAGCAGAGGTAAAAGAATATGATATTTCAGAAGATATGTTAAAACAGGCTTCTGAGAAAATTGGAAAAGAAAATATTTATTCCACTATTGAAGAGATTCCAAAAGAGGAGTTTGATCTTATAATATGTAATTTAGTTTTATGTATTGTTTCAGAAGACGAAGTCAAAAGAATTGTTAAAATAATAAAACAATCTTTAAATAAAAAAGGTTTTGCGTTTATTGGATTTTGTAATCCAAAAATTTTAGATGTTCCTGAAAGTAATCTTGATTTTAGACCAAAGCCTAAACATAAATACGAAGAAAATCATAGTTATATGAAGACCAAAAAAGAAGGCGGTTATCAGATTATTGAAAATCATCGTCCAATTGAATGGTATGAAAAAACTTACGAAGAACAGGGATTAAAGCTAGTTGATACTTTCTTTACTCCAGAATATGAACTTAAAGGGAGGAAGATTAAAGATTTCATAATCTTTAAATTAAAAAAATGAAAACAAAACAAGAAGCCCCACTATCCACTCCAGGAGAAAAAAGATTTTTCCACAAAGTAGCCAATTATTTTGAATTTAAGAAACACAAAACTAATTTTCCAACAGAAATTTTAGCAGGAGTTTCAACATTTCTAGCACTTGCCTACATTTTTGTAGTTAATCCTTCAATACTTGCTCAAGGTGGATTTAATCAAAACGCAGTTTTATTCGCAACAATTGTTGTTTCATTTTTAGCAACATTTATTATGGGTGTTTGGGCAAAAAAACCATTTGCTTTAGCTCCCGGTATGGAAATGAATGCTTATGTAGCCTTTTTTGTCATAGCAGGTTTAGGATTTGCTTGGCCACAAGCATTAGGGGCTGTCTTTTGGTCTGGTGTTATTTTTATGATTCTAACCCTTACTAATGTTAGAACAAAGATTATCAAAGCAATACCTGATAAAATGAAGTCTGGTCTTGCTCTTTCTGTCGGTGTTTTCTTAATGCTTATTGCTTTAAGTCTTGCAGGTGCAATAGCTTATGAAGGAATAACTTTTAGTCATTTTGGAAGTATTTTAACTCCTCTTTTTGCAGTTTTAGCTTTTGGAGTTGTTGCAGTTTTAATTTTAAGAAAATTCAGAATTCCTGGAGCAGTATTAATTAGTATTATACTTGCCTCTGTTTTAGCACATCTTCTAGGATTAGGAGATACAGGAACAACATTCACAATCAATAAAGAAATGTTTAGTGCAATATTCCAATGGGATTTAAGTGTAATTCTTAATCCAAAAATGTGGAGTGTAATCTTAATTTTATTCCTAGTTGATTTCTACGGATCTGTTGCTAAGTTTATTGGACTAACAAGAGGAACAACAATCGTAGATAAAAATGGAGATATGCCTCAAATGAAAGAAGCTTTATCTGTTGATGGTGGGGCTACAATTGTTGGAGCAGGACTTGGAACAACAAGCTTAACTACTTATGTAGAAAGTGGAATTGGAATTGCAGAAGGTGGAAGAACTGGATTCACAGCAGTAGTCATTTCAATATTAATGTTATTGTTCTTAGCATTAACACCATTACTAAAGTTAATTCCTTTGATTGCAACAACGGGAGCTTTATTTTGGGTAGGATTAAGTCTTTTCCCAAGTAAAGAAGAATTCAAAACTTACAACAAGTTAGATATATTTACAGTATTGGTAATGATTGTAGTCACAGTTTTAACCTTTGCAGTTGATAAAGCTCTCCTTGCAGGATTCTTAATCTATATGGTTGGATTAATTGTTAAAGGAAAAGCAAAGGAGATAGATGTATTTATAGTAATATCTACAATACTCTTATTATTGGGATTAGTGCTTTCAATTGTTCTTTAAAACTCCCGACTTCTTTTTAGAAGAAAGAAGCAAAAAGACGGAAATCCCTATTTTCTTTTTTTAGGAAAAAAAGAAACAAAAAAAGCGCGCGTCTCTCTAATACATAGCCCACCCAAAAAATATTATTTCAAAATCATATAAAACGGCATTCTCAAAAACTTTGATTTTTTGCCTTTGGCATCGTTGCACTAAAAATCAAGTCCTCCAAGTATTCGGACGAAACTAAC
>JAFGFG010000003.1 GCA_016931255.1 Candidatus Aenigmatarchaeota archaeon
AGTGTATGGGTACAGCCTGGACTACGTAGGCGTGGGTGGCAACAGCGGCTGGACTGGTGTTCAAGGCACCGGGACCACTTACGGCGTCTACGGCTACGGGAACAATGGAGTGTATGGTGAAGGGACGGCCACAGGGGTCATTGCAAGGGGCGGAGCTTACGGGGTCGATGCAAGTGGTAGTGTCTACGACTTCATCGGCGGTGGGACATCATCTTTCGGAAACCTCATTGTCACCGGGAGCGCAGACGTTGACGGGGATTTATCTTTCGGCACCCATAATGCAAAGCTGTACACTAGGGGAGGCGGCACATGCCTGCCGGGCGACTACAAGCTAGTATCGCACGTTCCGGCAAAGACATGTTCCACAGACCAGCGGACGTGCATGTACTGGTACAGTACCTGCGATGATAATGAAAACCGTGACTGTTCAAGCGGAAGTCCCAGCTCATGCACCGTGGCTGAAGGATGGACGACAGGGACATCTCTGTCCTGCAATTACATGAACGAGGTATGCAGCGACAACGGATGGAGCTGCTACGGGTTGCCAAGCTATTCATGCGGCCTGGAATCGACAGCATGCACGCAATCCGCCGACTACACCATATGCATAGACGACGCGTGAAGGCGTCAGCAGAAGTCCTTCAGGCTGCCTTTGCTTTTCAGGACAGTATCAGGCTTCGCCTCGTCATCGCCTTTCATTCCCTTCAGTATGCGCTTCATGCTCTTCTCCCTGTGATGGGATGTCCAGTAGTAGCCCTCGTCGCGGGTGTCCTCGGTTATGAGCATTATGACCTTTCCTATGTCCGCTCTTCCGACGCGGCCGCGGCGCTGTATCGACCTGAGCGGGCTTGGAACTGGCTCGTAGAATATGGCGAGGTTCGCGCTCGGTATGTCCAAGCCTTCTTCGCCGACTGACGTGGCCACGAGTGTGTTGTAATCGCCGTCCCTGAATCTTCTGATGGTCTCAATCTGGTGCTTCTGCGTCACGCCTTCCTTCTGCCCCACGAAACGCACAGGTTTTGCGCCTTCAACATTCAGAAGGGACTCGACTATGTCATCAACGCTCTTCCTGTAGTTGGCGAATATGATTATCCTCGTGTCAGGCTTCTTCATCAACTCGCTTCCCACGATGGAGCAGAGCTTGCCTGCCTTCGGATGCCGCGAGCCGCGTTCGGCCATCGTGTAGGTCATGGTGACAGCAGCACTTATCTTGCTGTCGTTCATGAGTATCCTTGCGGCCTTGGAAGTGTCCTTCTTCATCTTCTCCCAGTAATCAATAAGAGGCCTTATTCCCTGCGTCTCCAGAAGTCCTATGGCATGCTCAAGCTTGATGCACTGCGTCACGACTGAAATAGCCGCGAATGACGACTTGGCGCCGTTACGCAGTTGAGACATGAACTCTCCCTGCATACCCAGCAAATCGCGCTTGTTCACAAGCTTCTCGGGCTTCCTGAGGCCGAACTTCTTCAGGGTTTTCAGCTTCTTCAGGTAGACATCATTTATCATCCCGCGTATGGCTATGAAGGACGGCGGCAGCCTGACGAATTCTATGACCATCTCCTTTTCCTGAGCATACTGCCTGACATCGGCATCCGCTTCTGTCCTTATGTCAACAGCCTTCACTCCAAGGTTCTCGCATATCTCGTCTATCTTCTCCTTCGTTGCGCCGGGTGAAGCGGAAAGAGCCAATATTCGCGGGTTCTTCGCTGTCTCTGCATAGTTACTGGCTATGTACGGATACGCATATCCCCCGACAGCATGGTGCGCCTCGTCCACAACAAGCAACGAGAAATCCTTCATGTCTATGGTTTTATTCTCAAGGTCATTTTTTATGGTCTGGGGTGTGGCGAAAATCAGCTGCTTTTCTTCGTAAATCCCCATTCGCTCGGCAGGCTTCATCTCCCCTGTGACCACCTGGAACCTCTCTTCAGGAATGTCAATGAATTTCATGAAGCTCGTCCTGTGCTGATTGGTCAGCGGCTTCGTGGGAGCAAGTACGAGAATCTTTCCTTCCCTGTGCCGGTCGAGCCTCAGGACAGTGAGCATTATGGCTATCGGCGTCTTTCCGAGTCCCGTAGGCAGGACTACGAGCAGGTTCTCATTGACTGCCCTGCCGAGTATCTCCTGCTGGTACAGCCTCGCCTGAAGCGTGTCGGACTTTATGAGGCGATGCTTCACGAATTCGTCCATAATCTTAAAATAGAATAGAATTTAAAATAAAGCATGAAGAAAACACTCGGAATCGTTGAAAAAGTTAAGATAATAGGACAGAACGGAGAGATTGAGGCACTTGCGCTCATGGACACCGGCGCAAAGCTCAGCTCTGTTGACATAAGACTTGCAGCAGAGGCAGGCATAGGCCCTGTCATGAGGACCACAAAAATAAAGAGCGCGTCAAAGGACATAGGAACCCAAAGGCCTGTCCTTGAGGCAATTGTGAAGATTGCGGGCAAGAAATTCAAGACCGAAGTGAATATAGCCGACAGGACAAACATGGCATTTCCTGTTCTCATAGGAAGGAATATAATGGCAGGTAATTTCCTAATAGACTCGGAGAAGAACGAGGATCTGTTCAGAAAGGTAGCGCGTGACAAGAAGATGATGTCCGAGTTCATGTAGCTTTTAAGTACTTTCATTAAATTAAATCAGAGCGGTTTTTATGACATTGGCACTATTGGGACCGGCACCGGATTTTGTGGGCAATTCCACGAAAAGGCTTCTGGAAGAGGCCAAAAAGCAGATAAAGAAAGTCGAGTATGTGCCTGTAAAGGACGTTGTTCTTGAAGTAGGAAAGAAAGCGCAGGCGCGTTACGGGAAAAAGACTCTCGATTCATACGACTACATACTTCCGAGGATAGACTCGAAAAGGGCAGAGATTGGCTACCCGATAATGAGATTCCTTGACGAATGCAGCGTAAAGAAGCCGTATCCTGCATCAACCGTGCTTGTTGCACATAACAAGTTCCTCACGCTGATGGAGCTCACGAAAAGGGGTGTCACTGTACCGGAGACATGGATAACAGGCTCCAAGGATGTTGCCAATGGTATAGTGGACAAGCAGAAGCTTCCGATAATAATGAAGCTGCTTTCTGGTTTCGGTGGTGAAGGCGTGATGATAATGGAGACAAGGGGCGCGGCAAAAGCCACTATACACACACTGAAAACACTGAGGCAGGAAGTGCTCATAGAGGAATACATACCCAATCCTGGTGAGGACATAAGGGCAATCATCGCAGGGGATGAGGTCATAGCGTCATTCAAGAGAATTGCTGCATCAGGCAGCAAGAAGGCTAACATCCATCTCGGCGGAAGGGGGGTTGACTTCAAGCTCCCTCCTGAAATGAAGGAGATTGTACTGGAATCAGCAAAGGCCATAAACAGCAAGATATGCGCAATAGACATGGTGGAAAGCAAGGAGAGGACATACGTCATAGAGGCTAACATAAACCCCGGGCTATCGGGCATAGAGAAGGCAACTGGCATAAACGTGGCCAAGCGCATAATAGATTATGTGAAAAGCGAGATGAAGCGCTGAATATATGCGGATTCACGAAGGAATGAATTATCTTTTTAAATATCCGGTCAATATAGGCACATACGCGGTGATTTGATGACATTATGCATACTCGGTCAGGAGAAGACCGAAAGCAACCTTAAGCTTCTTGAAGAGGCAAAAAAAAGGTTCTCATCTGTGTTCTTCGTTCCAATAAAAGGAATAGGTGTCGGGCTTAACGGAGATTTTGACATAACCTACAGGGCATCAGACCTTCTGAAATTCAATGCCATACTTCCGAGGGTGCCGAGAAGATACTATTCATATGCATACCAGCTGCTGTCGCTGTTCCCTTCAAAAACGTTCATGCCTGTCCCTCCGATAGCATTCCTTCTGTCATCAGAGAGGTTCTTCCTTCTTACAGTCCTCAGGAAAAGGGAAATAGATACGCTTAACCTGCATCTGGTGCGGTCTGTGATGGCCGCTGACAGGATACTTGACTCCGTTGATTTCCCTATAGTACTGAGGGTACCGACACAAAAGACAGGCGTATCCGTAAAGAGCCACGCAGAAGCAAAAAGCGTCATAGAAGCGCTCGGCTCGCTTGACCATCCGGTTCTTCTCGAAGAGCCTGTAAAGGACATGGTTTCAGCGTATGTTGCAAAACCCGGGGTAATTGCCGCAGTGAAAAAAGTGACAAGGGACAGGGATATCATATTCGGAGAGGGAAAATACAAGGCATTTAAGCTCAGCGTGGAGGCAAAGCAGCTGGCTCTTGAGACAGCTGATGCCATAGACACGCACGTGATAAGGGTTGATATGTCCCTAAGGGATGGTCCGAAGGTGGTCAACATAGAACTTAATCCCGACCTTATAGCCCCGAGCAGGATTACGAAGGTCAACATACCGGCAAAGATAATAGAATCCGTTCACCAGAACTACAGGGAACACATGGAAAAGCCGTTCCTCATGAAGTTCTTCGAGGATGCGAAATCAGTTGTGAAGGACGTCCTGAAGGAAAAATCGTCCTGAGGCATCCATTTTTATAAAATAAGGTCAAATTATGACCATGGATTTCAATACATTCATCCAGCCTCTCGCAGTGTGGCTGGGAGATTTTTCAGCAAGACTGCTTCCTGATTACATAATACCTAATCTCAGGCTCATACTCCAGCTGGTGCTCATACTTGTGGCAGCATACATAGTCGGAAAGCTCAGTAAGTTCCTCACCAAGAGGCTGCTAAGCATTGTCGGGCTGAAGCGCCTGACTGATAAATCATGGGCTGAGGGTGTCCTGAGGATAACAGGATATAAGGGCAGCATTGTCGAGCTCATATCCGACCTAGTCAAATGGCTCATATACATAGTGTTCTTCACTTTCATACTGCAGGCAGTAGGCCTTTCGGAAGTGGCTGATATCTTCGGCCAGATAGCCATATTCGTCCCGAGGTTCATAGGAGCGATACTGCTCATAGTGGTGGGCTTCATAATAGCAGACTTCTTCGGGAAGGTATTCGGTGAAGCGGGTTCCAAATTACTCGGAGGCCATGACATAGGGCAATTCACAGGAGGGCTTGTAAGGTACACAATAGGCCTCGTCGTTCTGATAATGGCACTCGCTCTCGTGGGAATAGACATAGCGGCGCTGGCTATACTTCTCGCAGCAGTACTCGTGATGGTGATAATCATAGCAGGATTCGGTCTTAAGGACATACTCCCTGAGATAACCGCAGGCATACAGGTGAAGGGTGCGTACAAGGTCGGCGACAGGGTGAATGTCAACGGATATTCAGGTGTCATAGACGAAATAGCGCCGACTGTGACGAAGCTCAAGACCAAGGGCAATCCGGTAATCCTGCCAAACAGCGTTTTCGTGAAGAATCCTGTGGAAAGGATCAAGAAATAGTTCTCAGCGCAGGAGGAATATAAGAAGCACTCTTCATTGAGCTGTTTCTGACAAGGGACTCTATCATGCCTATGTTCTCAAGAATATGACCAAAAGAAGATTCTGATTCGAACTCTCCTTTAATTGACCCAAGATATCTCAGCATGTCAGTGGTTCCTTCATTTTTTCTGTATTTCAGCTGGGGATTCCCTTTCCTCTCACAGCTCTCTATCGCAGCGTCAAGATGAATGAAAATATCGCCTATACTATCCTCTATACGACCTATTTCACTGTCATATTTTTTCAGATTTCCTAATTCATCTATCATATTAACCACTATATGGTAATAATTAATTTATGCTTTATAAAGCTTATTCCTCTTCGTATGATATCGATTTTTAACCGAAAATAACCAATTATCTTTATGGAAGTCGAATTCAGGCCGGGATTCACAATTTACAGGAAGAAGGGCCGCGGCATTTCCTGGATAGCGCCGCATTCAGGCCATAGCTTCTGGATTCCGGATTCAAGGGATGAAGAGACAGATACAGTCGCGAGCCTGTGCTGGATGAAAGAAGGAGGAAACCTCCTCCTTGCGGATACGCCGCGGTCAAGGGATTTCGGTATAGATTTCAACAGAGCCGCACCCGGGAAAAAGGATGCGCTCAGTTACCACATGAAGTACGAAACCCGTGAAATGTCAAATGTTTTCTGGTCTAAATACATGGATAAATATGCCTGGACAGCATCGGATGAAAGGGACCACAACATGAGGCTTGGGATATACAGGGACTTCTGGAATTCAGCTGATGAGAAGGACAGTATCGTCATAATCCACAGGATGATGTCAAGGCTCAGCAACTCATACTCGGTAATGGATGTTACCGGTTTTGGTATAAGCGCTTCTGAAATGGAAAAGGCTGTAAAGTCTGTGAACAGAAAATTCAGGAAAGTGTTTGATAAAAGAAGGAATGACTTCATAGATTTCATACTGCTCCTTGCGCACGAGAGGTTCCACTACATACACGACAAGCTTGACATCGAGCACGTGTTCAACGAGTTCTATGATCAGGACCTGAAATTCCTTGGTATAGACGAATGCACTGAAAACGGGTTTGTGGAAACTGCCAGGTTGAAGATGAAGAAGATGAAGCCTGAGGTGACATTCAGAAAGTTCTTCATAGGGAAATTATCCCATGGTATAAAAAACATCAGCAGGGGAAAGAAAGTGCTCCAGATTGAGGTTTCTTCTTTCCTGTGCAACTGGTATCCAGACATCGCAAGCATCATAATAACCAAGCTTTCTGAAGAACTTCTGGTAAAAAAGAAATAGCTGCTCGTTCAATAATATATCATGAAAATAAAGCATGGCTTTCTCGTTTATGAAAACGGGAATGATGAGATAACATGGGTTGTGCCTCATTCAGGCCCATCGCTTGAAACACCGACATCAAGGGATGACAACTCCGACACTGTGGCAAGCCTGTGCTGGATGAAGATAGGGGGAAAGCTTATTGTATCGACAATGCCGCGAAAAAGAATGATGGGCATAGACTTCAACCGCGACGCTCCACCGATGAGGAAGTCCATAAAGTATTACGGGTGGTTCAGGGACAACAAGAATCCGGAAGACCTTCAGGAATACAGGGAAAAATACGCATGGGTGTCAAAGAACAGGATAGACTATACAAGAAGGCTAAAGATATACAATGATTTCTGGAATGAAGTGAAGGCATCAGGACGGACTGTTGTGTTCATACACAGAAAATTCACAAGGCTGAAAAACTTTCCCAGTGCTATGGACCTCGTTGCATACAGGGATTACGGATTCAGCAGGCATCTGCTCAGAAAGACAGTTGAAAGGGTCAACAAGAAGCATGGTCAACTGCTACGGAAGATATCGAAAAACTACAAAAATGCTATCATAATGGAAGAGCAGAGGGTTGTCGAGAGAGTATTGGAAGTCTTCGGGAACTTCGACATCAATAATATAGATTCTGAGTACAGGGGGCACATGATATCAGATATAGAAAAAATAAAGAAAATGGCAAACCCCAAAATCGTCAAAAAGCTGGAAAATAAACTCACTCCCGCAAATCTTATGATGGGTGTCAGGTCAGCCCTCCGGAATGGTGGTGACGTTGAGGTGACCCTTGAGTCCATATTCAAGGGAGAGAAAGCTATCGGAAAGATAAAGAGCATATCACGGTCCAAGAATGTAATACAGATAGAATCCAACGCATTCATGAACTACTGGTATCCTAATGAAACATCAGACATCATACTGGACATAGTCAACGAGATAAAGCCCATGATGAAGATAACCAACTACCTTAAAGAGAAGTCGTGGCCATTCAGTTTTCTGAAGAGTTGACTGAATATATTTAACATTACGCTGACAATAGAATTCTATGATAACAATCAGGAATTTCAGGCCGGATGACATCGAAAAAATATCGTTCTTCAAGTCCGAAAGTGTGAAGATGAATTTTCCCGGCTGTGAATTCAATCCAGTCCTCTACAGGAAGCTGCTGCTGAAGTCCGTGTCGATGAGTCCTGATTATGTGAAAGTGGCTGAGGACAACGGCAATGTGGTCGGATATGTGTGGTTCAGGGTGATAGACAGTTCAGTTGGAATGTTCGGAAGGTTTGAGCACCTCTTCGTAGACCAGTCCTGCAGGGGAAAAGGCGTGGGCAGGATGCTCATGGAATCAGCTGAAGACTTCTTCAGAAAGAGCGGGATAAAAACCGTGAAGCTCACAGTCACGACAACCAATGAGGACGCCATGAAACTCTATGAGAAGCTCGGTTACAGGACGAAAAGATACAAGATGGAAAAGGATTTATAGCTTCGCCCCAAAAAGAAAGTATGAGGCTCTTTTACTTCTTGGCAATTATCGGCGCTGCCCTTTTCCTTATAACACCATATGCATCTGCGATAAATGCCATGGACAGCCAGAAGGACATCACAATTGTGATAGAAAGGGGAAATTCATATGAATTCCCGCTTATACTGCAGAATGTTGACGATGATTCAGGCATTGAGATACTCGGTGACAAGGACGGCTGGGTCGGATTCTGGAATCCTGATGCATATCAGTATACTGTAATCACAGGACAGTTCCTTGTCCTTATCAGCATAGAGGTTCCTGAGAATGCGAACCTCGGTGAGTATGATTTCGAGATAACTTCAGGCACAAACGTCATTTCAAAACTGAAGCTCAAGGTGACCATACAGCTTAGTGACGCAAAAGCGTACGAAAAGCTTGCGGATGTGGACAATGAAGTCGGGGACCTCAAGACCAAGGTTCTTGTGCTTAGCGATGACATAGGCGACCTAAGGTCGGATGTTGCCACACTTGAATACAGCCTCTCTGAAAAAGTCAGTGAAATCCAGGATTATCAGAAGGACCTAACAAAGCTTGAAACTGAGAATGAAAAGCTTTCAGATGACCTTGACGAAGTCAGTGAATTGTACCAGAATGCTTCTAAGAAGAACGAAGAGCTTACAACATTCACAGGAATGCTGGTAAACACTCAGATACCGGGAATGTTTACAATGGGTATAATACTGGGAATAACACTCGTCACTGTGATAGTGAAGAGGGAAATCGTAAAGAGAAAGGTCAAAAGCAAGATTAAATGTTCTGATTCCAGGCAGAAACCTCAGAAAGACAAAGACCTGTTCAGGTATTCCTATACAGGAAGATAATCAGGTTTTCTTGCCCTTGTGAAGAAGACCGCGTGATTTCTTGCCCGCTGATGTGAGGCCTCTTTTTGTGCGTCCTCTTGTTCCTGAAACCCATTTGAGTTCATTGTCATTTTTGACCGAAGGATGATCACGGTCAGCAAGTATGACTTCGTACCATACGCTTTTCCCGTCTTCTCCTACCCAGTAAGAGTTGACGACTTCCATGTTGCTGAACCTTATTGAAGCCTTCTCCTCAGCAACCTGCTGCTTTGATTTGTTAAGAGAAAAGAATCTTCCTGACCTTTTCGGTCTTCGTCCTCCCGCAACCTTGGGTGTCTTCCTTCCGCCGCGGACGACCTTCACTCTTGCAACTATGATGCCCTGTTTTGCCTTGTATCCAAGGCTTCTTGCTCTGTCTAATCTTGTAGGATTATCCAGCTTGGTGACAACAGGCTCATTCCTCCACTGGACAAGCTTGTCCTTGTAGATGCTGCCCATCTCTTTCTCAGGTTTTTTCCACAGAACTTTCAAATAATTGTACATAACATCACATTTTGCTTGCAAAGCTTATAAATGTTGATTATTAAATTATATTTATCTCTATTAGTAGCGATTATAAATTTAAATGTATGAGGTGATTTGGATGCACGCTGCTGTGAAAATAATTATCGGTCTTTTGATAATCGCAGTAGGTTTTGGTCTTTTCGTGGATTCCGTCTACGGAAACAGGTGGACAGGCGTAAGCGTCTCATGGTGGCACAACTTCGTTGTTGTTGTCACAGGCGTGATACCGGCTCTCCTTATCCTGGCAGGCCTTTTCGTAGTATGGCTTGAGGCAGATGAACTCAAGGCAGAAAAGGAAATGCATGAAGAAACCAAAACTGCTGAAGATGCAGTCAAGAAGGCTGTTACAGCAAAGAAAACCGTAAAGAAGAAGTAATGCCAGCTTTGTTTTTTGGCAAACTTTATTTTATTATGAGAAACGGAGCTTCAGGACACCGTTCCTAAATTCCTTTCCTTTCATTCTGAAGTTCTCAGGCTTGGTAAGTATCTTGAAGTATGCTTTGTCCCCTGCTATTGCCTTCACCTCAACGGAAGAGTTCAGCTCATTTATGTAAATATCCTCGACCCCCTTTACATCCGGGAGATTTATGTCAACAGCGACAGCGTCGCCAATTCTTTTAATCTCTGCTTTGGGCTCCTCGGTTTTCTTTGGAATCTTCCTGATTGCAGGTATTTTCAGTGTCCTTTTTTCAGGCCTTACGCCGAACCTGTCCTCAATCTGCCTCTCAACATTCTCCCTGCTGACGCCGCCGAAGGTCTTTATGTCCACATCCGGCTTCTGTCCTGTTCCGCTTCTTATGCGGACTGTGAAACCCCTTCTTTTTGGCTGCTCTCCTGACTGCCTGCGGAACATTGGGGAAAGGTCTATTGCTTCTATGTCCTTTTCCATTTCCCTCTCCATCCCGCTGAATCCGGGTAGTGTATTTTTCATCTTCCCGAAAACCTGGCTGAAAAGGTCCCTGCCCATGTCATCAAACGGGTCTCCGCCTTTCTTTGAGCCGCATTTTGGACAGAAATTCCATGCGCTTTCAATTTCAGAACCGCATCTGTTGCATTTCATAGTAGATTTCTTCGTCATGAGGGCTTATAAATTTTGAGAATCAGTAAAGCTCTTCATCATATGATTCCTCACCCTGTGGAGAATCCTCACTGCCGCCCTTGAGCTTTGAACCGTATTTACTATAGACAAAGAATCCGGCACCACCGAGAACAGCCAGTACGATGACTATAATAACGTATGTGACCCATGAGCTGTCACCTCCCGGGGAAGGACCTCCGAGTTCCATTGCGAGCGCAATCTCCTGAAATGCCTCATATCTCGCCTTGGCTGATGCGTAGCTTTCAGCGGCTGTTGCATATTCACCGGAATCATATGAGCTCTGAGTATCAGAAACCTCGCTGTCAATAATATAAAACATGTCATCAACTGTGGCTGAGTCGAACCCCAGACCAGCGAATGTTTCCTTCAGGATGGCTATATCGGTGCTCAGCGTCTCTATGTCGTATGATATGTCCCCTGTGCACATCATCTTTATATATATATTGGAGCTGCCTCCGCTGCTTGTGAGGGTGACATATCCCTCATTGACTCTGCTGTCAGGAACCAGCACAAGCTTTAGCGTGCCTATCCCGCCTGCACTTATCGAGGAGGGAGCACTCGTGCCTTCGGAGAGCGAGATGCCGCTTGGATTGTAGCTGAATGCGTTCATGAGTGTGCTCCCCGTGTTCTTGACTGTGAATGACGCCTCGTATTCCTCATCCATCCTGCAGTCGTCAGTGAAAAGATATCCCGGGCTTATATCCATGGCAGTTCCCGCTCCGGTTGCCTGCCCCGGAAGGTCAAGGTTTATGCTGACATCTATCGGGACCGCGACTATCCCGTTGCCTGTGACAATCACCTTCCCCTCAACATCATCAAAGACCGTTAACGGGTTTGTCTCAATTGTAAGCACAGTTGATGACGAGGCAGCGACCACGCTCTTATCTATCCTGGCTTCAGCGGCAGTGCCAAGTCCCTGCGTTGTCACGGAAAGCGTCAGTGTTTCAACGCCTGTGTTTTGGATTGTTATGTTCTCTGATGACCTCACAGACCTGTTGGAAACAGTGAATGACGCCGCGGTCTTGCTGACTGAGAACAGTCTTTTTGCATTGAAAGTGACATCAGCAGTTGCATTGCCTGCCTCAGCCACAATTCTGTAATCGCCTTCAGCGTAGCCTATGGGCAGCACGTATTCAGCTGAATACCGTTCACTGACAGCTGTCACCTTGTCTATCTCCTCGAATGCCCCTGAAGGCTTCTGGAGCTTCAGCGTCACGGTGCTGTATTTGGTCTGGCCTGAAATCATGACTGATTCGCCAAGCCAGTAGGAACTCTTGTCAATCTTCGTGTTCAGCTCAACGCCCTCGGTTCCTATTGTGAACTTTGCAAGGTCGCCTCCCCTGTATTTGTCGGACGTCTTGAAACTGAATGCGAGATAGTAGGTTCCGGGGTCTACTGACTCTATGCTCGTGAAGAACACGCCTGAAGAATTGCCCTTGGTAAGGTTCTTCTTTTCGACGTCGTCGACTATCTTTCCTGTGTATGCATCATAAATTTTTATTGAGACATACTCCGTATCTATGGGAGCTTCCACGCTTATGTAGACATCATCATCCACTATGTTTATCGCGTGCTTCATGGTCTTGCTGTTCACAGGCACATCCCAGTCGAAGTACACGCTTTTGTCATAATTGAATGCATAACCATTGAAAAGATAGTTCCCGCTGTACCTGAAAGGACTCGGACCGCAGTTTCCCTCGAAATTGCTGTACTTCCCGGAGAACTCGCACACCCAGCAGTCCCCGAACCTGTGCAAGAGACCCCTTGCGACAAGGTTGTGCTCTATAGGGTCCTGTATGTCCCACTCAATGCGCATGGCTCCTGTGAGGTTGCTCAGGTTTGATGCAACGAAGTATGTCGGCACAACGACAATGACGCTGCCGTTGACAGAAGGATTAGCAGGTATGAGCTTGAAGTCGCATATCTCCTCTGCAAGTACGCTCCCCGAGAACATTGTAAAAGCAATCATCGCAGCGAGAAATACTGATTTCTTCATACTATAAACTTTGCCATTGGGAATACTTAAATATTATTTATACAATACTGTTAGCATGGTATCATTGGATAAGTTCAAGGATTTTGACCTGAGGGTCGGGGAAGTCATCTCAGCTGACCCGCTTGAGGGAAGCGACAAGCTTTTCGTGCTTCAGGTGGATGTCGGCGGAAGGCAGGTCCAACTCGTCGCGGGACTGCGCGGGCATTACTCAGAAGATGAGATAGTCGGAAAGAAGATTGTTGTCATAACAAATCTTGAGCCTGCGACCATACGCGGGGTTGAATCCCAGGGAATGCTCCTCGCAGCCATCGACGGTTCAGACGCAAGCCTTCTGACAATAGACAGGGACGTCGCTGTCGGCTCCAAGGTCATGTAAAGTATTTTCCGCGAGCGCTTTTGAAAAAAGGGCTCTTTTTATTTTTCCTTTCACATTTCTCTTTATGTCCGGGAAGAGGGTAGAACTCATAGTAGACCACAGGGAGAAGAGGACCAGGACTTTCGAGTGGCTGAAGACTTTCGATGCGGATATAACAGAGAAGCAACTGGATGTGGCTGATTACATAGTATCTGACAGGATAGGCATAGAGAGGAAGACTGTGGATGACTTCCTTAATTCAATCTTCAATAAGCGCCTTTTCGAGCAGCTTGAAAAGCTCACGGGAACATTTGAGAAGCCGCTGCTGATAATAGAAGGTGATCCGGGTCATCTCTTCGAACTGAGAAATGTCCATCCCAATGCGATACACGGTGCACTCTCTTCAATAACGATTGATTACGGGGTACCAATAATATGGTCGCACTCGCCGAAAGTGACTGCATCACAGATATACTGGATAGCATACAGGGAGCAGGTAAAGAAAAGTAATGGTGTGCAGGCACGCGTCTGCAAGAAGGTGAAGAGTTCAGGCGAGCATCAGGAGTTCATAATCTCAGGACTTCCGAACATAAACAGCAAGATAAGCAAACGCCTGCTCGAGAAGTTCGGGACAGTGAAAAATGTCTTCAGCGCTAGGGAAGAAAGGCTCATGAAGGTTGAGGGCATAGGTAAAAAGAAGGCCCGCGACATATTCTGCCTTCTCAACGAGAAGTATGAGAAGTGACTACTTTCCGAGCGCAGATTTTATGAAACCGTAGAAAAGCGGATTGGGCTTAAGCACTCTCGATGTAAACTCCGGATGGAACTGGCTTGCCATGAAGAACTTGTGCCCCGGAAGTTCCAGTATCTGCATTATCTCCCCTGTTGAGTCATGGCCTGAGAATACAAGCCCTTTATTTTCAAGCCTTGTTATGTATTCAGGATTGAATTCGTACCTGTGGCGGAACCTCTCCCTGACTTTCCTGAAGCCGTAAAGCTTCTCAGCAGCGCTTCCCTTTTTTATCAGTACATCCTGACCGCCGAGCCTCATGGTGCCGCCCTTCTTGTAGACATTCTTCTGGCTTGGAAGGATGTCTATGACAGGATGAGGAGTGTTCTTGTCTATCTCCGTGCTGTTGGCCTTCGCAAGTCCGCAGACGTTCCTTGCGTACTCTATTGAGGCGAGCTGGAACCCGTAGCATAGTCCAAGGAAGGGAATGTTGTTCTCCCTTGCGTACCTCACGCACTCGATTTTTCCCTCTGTGCCGCGGGAGCCGAATCCGCCGGGAACTATGACACCGTCGATGCCTTTAAGGGCCTCGCCTGCTTTCACTTTTCCTTTCTCTATGTCAGTGGTCTCCACCCATTTTATCTTGACAGTGCATCCCAGCATGCCTGCCGCATGCTTGAGGGACTGCTCTATGGAAACGTAGGAATCGTGAAGAGCCATGTACTTGCCTGTCATGGCGACATTTATCTCTTTCTTCGACTTCATCCTTGAAAGCATCTTCTTCCATTCTTCAAGGCCGTTGGTCGACCTGTCATCGATGTCGAAAAGCTCCATGACCTTTTTGTGTACATTCTGCTCCTCAAGGAAAGCCGGGAGCTTGTATATGTTGTCAAGGTCCTGCCCGCGTATTATGTTGTCCTCGCATACGCCTGTAAACAGGGCTATCTTGCTTATTATCTTGTCCTGAATAGGTACCTGGCACCTGAGGAAGACAAAGTCAGGCTGGATGCCTATCTCCCTGAGTTTTTGTACGGACTGCTGCGTGGGCTTTGTCTTCTGCTCACCCACGACCTGAAGTATGGGTATGAGCGTGCAGTGAACGAATATGACATCAGCCTCCATTGACAGCTGCCTCAGCGCTTCAAGGAAAATCAGATTCTCAATGTCACCGACCGTCCCGCCGACCTCTATGAGCTCAATCTCCGCCTTGTTCCTCCTGGCAACATCCTTGAACCAGTCCTTGAGCTCATCGGTTATGTGCGGTATCAGCTGAACCGTCTTTCCCAGATAAACTCCTTCCCTCTCCTTGTCTATAACCTTTTTGTATATTTTTCCTGTTGTTATATTGGAGCGGCTCGTGAGGTTGAGATTCATGAACCTCTCGTAATTGCCGAGATCCATGTCCACTTCCCCGCCGTCATCAAGAACGAACACCTCACCGTGCTCAACAGGATTCATGGTGCCTGCGTCGGCATTGATATAGGGATCTATCTTTATGGGAACAACTTTAAGTCCCTTGGCCTGAAGAAGCCGTCCGAGAGAAGCAGTGAAAATGCCTTTGCCCAGTCCTGAAATCACTCCTCCGGTGACAACTATGTACTTGGTCTTGTCCCTGACCAAACATTTCTTCTGCATACTATCTTATGCGAAAAAGAGTATAAAAAATTTTCTAATTGCTGGCAGGAATTGGCTGTACAGGCACGCCAATGGCTTCAAGCTTCCCGCGGAAGCTTGTGAGTGCTGTATGTATGTCTTCCTGGTTCCTTGAGCCCGTGCATATCATCTTTCCGGTTCCGAAGAGCAGGAATGCCACCCTCGGCTCGGTAAGCCTGAAAACAAGTCCAGGGAATGATTCCGGCTCGTATTCGCTGTTCTCAAGATTGAAGGCAATCTGGTCCAGATCGAGCTTCTGGTCGACATGCATCTGCGTTGAAGCCACTATGTTCTCGACTTTCAGGGCATAATCCTTGGGAACGTTGACATCAAGTCCCCTGAGGTCGTTTATCACCTTCTCGACAGCAACCTTTGCGGATTCTATGCTTCTTGCGCCTGTGCATACGATTTTGCCTGAAGAGAATATGAGAGTTGCGACCCTCGGCTCCTTTATCCTGTATATCACACCAGGGAATGACTCCGGTGCGTATTCTGCTGCGTCCAGTTCCACTGATATCTTCTCAAGAGGAACATCGACACCAAGTGTGGCGAAGACCACGACATTTTCAACCTTTACATCGAATCCCGACATATTGACACCTTTCAAGTGCTATTATTCTAACCATAAGTTTTTTAAAGGGTAAACACAGGCTTTCCGTGTGATGGCGCAAGCGTTTTATATCTCTTTTGCATATCTTCTTCATGGCAACAGCGCTTTTTGTAGGCAGGTTCCAGCCGTTCCACAACGGCCATATGGAAATACTGGAAAGCATTTCTAGGAGATATGATAAGATAATCATAATAATAGGCTCAGCCGACCAGAAGGGCACGAAAGAGAACCCATTCTCTGTGGAAGAGAGGATAGAGATGATAAGACTGCCGCTGGAGGCGCGTGGGATAAGGAACTTTGAGATAGACTCTGTTGAGGATTTTCATGATGCCAATCTTTGGTCATCAGCCATAAAGAAAGCGCGCAAATTTGACATAGTTTACTCAAGGAATCCATGGACCCTGAAATGCTTCAGGGAAAATGGTGTGAAAGCAAGGAAGCACAAACTCCACCACGAAAGGAGATACAGCGGAAAGGAAATACGGAAACGGATACTGAAAGGCCGGATGTGGAACACGCTTGTTCCTGAGGAGACGTATGCTTTCATCAGGTCTGTTAAAGGAGAGGAGAGGCTCAGAAGGCTTTCAGAATGAAAAGGCTTTCCATAATCCTGATACTTCTGGCATGCACAGGCAGCGCAGATGCCGAGACTGTGCAGACATTCGTCTCTCCTGATTCATCATTTGAAGCTGTTTCCGGCTTCATTGATGACGCTGAAAGCACGCTGTTGATATCTTCATACACGTTCAGTTCTCCGGAAATAGCCGGAATGCTCAGGGAAAAGTCCGATGACGGCGTTAGAATAACGCTGATGGTTGAAAAGAGTCCTGCAGGAGGCATGTCCTCGTATCAGGAATCATCGCTCTGCATCCTTGCTGAAAGCAACATAACAGTGATGCTCTATGACGGTTCCCTGAAATACATGCACGCGAAATACATCGTGAAGGACAGTAACGAGTTCCTTATCACCAGCGAGAACTTTGGATACAGCGGTTTCTTTCCTGACGGGACATACGGCAACCGCGGCTGGGGAGCAATTTCCGACGGTCCTGTTGCGAGCGAGCTTGCTGCATTGTTCGCAGAGGATATCTCATTTTCAATCCCGTTCACATGCACTATGGATGCATATGAACCTGAGGAATGGAATACAAAAGGAGCTTACAGTCCATTATTTGGAACAGTTTCATTCAAAAACCAGAAAATCAGGCTCATATACTCGCCGGACTCCCTTGATGAAATCGTCAGTCTCATAGAATCTGCGGAAGAGTATGTCATAGTGCAGGAGTTCTACATATACACCCACTGGGGCTCGCCCAGTAAGGACACCACTGAAAGCAGCCCAAGCCCTGTGATTGCAGCGCTTCTCGAAAAGGCCAGAAGCGGTGTACCTGTCAGAGTGATGCTCGATTCAAGTTACTACAACATGGAGCCTGAGAAGAGCGTCAGTAATTACAATACAATCGGAAACCTGACGGAAGCAGCTGAATCCGAGGGCATCCCCATAAAGGCAGTGCCCATTGACCTCAGCGCTCTCGGGCTCGCTGTTCTCCACAACGAGGGTGTCATAATTGACGGAAAGAAGGTGCTGGTATCGAGCATAAACTGGAATGAAAATTCAATAATGAACAACAGGGAAACCGGGCTGATAATAGAGGGAGAAGCAGCAGGATACTACATGAATGTGTTCGGTTTCGATGAAACCGGGGCACCTCAGGAAAACGGATTCGGGGCAGTGCCGGCACTGATGTCCCTTGCGGCTGTTTCTGTTATTGCTTTTTATTTTTCAAGGAGAAAACCTTCTAAGGTGTTTTTGTGAAGACCGAACTCAGCAATCCGGAAAGCAATGTGGCTGTATGCACACTATGGACGCAGCCGGGGCAGATAGAGCTGCCAAAGGAGAAATACGCCATAAAGGGCAATCTCTATTCCGGAAACGGCATAAGGCATATGCTCAGGACCATCCTCGCCAATCCTGTCATAAGATATATTGTTGTCTGCGGAAATGACAGGACAGGAAGCGGGAACGATCTGGTAAACCTCTTCAGCATGGGTATCAATGACGATAATTCAATAATAGGCTCCAATGCCGTGCTTGACAGTAAGCTGACGCACGGCATGGTGAAGGCTGTCCGAGACAGCGTGAAGCTCATAGACATGCGCGGAAAGGAAGGAGAAATTGAAAAGACGATAGATGCCTTCGAAAAGCTGCCGCCGTTCGGAGAGCCTGTGATTGTCGAAGAAGAAAAAGAGAAGGCATCATCATTTTCAGTAAAGGATGTTTCCGGTTTCAGGCTGGAGGGGGAAACAATATCCGATGCATGGCTGAAGGTCGTGGACACTGTCATGAAATTCGGGGAAGATAAGAAAAGCGAGCATGAGGTCCTCCAGAAAGAGGTGCTTAACATACTGGCAGTGATTAATGACACAGGTGACATAGAGGACTGGCTTCCATTTGACAAGCCTGATGTTGAGAAGTATTATGAGACTTTCTTTGGCACAGGAGCTGACAAGGGTCTGAGCTACACTTACGGTAAGAGGCTATTCGAATACATAATGACAGGAAGCGAGGAGAAATGGAAGAAGGAGGCGCATGCCACATTCAACCAGATAGAGAATGCTGTGAACCATCTCAGAAAGACACCTCACACGCGAAGGGCGGCAGCGTTCACATGGCATGTCAGGGAGGACAGCATGTCTGAAAACCCCCCATGCCTGACGCAGATAACATGGAACATAAAATACGGGAAGCTGTTCCAGACAGCAGTTTTCCGTTCACATGACATGTTCAGCGGATGGCCAATGAACGCTTTCGCGCTCAGGGAGCTCCAGAATATAATGTCAAAGGACCTAGGAGTGGAAATGGGACACCTAACGATAATATCGAATTCTGCGCACATATACGAAAACAATTTCACTCAGGCATCAGAGATTATCAAGAAATACTTCACATGCAGAAGGGAGTCGTTCAGACAGGACAGTCTGGGATATTTCACCATACACATCGGGAACGGGGAAATACTCGTGAAACATCTTCTTCCTGACCATGTGAAAACACATTTCAGCTTCAGGGGAAAGAAGGCCGAGGAAATCTACAAGATGATACTGCACGAAGGACTTGTATCAAGGCCGGAGCATGCGGCATATCTCGGAAAGGAACTCGGAAGGGCGGAGGAAGCACTTAAATCAGGGAAGGAATACATACAAGAGTGATGATATGACAGCCAAGGATGGACTGGAAATCGAGGTGAAGTTCCGCATAGGGGATACGAAGCCATATGAGGAAAAGCTGGAAAAGCTCGGAGCCAAGTTCATAGAATCAGGCCTTGAAAGGAACATCAAATACAAAGGCAACGGACTTGAGAAGACGAAGGACCTCCTCAGACTGAGAACTTATGGCGGGAAGATCGTACTGACACATAAACGAAAGCCGAAGAATCACAACCCTGATTTCAAGGTTCAGGAAGAAACAGATGTCATTGTTGACATCTCTGAAAATGCAAAAAAGATATTGGAGCGTCTCGGTTATGAGAAATCATGGATTTACGAGAAGAGAAGGCAGATATGGATTCTTGATGGTGTTGAAGTGCTTATAGACGAACTTCCGCTGATTGGAAATTTCATTGAAATAGAAGGTAGTGAAGAAGAGATAAAGTCAACTGCCAAAAAACTCGGATTCTATATGAAGGATGCCAGTACAAAAAATTACGGCGAGGAATACAAAATCTGGAGAAAATCAATGGGACTGCCGAAGGAAGACTTGATTTTCAGGGAGTGAATATGATAAAAGAAAAAAACCTTGTGAAGAACCTTCAGAGCCTTGTTAAGATACCCAGTTTCAGGGACTCGATTGAAGTTTCAAAATGGATAAAAAATGAATTGGAGGATTTCGGTTACGATGTATGGTCGGACGAAGACGGCAATCTCATAACAGAGATTGGAGAAGGTCCAGGTTTCATTCTCAATGCGCACATGGACACAGTCGAGGCAGGAGACGGATGGAAGCACGGCCCGTTCAGAGGGAAAGTTGCTGACGGAAAAATATACGGCCGCGGCTCTTCTGACTGCAAGGCCGGGATTGCATCCATGATTGAAATAGCGCGAGTGCTTAGGAAAAATCCTCCGGACAGGCGGATTGTTTTCACGTTCACTGCATACGAGGAAGGTCACCCGCCGGAGAAAAACGGCCTGAAGAGAGTGCTTCCTAGGCTCAAGAATATAGAAAAGGGACTCATACTGGAGCCGACTATCAGCGGCAAAAAGATAGGCATAGGAGTCGGATGCAGAGGAGGCATGGGCTATGTGATAGACATCATCGGTGAAATGGGTCACAGCGCATATTACCAGAACGACAAAAACCCGATATACAGGTTCCCGCATCTCCTGAGGAAAATAGAAAAGCTACCGCAGAGGAAGATGAATATCGAAATCATTGGAGAAGAAATCACGGACAAGAATTCGGTCACGGAGATAATGGCAAAGGAAGGCCCCAATGTAATCCCCTCAAGATGCACCATATCGCTCGACAGGCGCGCGCTTCCGGACGAGAAGCCGGGTGACTTCAGGCCTGAGATTGAGAAAGTATGTAAAAATGTCCTCGGAAAGGACTACAGTATCCATGAAGTCAGGGGTCTTCAGGGATATCTCTTTGACGACGAAAAATTCCTTTCGGAATGCGAAAGGTCTGTCGAAAAGGCCGGGATGAAGCCAGACGCCCGCTTCGAGAAGGCGAGGATAGACGGATGCATACTATACAACTTCGCGGGAATCGGTACATTCATGATGGGACCGGGCTCAATAGAGCAGGCGCATCAGCTTGACGAGTACTGCGAGATAGAAGGTCTTGTGAAAGCAACAGAAGCAGTACTGAACGTTATACTTTTTAATCACAAATGAGGAATTAGGTGTATGGAAAGGACAGTAATCGCTGATATCGGGAAGATGTCCGGGAAGAATGTGCTTTTGAAAGGATGGATATACAGGACAAGGTCTGGAAAAAACATTTCATTCGTTGTTCTCAGGGACTATTCAGGCACAGTTCAGTGTGTTGTCAAGGATGATGTAAAAGGATTCGGTGACGCACAGAAGGCATTGATTGAATCATCGGTCGAACTGAAGGGAAAGGTAAAGAAGGATGAAAGGGCGCCGACAGGTTACGAGGTTCAGGTTACTGATTTCAGGGTTGTGGGTTTTGCAGACGACTTCCCGATAAAGGAGCAGCAGAGTCCAGAACTGCTTCTGGACTGGAGGCACCTGTGGATAAGGAGTCAGAAGCTGAACAAGATATTCAGAATAAGGTCAACAATACTTGGCGCAATACACGAATATTACAGGTCCAGTGGCTTTTTTGAGATACAGTCACCTTCGATAACGACAATGGCATGTGAGGGCGGCTCAACGCTCTTTGAAATGAAATACTTCGGCCAGAAGGCTTTTCTGACACAGTCATGGCAGCTCCACGCTGAAGCGCTTGCATCATCGCTTGAGAAGATATACTGCATAGCACCAAGTTTCAGGTCCGAGAGAAGCAGGACGAGGCATCATCTCGCAGAGTACTGGCATGCGGAGGCAGAAGTGGCATGGATAGATCACGAAGAATCGCTGAAGATTCAGGAAGGTCTCATCTCGCATATAGTCCAGACCTGCATCAAAAGGCACAGGAAGGACCTCGAAGAGCTCGGGGCTGACATCAAGATGCTTGAGAAAGTAAAGACGCCGTTCAGAAGGCTGCCTTACAGCGAAGTCATAGATATCATGAAGAAGAAGGGCGTGAAAATGAAATGGGGGGACGATGTCACAGACCTCCAGCTGAGGGCGCTCTCCGAAGATTTTGACAAGCCTTATTTCATAGTGAACTGGCCAAAGGAATCAAAGCCTTTCTACATGCTTGAAAACCCCAAGGATCCGAAGACTGTCCTGAACGCGGACTGCATAGCTCCAGGAGATTCAGGCGGTGAGATAATAGGCGGCTCAGCCAGGGAAACCGACCCGAAGAAGATACTTGCGAAGCTTAAGGCAGAAGGAACAGACCCAGCTAATTACGGATGGTATCTGGATGTCAGGAGATTCGGTTCTGTGCCTCATGCTGGTTATGGCATGGGTGTAGAGCGCCTGACGCAGTGGATATGCAATGTCGACCACATAAGGGACTGCATAGCATTCCCGCGAACCATAAACAGGATTTATCCCTGATTATGCTTTTTATAATATCCTGCCCATTTTTACATAACAGGGCCCGTAGCTTAACTTGGATATAGCGGCCGGCTTCGGACGGACTTTTCCATAGAAAAGTTCTGGTGGAAACCGGCAGGTTAGGGGTTCGAATCCCTTCGGGCTCATCAAAGCTGGCTGAGATGTTATTATGAAAGTTTTGGGTATTTGTGGTTCGCACAGAAAGGAAAGCACGACGCTATTCTTTTTGAAGAAGGCAATGGAAGCTATTGAAAAGGAAGGACTGGAAACGGAAATCATCACGCTCCATGACAAGAAGATAGGTCACTGCACAGTATGCAACCTTTGCGCCACAAAATTCGAATGCAGCCAGAAAGACGACATGACTGAAATTTATGAAAAAATGGCTGATGCGGATGCTATCATCATGGCAAGCCCCGCTTATTTCGCGATGGTGAGCGGGAAGTTGAAGAATTTCATGGACAGAACGCTTCCATTAAGAAGAAACGGCATGAAGCTCAGCGGCAAAGTGTGCGGCGCGATTTCAGTGGGTGCATCGAGGAACGGCGGGCAGGAATTTGTCTGCCGTCAGATAACCACATGGGGCGGTGCACATGAAATGACTGCTGTGACTGACAAAAAGAATGCGCACTTCGGCGGTATTGCATGGGTACCAAGGGGCACGAAGCCGGAAGATGATAAAATAGGCATAGAGACATGCGAGAATCTTGGAAAAAGTATTGCTGAAGCTCTGAAAAGGTAATTACTTCTCCCAGACCAGAAGGCTCTCCCTCGTCTGGCCTACCTTTTCAACACGATTCTTCGTGCACCATCTTTTGCTGAGTACAACCACTTCCTTTGCATCGAAGCCAATGTGTTCCGCTATCTTGCTCAGAATCATATCAGAATCCACAACACCCTCCGGGAAGCATCCGTTTCCGACCACTATGCCAACCTTCGCGCCATCTCTTGAGACCCTGTACATCTCCTTTATGACCTCATACATGTCATTGAAGTAGGCAATCGATTGCGGATTGAAATTGCTTGCGTCTACCACATCGTCGAGCTTGTTCCTCTCCCTGATTACATTTTCTGGGTTTATGCCTATATGAGACCTTAGTGAGGAAAGTCCCATTCCCCTGAAAAACAGCTCCTCTTCTATGGAGTATATCTTTGAGTACTCTATCTTGTTAAGGTAAGGCGGTGATGTTATTATTCCGTCGATGCAGTCACTCTCGACCTTCAGCTTCCTTGCGTCACCGAAACCCACTGAGCATGAGGCTTTTGTGGAATCCGGAGACCTTATGTCATTTATCATGAATCCTATCTGCCTCTTGAGAAGCTTTCTCAGTGGAGGCACGGGATGTTTTCTGATTTTGATTACCGCGCCGTCCTTCCATGCCCAGCTGCACTTCATCGTCACATTCATTAGCGCGAGCATGAAGAAATCCCTCACGCTGCTGTCGCCAATGTCCATTATCATGTCCCTGAAAAAGATGACATCATCCAGTGTCTGCCTCTTGAACGCGCGCTTTACAAGGGGATTCGATGTACTGAAATCCTGCTGGACGAATCTCATGTTCATGATGGCATTTCCGGTATCCTCCAAAATATTTGCATCGTATTTGCGCGTCTTCACAAGTGAGGCAAAAACTGCAGGAGGCTGGACATCAAACCCAATGGAATTGACACCCTTCTGCATGCAGGCAAGCAGTGTCGTGCCGACACCAGCGAAAGGATCGAGGATTGTGTCGCCTCGTTCGATGCCGAATAATTCCAGAAGCCTGAAAACAAGGTCCCGGCTGTATCCCTCTTTGTAGTAGAACCAGTTGTATACAGGAAGTCTCTTGTTGGGAACGAACGTCGCCAGTTCTCCCCACTCCGGTTTCTCTCTTATTATCATAAGGATTATTCGCCGCTCACTTTCATAAACTGGGCAAGCATTGCCTCCAGCTGGATTTCCGGTGTGGAGCCCTGATTAAGCCTGAACTCGTACTCTCCGAGTATCTCTATAAGGGCAAGCTTCTTCTTCTCGTCGATGTCCATTCTGAATATGTGGGTGTGGATTGCCTTCAGTATGTCCTCGCCTGACAGCGACCTTGCCACTATCAGTTCGTAAAGCTTCTTTCTGGCACCACTGAAATTTCCTGAAAGTGATAGTTCTATAAGCTCTTTCATCTCATCGGGATTCACCTGCGAAACCATGCTGTAAACACTTTCCTCTGTTATGCTTTCAAGCGTAGAGCATGCCTGCAGAACGTTGGTCGCCTTTCTCAGGTCGCCTTCGCTCACCTCGAAAACCGCATTATAAGCACCGTCATCCATTTTGAGTTTTTCATTCTTGGCTATCCTCTCAGCATATTTCCTGACATCGTCCTTTGCAAGCCTTCTGAACCTGAAGACAGAGCATCTGGACTGGATTGGTTCGATTATGCGGCTGGAATAATTGCAGCTGAGTATGAACCTGCATACATCGGAATACTTCTCCATCGTCCTTCTGAGAGCCTGCTGCGCTTCAGGTGTCAGGGAGTCCGATTCATCCAGGAATATTATCTTGAAGTCGCTTCCCAGTGGCTTTACCATAGCGAAGTTCTTTATCCTTCCCCTCACGACATCTATTCCCCTCTGGTCGGATGCATTGGTCTCCTGAAAATTATCCTTCCAGTTTTCTCCGAAAAGCTCGTGAGCAAGGGCGAGGGCTGCTGTGGTCTTTCCTATTCCGGCCGGTCCTGCGAAGAGCATATTCGGTATGCTTCCTTCTTTCACCCACGCATTGAGCCTGTCAACGACATGAGCTTGGTTGACTATCTCGCTGAGCTTCTGCGGCCGGTATTTCTCGGTCCAAACCTGAAGAGACATAACAAAACATAAGAACCGGGATTTAAATGATTTGTTTCAGTTGTTAATTAAAACAAAAAGTGCCAAATAATCATATGAAACATCTGATAATTTCACTCCTGATGACATTGATTATCACTTCAGTCATGGTTTCAGCAGAGGCAATAAGCGACCCGGAAAGGATAAGCTACGCAGCGATAGAAGCAGTCCAGTCAGGGTACATAACACTGAACCCGAATTCAGGCTCTGCAACTGCAGAAGACCTGAAGCTGACTCTTTATATACCTCAGACAGATATGAGGCAGACATCGGAAATAATCGATGTCATCGGCCCTGATGATTATTATATTAAAGAGGATGAATATGGAAATGATCAGATAGTCCTGACATGGGCAAGGCCTTCAATCGGAAGCAGACTGGAATACATAATCGAAAGCTCGACTGTAATCCGTTCCAAGTCCAGCAATGCAGTGAGAAACTTCGATGTCACGCCGTTGGTTGAACCGTCGCCCGGAATAATAGAAACTTCATATGACATCAATTCCGGCAAGAACGATGTCATAAACATGCTCCGATTGGCAACATGGATAAACGAGAATGTAAAATACGACCTTTCATGCGAAGATGAAGCATTTTCTGCGACATGGGTATTCGACGAGATGAGGGGCACGTGCGATGAATTCGCCAATCTCATGGTCTCCATGCTCAGCTCTATTGACTACAACTCATGGTACGTGGCAGGGTACGCATTCCTCGGCGGCAGGCAGGAGGGAGGCGATGAATTCGGCTCGCATGCATGGACAGAAGTCCGCATAGACGGCAAGACATACAGCGTCGACCCGACCTGGTCTGAATCACCTGTTGACGCCACACACATAACATTTGCAAGACTTCCTGATTCCAACTTCACTGAGCACAGCGAAGTGAAGAGCCGGGACATAAACATCGAGTGGAACAAACTCGAGACAAGGCTCAGCCTCGTGGATTACACTGAAGAGCCAAGGCTCGAATTAGATATAGAAGCAGTGCCTTCAGAATCACTGGGTGGAGACTATGTGCTTCTGAAAGCCGATGTAACAGGCTCCGGATGCATGGCTACCAATATGAGAATAGCAAGCTGCATAGATGAAAAATCCAACGACCTCATAATTTTCAATAACACTGATATGGCTGTCTTTTTCTGCGACAGCGATGCATTCTACTGGATAGGCAAAACAGCTGAGATAAACAGAGGAATGAAATACATGTGTCCTGTAACAGTTGCAGGCGGCGGGGGGATTGCAAAAAACAGTGTGTCAATAGAATCAAAGACAACAGACTTGTATGATATACTTGTTTCAACAGACAATGCGTTACTTCCAGGCGAGAACTTCGAGGTTGTGATAACCGCCCAGAACAGCGACTTCAGTGAAAGGCTGTTCAGCATAATCTCAATTATCGGGAATTCCGTTGAGGAGAGCAACATTCTTGTGGACGGAATGGAGAGCAGCGTTGTCAGGCACACTCACACAGCACCTGAAACGCCGGGGACATACGACATAATGATATTTTCAAGTACAGGCGACATGAGAAAAAAGGTGCTTGAGGTTTTGAACAGCCAGCAGTTCACAATAACAGGCATAGAATATCCGAAGAACCTTGAACTCACGAATGCAGGAAACTACACAATTGAAGTACTGAACGGGGGTGAAGCAGGTTCCGTGAATGTGAGCATAAAGGTAGGCGATAAAAATGATGAAGAGACACTTTTCATAGATGCGGGGGAAAGCGGCTCAGCTCATTTTGAAATGCAGTTCTCTTCCGAAGGCCGGAAAAACATTATAGTGTCACTGATAAGCGATGACGGATATGAGGACGGGTGGACTGGCAACACTATTGCATACAGGAGCGTTACTCTCAAGGAAAGCGTATCATCTGAACTGGAAAAATTCATACTCATGATTATCGATTTCTTCAGAAGCATCTTCTCTTAAAAGTGCGACTGACATATTCTTAGCATGAGTACTGTAAGTTTCGTGACCGGCTGGCCTGCACTTATGGTGAACAGCAGCCTTGTGATTTCAGACATACACCTCGGACTTGAGTACGATTACAGGAAAGGAGGTATAAAGCTCCCTTCACAGACAGTGAAGCTGACGAAAATGGCACAGGAGCTTATCGACATAGCAAAGCCTGAAAGGCTTATCATCACAGGTGATTTAAAACACAAAGTCCCGGGAATATCGTTCCAGGAAACAAAAGAGGTTCCTGAATTCTTATCTGCTCTTCTGGATAAAGTTCCTGTGGAACTGGTCCCGGGAAATCATGACGCAGGGATAAAAAGTATGATTCCTTCAGGCATAAAGGTTCATAGGAGTGTGGGTTTCAGGATGGATGACGTGTACTTCGGTCACGGACATACGTGGCCTGAGAAAAAGGCTTTCGAATGCAGCCATATGATTATAGGCCACAGGCATCCCCTGGTTGAATTCAGGGACAGGCTGGGATACAGTTTCAGGGAGAGGGTATGGGTGAAAGGTAAGCTTGACCCGGTAATGCTCAAAAGGCGGTACACTGAAATACCTGAGAAACTTCCTGACGTCATAGTCGTGCCTGCATTCAATCCTTTCCTCGGCGGAGCATCGTACAACAGGAAAATCTCAGGCACTGTAAAAGAGCAAATAGGCCCGCTCCTCAATTCAATGGACGAAAGGAAGTCACTGTTCTTTATGTTAGACGGGACCATGCTCGGAACTCTCAGGGAAATCCACGGAGACAAGCTTAATTAAAGTCCGGAAAATAAATAATACTTATGTATTCCAGGAAAGTCGCATTCCTGCTGAAGGAAAAGAAAATATCAGTCGGTGATACTGTGAAAGTGGAAAGTTCTGGTAATTTTTATGAAGGCGTACTCATGCCAAGAATAGAGACAGGAGACACGAACTGCATTGTTCTTAAGCTCGAAAACGGGTACAATATCGGAGTGAAATGTACTAATGCCAAGATAACAAAAACCGATTCAGGAGGCAGCCAGAAGAAAGTTCCTGATTCCGGCGCACTCAAATTCAGGAGTAAAAAACCCAGTGTATCGCTGATAACAACCGGCGGCACGATAACAAGCAAAATCGATTACAAGACAGGTGGTGTTACAAGCCTGACGAGTCCTGAGGAACTGCTACAAAAGGTTCCGCAGCTGGCAGACTTCGTGAATATGAGAATCGAGTCGCCGTTCACTACAATGAGTGAGAGCCTGACGCACGAACACTGGCAGGCGCTTGCAAAGGTTGTCGCAAAGGAACTAAAGCACAATGAAGGTGTTATAGTCACCCAGGGAACCGATACCCTCCATTACACTGCAGCTGCGCTTTCATTCATGCTTAGAGGACTTGACAAGCCTGTAATTGTCACAGGAGCACAGAGGTCAACTGACCGTGGCTCGTCAGACGGTTTCATGAACCTTGTATGCAGTGCCAGGATTGCCATATCAGACATGGCAGGTGTCGGGGTGTGCATGCACGGGACTATGAATGACGATTATTGCATGTTCACAAGGGGTACGAAGGTGAGGAAAATGCATACATCAAGAAGGGACGCATTCAGGCCAATAAATGACATTCCGCTCGCAAAGATCTGGCCTGACGGGAGGATAGAAAAGCTTCAGGAAGTCCCTAAGAGGGGAAAACTTGGTGCAAAGGCTGATACATTATTCGAAGAGAAGGTCGCTATAATAAAGTCATATCCGGGATGCGCCCCGGGAATCATAGATTACTACGTAGGCAACGGATACAGGGGGCTCGTTCTGGGTGCCACGGGCATCGGCCAGCTTCCCACATATGGAAAGAATTCATGGCTGAAAAGCATAAAGAAAGCCACGGAAAAGGGTGTGCTTGTCTGCGGGGCTGCGGAAACACTGTACGGAAGAATGAATCCGAATGTATACACCGAAGGCAGGCTTTGCAGGGAAGCTGGTGTCTTCTATCTTGAGGACATGCCAATTGAAACCGCATATGTGAAGCTTGGCTGGGTACTTGGCCACACGAAAAGTGTCGAAAAGGCGAAAAAGATGATGCTCACGAACTACGCAGGAGAAATAAGCAAAAGAACCCTTCAGGGCACGTTCCTTTACTGAGAAGTTACACAGCCTTCGCGGTCTATATCCCCTTTTCTTATCCTCATGTCAGAGACAGTCTTTCCGTCCTCTGCAAGCTCCCATTCTATCTCAATTATCTCCAGCGGCGCAAGGCGATTCTCTGAGCGCATCCGGTTTATTTTCTCTGCATTCCCTCTGGTCTCTTCTGAAATAACTATATGGGTGAGACCCGGCCTCAGGCCCTCGCTGAACGGGTTCTCTATTTTAACAATTTCCGCTTCTGAGAGCCACTTCTTAGACATGAGGAAATCCTTAAGCTTCGACTTCCTCTTTTCGTATGTATCTATATGCCATGAAAGGTGCTTATCCTTCACCATCTCGTCCGAGGTAAGGCACACAAGGACCTTTCCTCCAAGGCTGAATGCTTTTTCAATCATCTTCCTGTGACCCTTATGGAGGCTGTCGAAAGTGCCGCCAACCAGAATATAGCTCATAATTATATTTACGCTGGGTAAAAATAACTTATGCCTAATATTTTGCCGTGCTCCGGCACAGCCAGACTGGCTGAAAGTATATCCAGAGTTTCCGGATTCGGGATTATCAAAAAGAATGTAAATAAATTTCCTGACGGAGAGATGCACATAAAGCTTGAGAATGTCGATTTTAAGGGGGATGTCGTTTACATACTGCAATCACTTTTTCCTGACCAGAACAATTCCATAGTTGAACTTCTTCTCACAATAAACGCAGTCAGTGAGTCAGGAGGGCGTCCGGTGGCAGTTGTCCCTTACATGCCATATTCGCGGCAGGACAAGTTATTTGAGAAAGGTGAGGCGTTTTCCCTGAAAGCCATTCTCATGTCCATGAAAGCGTGCGGTGCGGAACGCCTGATTACAGTTGACCCTCATTTCAGCCGCAGGGAAGGGAAATCAGTGATGTTTGGCCTGACTGTAACATCACTCAGCGCGTCAAAGGCAGTTTATGATTATGCAAAATCTGTCAATGGCAGTATTGTCTTGGTTGGCCCTGATGAAGGCTCAATGGATTTCCTGAGCGATTTGAAATGCACTGTATTCATGAAGAAAAAGAAGAAATTCGAAGACCGGAAAGACGGAACACTTAATTATAAAATATCTTTGGATGTTCCCGATTTCAACGGAAAGAACGTTCTCCTGATGGACGACATCATCAGCAGTGGTGAAACCATGGTGACTGCAGCTAAGCTGCTGAAGGGAAAAGGAAAGAACGTGAGCATAGCCTGTACACACGGACTGTTCATAGGTGACTCTGCAAAGAAACTAAAGAAATACTCAGATACAATCATAGCCACGGATACAGTGGAATCCGAATTCTCAAAGGTCTCTGTGGCTGAAATCATAGCCAGGGAAATATCAGAATGAGAGTTTGTCTCCAGAAACGGTCTTCGTTCTTCTACACCTTCCTGCCTTCAGTTCCAGTATCCATTTCACAGGCTTCGTTGGTTTGTAGACTTTCCATGTTTTCGGATTGAGAGAAACCGGATGAACACTCCCAAAGACATCCGTGACAATTTTGTCAGAGTTTATGAAAACAACGTCTATGGGAAATCTCATGCCGAGCATCCATATAGAGTATAAGTCCCTGCTCTCTTTTGAGAACTCCATCAGAAGGCCGTGCTCTTCATCTATGCCTGACCTGAACATAAGGCCCAGACCCTTCTTCCATGGGCTTCTTGCGACCTCAAGTGTCGCTGTAACATCTCTTTTCCGCGTCTTATTCCTCACTTTCATAATCATCAAGACTTCCCTGATATTCTTTTGGGGTGTCATTTACAGGACCGCTCAGCTGGTCTCTTAACCCCTTGGCTATGTTTGGGCCGAGGATGTTCGTGAGTGACGTAAGCGGCGCCCCCCTGAGCTTTTCAACTGAGACATAACCATTTGTGAAAAGCTTCCTTGCCCTCACGCGTCCGATGCTTCTGAGCCTGACAAGAGGCAGCAGTTCTTCCTTTATCCCGTATTTCACGCGCAGCCTTGTCTTTCTGACAGTCTCAAGGACATCCCTCATGTTGAGAAGAAGCCCGAGCTCCTGCATTGAATAGAAAAGCCAGTCAGATATCTCAAGACGGCCCCTTAGGTCTCCTGGAGTGATTCCGAAGTCTTCCATGAGATTGTCCTCGCTGCTCTCTTCAGTCCACTGGCTCATCATCCAGACAAGCTTCGTCTTTCTAAGGAAGTTGTCGTATTCTATTTCCCATTCATTCGGTATCTTTCCAACAAGATGCTGGTTGAACTGAGCTATGAAATCCAGAAGGCTGTCACCTTCCTCATTCACCATGTCCTTTTTTCGTATGTTCAGTCCCGGCATCTCTATGCACGAGGAAAGCACGTGCATTATTGACATTCCGCTCAGCTTTTTCTGGTTTTTGATGTCCTCAAGGCCGGTTATTATATTGTTGGCGGAGAGGGGGTCGATGTAGAGTTCTGCAACCCTCTTTCCTATTCTTGTCGGCCGTATATCATCCTCATCTTTGCTCAGAAGGGAGGACGCTGACATGAACTCCCCGAAGCTTTCGCTGCTTCCCGACTGGGACGGGCGCTCTATGAATCCGAACTGGACAAGCTTGTCAAGGACGCTGTCTATTTCCCTTTCAATGGCTGTCATGTCCTTGTACTGGTATGCATAGAATGTTCTGGAAAAGAATCCCATGATATTGCTTTTGGTGGTGCTTTCTGCTGCAGCTATAAGCGAGAGCACATGTGTCCTTAGTACCGGTTCCACGCCGAGCTTTGAAACAATCTTCTCTGAGTCTCCTTTCACGTACTCGTTCCAGAATTTCTTGGCTTCGGACTCGTCCCTGGCTATGAGTATCGCCTCCCCTTCCTTGTCGTACTGGGGCCGGCCGGCTCTTCCGCACATCTGCTGTATCTCCAGAACAGGGATGTAGTCCATACCTCCCCTGAAACCCGCAAACCTCTTGAAGTCCCTTATCACAACGCGATAGGCGGGAAGGTTGACGCCTGCAGCGAGCGTAGGCGTGGCGCTTATGACCTTTATGAGGCCTTTCCTGAATGCATCCTCTATGAGCTTCCTCTGCTTGGCTACAAGTCCTGCATGATGGAAGACAGCGCCTTTCTGGACGCAAAGACCGAGCCTCTCGCATTGTCTGGTGGGATGTTCCATGACATGTACTATATCATAGGAAAGCTTTGCCAGTTCAGACCGTTCTTCAGCATTAAGCGTCGGCTTTATGACATCCCCGAGCTTCTCAGAGAGCAATTCAGCATTCTTTCTTGTATAAACAAAAACAAGCGCCTGCTTTTCTTTTTTCATTGTATCCCTGATTATCTCGAAGACAGGAGGCAGGTCAGCGGGCAGGACCAGCTTCTTCTTTTCAGGATGCCAGCTGACTTCGTTTCCATGGAAAACCCCGCTGTAGAGCTTTACCGGCCTGTAATCGGATTTGACAGGAACCGCCTCGAGCCATTCCGCAATCTCATTGTGGTTGCTTATTGTGGCTGACAGAGCTAGTATCTGGGGATCTATGAGTTGACGGAGCCTTGTGAGTATAACCTCAAGCGTCGGTCCCCTGTCCGGAGAGTCTATCAAATGCACTTCATCCGCTACCACAAGGCCGACAGCAGCAAGCCAGTCAGCGCCATGCCTTATTATGGAATCGAGCTTTTCCGATGTGACTATGATTATGTCGAACCCAGCTACCCAGGACTCGGACGAATCCTTGTCGACTATGGACATTGCGACCTTTATGCCTTCAGATGAGTATTTCTCCCTGAACTCGGAGTACTTCTCGGATGCCAGCGCTTTCAGGGGAACTATGTAAAGAGCTTTCTTTCCCTTGCGCACTGAGTTCAGCATCGCCATCTCAGCCACGAGTGTCTTGCCGGAAGCAGTAGCTGCGGCCAGAACCATGTTCTTTCCTTCAAGAAGCCCTCCTTCAAGAGCGGCCTTCTGTACAGGATTAAGCTCAGAGAAGCCTGAAACCCTGAGAACATCCTTCACAACAGTACTTGAATTCATAACAATTATCAGGCTGAAAGTTTAATTAAACTTCTCTGTAAGTCATACAGTTACTTTTATATATCAACTAACCAAAGTGAAAATACAAATATACAACGGAGGTCTTACAATGGTAGAATTTCAGACTGTGAAAGCTGAGGAAGTAAAGTTCGGTAAGAACAACTTCCTCGAGATTGCAAGGAAAAAGGCTGTGACTGAAGAAGGTGACAACGAGTTCATCTCCCTTTCAAGGGGTTTCTATCTTCCTGACGGAAGCAAGAGATTCAAGAGGAACATAGCTATTCCTGACGATCCTCAGATAAGAGAATTCGTTTCAAAGCATATCAAGGATATGTGATTCTCTTAGCAACTAATTAAACTACTTCTTATTTTTCTTTACAGAGGCTGCGGCCTCAGTCCATTATTGTTGGATTCTTCTTCACTGTCCGCGTGAATATGAACGGAAATATCATTGTAGTGGCCATCGCCATTATTATCAGGCTTGAATAGACGCCGACATCCAGAAGCCCGGACCTCAGCGCTATGTAAGCGAGCGCAAGCTCTACTGCCCCGCGGCTGTTCATTCCCCAGCCAACCAGATATAACTGGATTGTCTTCAGCTTCGTGAACGGCTTCGTCAGGAGTGAGCCTGTCATCTTGCCTACGATGGCTACGGAGATTGTCATTATTATAAGGAAGGGATTTAGTATGAGGGATTCGAAACTGAACCGCATGCCCATCGATATGAAGAAGAAGGGAACAAAGATGTATGTTATTATCTTCTCAAACTCTGGTATCATGTTCTCATGTCTACCTATTTCCCTGTGTACAAAGACACCGAAGAAGAATGAAAGTATAACACCAGCCAGCAGCAAAACCTCTTTGGAGGGAAGTGACGTATGGAAGAAATATCCTATTATGAAGAACAGCGACATGCCTATTATATCGTCTATTATGCCAGCTCCCATCATTAGCGAGCCTATCTTTGTCTTCAACTTCCTCATCTCCATAAGAACTCTGGCCTTCGTAGCCTCGGCCGTTATGCTCATGCAGACACCGACGAAGAGGGAAGTCTCAATGGGGAATCCAGCGAAAAAGAAAACCACGAATCCAAGGAAGAAGGGAGTGAATGATGCGAGCACAGCAATTATCGCAGCATCCTTCTTCTCGCTGTAGAGCATACTCCACGAAACCTCAAGTCCTGCAATGAACATTATACCCAGAAGGCCAATGTCACCGAGAGTCTCTATTACAGCATAATTGGGAATCAGATAGACGTCCCTGAAAGGAGCGGAGGCGATGATTAATCCTGAAATTATCATTCCTATTACAGTGGAAATCTTCATCTTCCTGAAGATATGGGTCATGAAGAAGAAAATGGACAACATGAAAACAATGGAAAATATCATGTACATGAATAATTTTTGTGTTCAGCGCTTAAAGAAAGGCGCCGAACGGTATGAAGTTTGCAAGAAGCAGCGCCAGCACGACGTATCCCAGTATTCTCATTATCTGTTTTGAGTGCTTCGGGATGTATCTCGCCATCAGAATGTCCCACATCTTCCCCCCATCCAGCGGCTTGACCGGAAGGAGGTTCACTATTCCCACACCGATGTTTATTATGAAAAGGAACATCAGAAGGCCTTGTATGAACCCGAAGACACCATCAAGCGGTTCCAGCCCGTCGTTCAGCTCATAGCTGGCTGCCACATTGAGTACTCCTATGAATCCCGGCTTGTTGTGCTTAGCGAGTTCAGCCTGCCACTGGGCTATGTTCGCATCAGCCCTGCCGGAAAGTGAAGGGTAGTTGTCAGCGACCCACTCCCACATGAGTATTCTCTGGTTGGCGTAATTCCATGTGACTGCAACCTCCTGGCCTGTGATGGCTGCGACTGACTCGGATGTTGCTATGTAGAAATCTATGCTTCCCGGGAGAACCTGCTCCATTGAAGCAAAGAAACCTATGTATCCATCAGGTACGAAAGGTCCTGATTCAGGCATATCCGAAGTATGCATGAAAACAGTATCCTCTGTCCCATCTTCATTGAGAACAGTAACTTCTATGTCAGTGTTAACCCCTGCTTTCTCCAGTGCAAAAGAAAGGTCCGCAAGGTCCATTATTTCGTCATCGTTGACCTTCACTATGGTTCCCTCTATGCCTGCTCTTGCAGCAGGATAATCCTTGAACAGTATGATTTCTCCTTCACCGAGTTGCTCTTCCAGATATTTCTTCTTTATGAAATATGTGTCATTGCCGGCTGTCAACTGGAGAGTGTCATTCTCACCGTAATTTTCCAGTATGCTTATAATCCCGTCTTCTCCATAGACAGCATTGCCACCTATCGTTCCTATGTCAGACAGCTGTACCTTGGCGAATGGATATGTCTGGAAATTAACGCCACTGGCGCTGTATATGGATGTAATCATGCCCACGAAAATTATGACCGACACTATCGCAAGAAGGAAATTCGCAAAAGACCCTGCTGAGAATACCCTCAGGGCAGGCCACATTCCCTTCTTTTCAAGAGCTTTCTCGTCAGGCTCCACGAAAGCCAGTGGTATAACAGCGAGTATGCCGAACCCCAGTGACTTTATCCTGACCTTCTCACGGGCTGTGAATATGCCGTGGAATCCCTCATGAACGAGAGCCAGCAGCGCGAGGCATATTATCCAGTACCAGAAAGGCACTGCAAGGTAGCCGTAGCCGAAAATGGGCTCAGCTGTAGGAGATGGAAGCAGGAGCGCGAGGCTTGGCGCGGATGCCCCTGCCTGTATGGCTGCGACAAGATTGTCAAAAAGCATTTTCAGGCCGAGCACGGAAACAATGAAACCTGTAATCACGGAAACGAAACCGACAACCTTCCATCCCCCGGGGCAGGTGGTTCCAATTTTCGTAAGAAACCCACGCCCTCTCTTGCTCCGCCTGAGAAGGAATATAGACTCCCTCTGGAAGCTCTTCCTGTCTTTGTAGACAAGAAGCGCCAGAAGAATTACGAATATGATGACAGATACCAGATACAAGTCCATAACTCTAATTAGGGGAGGTCTGTTAAATATATTGGATAATTATTGAGGAAATTTCCGCTTTTCCATATTATCATTTATTCTTTTCATTTGACTATAAAATGATATAAGGCAACCTTCCAAGTTTCAATTATGAAATTAAAAATTCCTTCAAAATGTGATCAGAATTTGGCAGAATTCGTAGGAATCTCCTTGGTGATGGTTCAATTGGTATTTATAATTGCAAAAAGAGTGAAAGAAAAATTTCAGTACAACACAAAGATAACATGCAATGCCGTTGATGATAGTAAATATATCAAATATCTGGAAGGGTTATGAAGATTCTTAGATGATATTTTGATACAGATGGAAGTGTCGTATTAGCTAACAATAACAAAACATTATATCCACGATTAGAAATGAAAGTTTGTCCATCACCAATGCAAAATCAATTTATTGACATTCTTAGAAGGAGAAGATTTAGATTCGGTGTATATAATATTGAAAAAGGAGAAGTAAGAATTCAAATGAACGGAAAAGAACAACTTTATAAATGGTTTTCTGAAGTTGGTTTTAGTAATGATAAACACATATTAAAAATGAATAAAATAGCGGGAAGTGGATTTGAACCACTGACCTTTGGGTCTCCCGATGGCCTGAAGCCAATATGAGCCTTTCGCAAGTTATTAAAGTTAATAACTTTCAACGAGCACTCCAGGCTGCTCTATCCCGCTTGGTGTCCTATAATTAGTCTAAGCGTTTTAAAAGCTTATCAAAGCCAAGATATTATAATATTCGTGATTCTTATGGGAGAGTTGATAGCAGGCTGTGATGAAGCTGGCAGAGGATGTATCATAGGACCGCTTGTTATAGCTGCGATTTCCATTGAAAAGAATAAAGAAAAAGAACTAAAGAAAATCGGAGTTAAAGACTCAAAAGAACTTTCCCAGAAAAAGCGCGTGGAACTTGCAGAGAAAATAGAGGAGATAGCAAAGGACATTGTCGTTTTCAAGGTCGGGCCTTGCAAGATAGACACATTCAGGAAGCAGGGTGTTGACCTCAACAGGCTGGAGTCAATGAAATTCGCGGACGGTCTCAGAATGCTCAAGCCCCAGACAGCTTTCATAGACGCTCCTGACACGAATCTGCCTAAATTCACCGCTTTCATGGAGAAACTCGTGGGCAGTGACATGAAGATAATTGCCAGGCACAAGGCTGACCGTGACTTCCCTGTCGTTTCCGCTGCGAGCATAATAGCAAAGGTCGAAAGGGAAGCTGAAATCGGGAAGCTGAAGAATGAGCATGGAGATTTTGGAACAGGCTACACATCCGATGAGAAGACAATGGAATGGCTCAGAAACTGGCTGAAGAGCAACAAGGACTTTCCGGAGGGGCTCGTGCGGAAGAGCTGGGTCACCCACAAGACACTGATAGGGGAGAAAGAGCAGAAGAGTCTCGGAAGCTGGATGAAAGGGAAGATAATCAAATAAAAAGCAGTAAGGCAATTTGTGTGTATGGAAAGGAAATATTCAGGTTCTGTGAAGATTGGTGACAAGGTCGTCATGCAGGGCTGGGTAGCCAAGACAAGGGACCTTGGCGGACTAAAGTTCTTCATACTCAGGGACCGTGAAGGGACTGTTCAGGTCACCGGAAAGAAGGATACTGTGCCTGAGAGCGTCCTGAAGAAAATGTCGGAAATCATGAAGGAATACTGCATCAGGGTTGAGGGAAAGATTGAAAAATCAGCTCACTGTCCTGCGGGTTTTGAGATGATACCGTCAAAGATTGAGATAGTTTCGGAGTCAGAACCGGAACTGCCGATAGATGTTTTCGGGAAGATTGAATCCGGCAAGGACAAGAGATTCGATTACAGGTTCCTTGATTTAAGGGAACCGAAGCTTCAGGCCATATTCAGGATAAAGGCAAGGGCTGTTCAGGCCATAAGGGAATATTTCATAAAGGAAGGATTCGTGGAGGCGTTCACCCCGGTGATACAGGCAGCAGGTGCTGAGGGAGGAGCCACGATGTTCCCTGTACAGTATTATGACAAAAAGGCGTTCCTTCGACAGAGCCCGCAGCTCTACAAGCAGATGATGATGGCATCCGGCATGGACCGTGTTTTCGAGATAGGCCAGGCATTCAGGGCTGAGAAATTCCATACGTCAAGGCATGTCTCGGAATTCCTTTCCGTTGATTTCGAACAGGGCTGGATAGATTCAGAGGAAGACATCATGAAAACGCTCGAGGGCATGGTTCATTACACCATAAGCTCAATAGCAAAGGACTGCAGGCACGAGCTTAAGATGATTGAAAAGGTTGTGAAGATTCCGAAACTTCCCATGAAAAGGGTTACATACGACGAGATGGTGAACACATTGAAAAAGTCAGGCGTGAAAATAGAATGGGGAGATGACATCGAGGATGCGCAGGAGAAGAAGTTCGGGGAGATAATGGCTAAGAAAGGTATTGAATGGTACTTCCTCACCAAGTTCCCTTCGGAGATAAAGCCGTTCTACATAATGCTTGAGGGAAAATATTCAAGGGGACTGGACCTGGATTTCCGCGGGATGGAAATGGCGTCCGGCGGGCAGAGGGAACACAGGCACGATTTCCTGAAGAATGTAATGAAAGAGAAGGGCCTCAATCCGAAGAATTTCGAATTCTTCCTTGAGCCGTTCAGGTACGGAATACCGCCTCACGGAGGAATAGGATTTGGGGTTGAGAGAATGATTGAAAAGCTTCTGGACCTCCCGGACATAAAGGAAGCCATACTGTTCCCAAGGACTCCGGACAGGCTCGTGCCCTGATTACTTCAGGAATTTTGAAGCGAATTTTATCACTGGCTCCGGGATGCTGTCAAAGAACGGAATGCTGCTGAAGCTGGGATTCATCAGGCGCTTGTTAATATTAAGAGAATCGATAGCCTCCATTTCCTTTCGTTTCAGAGAGAAATCGAAGATGCTTATGTTTTCCTTGAGGTGTGAACCAGATGATCTGGGTATCACTGCGAGTCCGTGCTGGAGAAGCCACCTAAGACCGACCTGTGCGGATGTTTTCCCGTATCTGGCGCCAATTTCAGTCATGGCTTCATCTTTTGATACTCTGCCCATTGCATTCGGCGAGTAAGCTGTCAGTATTATATTCTTTTTTGCCGAGTATTCAAGAAGCCCTTTCTGGAAAAGGTATGGATGAAACTCAACCTGATTGGTCACTATCGGTATGTCAGTATGGCTCATGGCTTCATCAGTCTCCTTCTCGTTGAAGTTGCTTATGCCTATGCTTCTCACCTTGTTTTCCCCGACGAGCCTGTTGAGGGCTCTCATACTTTCTTCCATCGGTATGCTGTCATTGGGCCAGTGGAGAAGATACAAATCAAGATAATCCGTGCATATTTCACTGAGTGCCCTGTCGCATGCCCTGAGGATGTTGTCGTAGTTCATATCAGACCTCCAGACCTTGGAAGTTATGAAAAGCTCTGAACGGTCATGTCCGGATATCGCTTTGCCTACTTCTTTGTGGTTTCCGTATATCTCAGCTGTATCTATGTGTTTATAACCCATTTCAAGTGCTGTTTTTACAGCTGAAAAGCATATATCCCCCGTGAGCTGCCATGTGCCAAGCCCGACAGCGGGCATCTTTTTTCCGTCAGCCATTTTCAGCATCTTCATGCAAATATAATCTCCCTGTCCATTTCCATTCGTATGTAATCAGCAATTTCGCTTTTCTTGAGTGCTGACTCCTTTTCTTTCGCGCTAATCTTTGATTCCAAGGACAATACATCCTTCTGGAGATCATCTGATTCCTTCTTGGTTCTTTCTATTGTCCTCTCTGCATCCCTTTTGTCATCGTGAAGAGCTATTTCACCGAGCCTTTTCCTGCAGTCTGATATCATGTCATTTGCATTGTCGTACTCAGCGCACTTGACAGCAAGCCATTTTGAATCCACTATGCTTCTCAGTGTTTTCATCTTCGGCGAATCCTTTTCAGAGACGCTGAAATGACCACTTTTCTCTTTGAGAAGGATTTCCTTGAACATCGCCTGTATTTCTCCCGGGTCTCCGTTAAGGAATGTCTTCATGGGCGAATCAGAGAACTTCTCCGCGATTTTCCTGTCACTCTTTGCGACATTCTCACAGTCATGGGAGAATATCTTCACAACCCTCTTGACATCACCGAGCTTTCCTATTATCTCATTCTCGGTCCGGCTTAGTGTATTCTTCCATTCTTCTTCTTCCTTTTCGATATCTTCCATTTTCTTCCATTCCCCGCTCTTCGTTACTTCGTGGAGTTTCTTTATGGCGGTTTTCTCATCAGATTTGGTTTTTTCAAGGTCAGTTGCGATTGCATCCTTCCTGATGTTCAACTCTGCTATTTCATTTTCAATATCAGACACGCTTCTGAGCATACTCTCAACAGTGCTCAGGTTCCTGAGGGCGCTCTTCCCGTTTATGATTTCCCTCATCTCGTCGAGTTTCGTTCCCATTGAATTAAGTATATCAGCAAGCCTTGAGCTCTCCTTCTTGAAGAACTTGCCCATTACAATTCTCTGCTTGGGTATCATTCCTGTTTCCTCCATGAGCTTCAGTGTCCTGTGAAGCTGGTTCCTGAATGATGCAAAATCGATATCATCCATTGACATGGACGATATATCCCTTTCATAGCTGCTTATGCTTACAGAAGCCTTCTTGGCCCATGTGTCCTTTATCATGTTCACAGCTGCATAGGTCTTGTCATCACCCTCGAACTTCACCTTCATCACATCACCGACAAGCTTCTTCAGCCTTGAGACACTTTCAGAAATATCAGAAGAAACATGGCTGAATTTTTTCTTTTCTTCCTCTATGTATTTTCCGTATTCGCTGCTTATCCAGCTGGCCGCATCAGAGGCATTCATCTCAACCTTGGCTGCAGGAGTCTGGACAATCGTATCGCTTTTCTTCTTTCCACCAAAAAAAGAGCCAAAGAGTCCCATAGTAAAAGTAATGACTCTCTTTTTAAAACGTTTTACCTAAACAATAACGGGCGATGAGGAAAACGCTCCAGAATGACCGGAAGGGATGATTTCCTAGGTAGCTTCTGAGCCCTTAATGATTAACCCAGTATGCCCATGTCCTTTATTGCAATGGGCGATCCGCCGGCATGCCATGATTTCCTCGGACGGCACTGTATGGGATATATCCTCTCCGAATTGTCGTCCAGTATGATTGCAGTGCCTTTCTTCCTCGGAAGCGTGTTTATGTATTCCTGTATGTCATCAAGCATGTATGTCTGCATTATTCCTCTCAGCGCGGTGAGGTCCGCTTCTGATGTGAGCCTGTGGGCAAGTATTATGTCAGACTGGGCAAGAGCATCCTCATGAAGCTTGTTGGGCCTCTGGGTTATGAAAAGCAGCGATATGCCTGGTTCTCGTCCCTGCTTGACAAGTGTCAGCAGCGGCTCTGTTGCAGCAGTCTTTCCGTCAGTTGGAAGGAACTGATGAGCTTCGTCTATCATTATCCACACCATTGGCATTGTCTTTCTTGTCTCACCTGTCATGACCTCAAGCTCCTCGGCCTTCCTTGCAAGCGACCTTGCGTGGTATATCTTCCTGCTGAGAAGACCAACGAGCATTGAACGCACAGACCATGAGCTTGAAACCTGTATGTAGTGTGATATATCCAGTATCGAAACTGTCCCCGGCTTCACCAGGTCTTCGATTTTCGTGCCTTCCCTGTCGAATATGCCCCAGCTCTCAGCTGCGCTGAACCTGTTGACAAGGGAATCCCTGACACGTTTTTCTGTTTTTTCATCCCCTTCTATGGCAGCGATTATGTCCTGAAGCGAGTAGTTTCCCTTTTTCTTGAGCTTCTTCATCACACGCTCTATCGTGGTGCCATATTCATCGACAAAGGAGAATCCGAATGTCAGGACCCAGTCCTGTGCAGAGAGGTCTGAGCATACAAGATTGAATGTGCTGTCATAAGCAATTCCAGCCTGTTCATATTCCTGAACATAACCCTTGGGAACGAAGAGCTTTGCATCGAGCGCACTTGGCTTGAGTCCCCACTCCTTCAGAATGTCCTTGTCCCTCTCATTTGGATGCTTCATTGACCAGTATATGCCCATTGTGTCAAACATTACAACAGCAATGTTCTCCCTTATCTCGGGCGGAAGAACCGCTATTTCCTCGGATATTATCCCTGCTGAATAGGACTTTCCCGTACCTCTCTTGCCGCATACCAGCATGACATGAGGCCTAGTCACATCCATGAGAACAGGATTGGTGAGATGAGCGTCTTCCCCCTTTCCGACTATGTGCTTTCCGAGGAAGGCTGTGCCAACCTCTCCGTATTTATCCATATCAGGCTTGTCCCGTCCAACCACTATATTTTCTACCATAAAAAACAGTACCTCTTGGGTATCATTTATTAATTGCCTCGATTATATTTATTTAACTGCCGGGAAACCGGTAAATCGGAGGTGTTAAACAATGGGTTTCATTGAAGAGCTGCTAAAGAACAAGGAAGATCTTCTTGTCAAATTCCTTAGCATAATGGAAGGCAAGGAGACATCAGCAAACGTCAGTCTTGATGGTATAAAGTTCGATGTCGGCGGCACAAAAGTAAAAGTCGAGGGAAACGTCCAGTTCACAGTTGTACCATACAAGAAAAAGAAATGATTTTTCTCATTTATGGAAGTGCAGAAACATGAGCATGATTACAGACATACTTGAAGTGTTCGATGGCAGGCTGCGCTTCCATCTCTTTCTCGACGGCAAACCGGCAGTCGACATAGTCATCCACGCAGGAGAGGTGGTGGCTGAGATAAAGAGCCCGTTGCTTGCGCTGGAGATGGGCATCCAGCATATAGGAAAGGAAAGCAAAATCAACAGTTATGTTCTTGAGATGATAAAGAAGGCTGGCTGGAAGGTCAAGGTCAAGTACAAGATTTTCGAGCTTGAACTGTGACTACTTATAGTGCCATATATCCTTGTCAATGCCTATTTCCTTTCCGAGACTGTTTATCCGGCCTCTCCATGCAGAGCCCTTTTCATTTATTGATGAAGCTATCTCCTGAATTGCATCTGCGCGGCTTCTGATGTCATCTCCCATGTCATCATTTCGATAGTTTTCGAGGAGATACTCGACATTTTCCTCAAGAAGCGCTATCATTTCGCTCACACCGCGTATCTCGCTGAAATATTCCTTCCCGGCCATCTCAGGAGTGAATGCATCATAGACTTCCTTGACGTTCCTGAGGCTGTTCCTTATGTATTCTTCAGTCTCTTCAACATCTGAAGGTTCTGCCATTCCGTTGGCAAGTATCTGACTTAAGCCTGATATGTGATTCAGGTACGCTCCGAAGTCTTTCTTGTAGAATGACTTCATTTTCCTGTAGATTTCACCTGCATTACTCATGACACCTTATACAGGGTTACATTTAATAAAGGAAGGCAGCTGCCTACTTCAGGTATATGTGGCCGACTTTCTTGTTCCATATCCACGCATCTTCTGTGTTCGCCTCGCGCTTCATGCGCAGGAAAAGGTCTATCTGGGCATCGCAGTCATCCGCATAGAAAATGGCAAGCGCCTCGGGAATCTGCGGCTCCTTGACAGCACCGTATTCCTTCTTGCCGTGATGGCTCAGCATTATGTGCAGAAGTTTGAGCTTTAGCTCCTCAGGCATGCCGGGAATGGTCTTGAGCTTTTCAGCAAGCATATCGTATCCTGATGTTATGTGGCCTATCATCATTCCCTCTTCTGTGACATCTATCACGCCGCCTGACAACTCAAGCTCCCTTGTTTTTCCTGTGTCATGTATAAATGCGCCTGTTACAGCGAGGTCCCTGTCAAGTTCTGTATGTACATCGCATATGGAAACAACAATCTTCATGCAGTTCAGCGTGTGCTCCATGAGACCGCCTATATAGTTCTGATGATATTCCATAGCTGCGGGAGTTTTTGTGAAAAGTGACATGAATTTTTCATCCTGAAGATACTTCTCAGCGACATTCTTCAGGTGCGGATTCTTCACACCGGAGAGCATGGACTTTATATCCGAAAGCATTGACGAAGCGTCCTTTTGGCTGCTTGCGATGAAATCCTCAACATTGTACTCATCATTTTTACACTTCTCAATCAGTCCCTTTGACGGGTCAACAGAAACAGAGAATTTTCCCGTGCCTTTGGGATATTCCTGAATGACACCCTTCACATGCACGATGTCCCCTTTTCCTATGCTGTCGTAGACCTTATCAGTCTCCTTGTCAACTCTTCCCCAGAACTTGGCTGTTATCTCTCCTGTCCTGTCCGAAAGCCTGATTTCAAACCACGTCCCTGTCTTGTCAGCGCCCTTGTATGGCGTCGGAGGCTTCTTGTATTTTACAGCGAACTGGCTGTTGACCTCTTCCCCGTCTTTCGAGAACTTGCCTGCAAACTGGACTTTCATGTGTTATGATTGTGGCTGTGATTTAAATGGGTTTATATCCACATGACAAAGGTGACCTTCACTATCCTGCCACCGAAGGAGGCATACCTTATGGCAGGTATTACAACCGAGGCGTCAGCGCCTATAGGGTTGCTTGTATTTGTGTTTAATGTTCCGTTTATGTCCCTGACTTCAAAATAGAAGTGGTAGGGCATCACATCAAGGAGGGCTCTCGACCTTGAATAGCTCATATTGACGAACTCCCCGACTTTCTGGGTGTCGAGTTCATTGTCATCATATGCAAGCCCTATGACACTTACTGTGTCATTGGTCCAGTCTTCCGGGACACCTGGAGTCCGGATAAGGGAATCGGATACTGTCATGGTCTTCAGCTGCATCTCTCTCATCTCCTGTCCCTCGAATATGTCAGCGCTTATGAAGTTCCATGCCATTATTATCGAAAGGAGAGCAGAGAAAAATATCATCAGGGAAAGCGCCATGTCAAGTGTCCATATCTGGCCTTTTCTCATTTTTTACCACCTGTTATCTTTTTGGTCGAGTATCCCTTTAATTTTTGAATTCGTACTATCCTGCAGAAAAGACCTTCACTGTAAAGTAGCTTTCTTATCTCCTCGGCATCCTGATCGTATCCGAGTGCTATGACATCCGGCTTCTCTTCCCTGACGATTTTCATCATGTCGTCATCGTCACCTATGACCACCTTGTCCACGAAAGAGAGAACGCCTATCCTTTCTGCCCTGTATTCCGCGCTCTCAAGAAGATTCTTCCTGCTTCTGACCTTTTTGTCTGAGGCAACCACGACCACAAGCCTGTCGCCAAGCTTCTTTGCTTTCTCCAGGAAGAATATATGCCCGGGATGCAGGATGTTGAATGCCCCCCCGGCCAGCACCTTTTTTGGCATACTTTATCCTTGGTTCCTTTCTTATAATTTATATCATCTCAGGCAATTGTTTAAAATGGTAGTAGCAAACTCCATGCTTCGCATTATCGAAGAGACGCTACCAGTAATACTTCTGTTTGCATTCGTCGGTCTTTTCACAGGCGGCTTCCTCAACACATTAATTGAGGATACATCGGTAGCCTCCGGCCTGCTGATAATAGTTCCGGGAATTCTCGGTCTCAGGGGAAACATATCATCCGCGCTCGGAGCGAGGCTGTCATCAGGGCTGCATCTCGGCTACATATCGACGAAGCATATATCCAATGGATTGAAGACGAACATAGAGATAAGCATATTCATGAGTGTTTTCGTTTCTTTTGTGCTCTCAATACTCGCATGGCAGGTATGCTCTTTTGTCAGCGGAGCATGCATGCCGATGATAAACTTCATGCTGATATGCGTGATAACCGGATTAGTCTCGGGTGTGATACTGTCTTTCACAACATCAGGCATCGCGATAATAAGCTACAGGAAGGGACTGGATCCGGATAACATAACCCTCCCGGCAGCAGCCAGCATAGGTGACGTGATAACAATTGTGTGTCTTCTGATTTCAGTTAAATTCGTTCTGGGACTTGGACTATGATAAACGCAAAAGAGGTTATAGAGGAGAGCCTTCCTGTTCTGACTGTATGCGCTGCAATAAGCATAATGTCGGGCATGTTCCTTGGCAACAATCAGGAATTGCTGAAAGCGCTTCCCGGGCTACTTATAATAGTGCCGTCATTCAATGCAGTTAACGGGAACATCTCCAGTGTCATGGCAAGCAGGATATCCTCAGGACTCCACATGGGCCTCATCAAACCGCGGTTTCATGAAAGCGGCGTACTCAGAACGAACATACTGGCGATGACATTCGTCGCCGCGATATCTTTCCTTCTGCTCGGAATGGTGGCTGCCGGGATAAACAGCTACGCCGGCATTGAGATGGCAAACTTCATCGTCTTTCCGTCCATAACTTTCACAGCCGGGATTCTGACAGTTGTCATGCTGATGACAGGCTCGATATTCACAAGCTACCTGATATACAGGCACGGAATTGACCCGGATAATGTTGTTGTTCCAATACTCACCACAATAGGTGATTTTGTTGGGATTTCGATGCTGCTCTTAATAGCTTCAGCAGCAATCTAGTAAGTTATTTAAGACAGCATATTAAATGAAAATAAGGAGTCGTGGTAAAAATACCAAAATCCGAATACAAAAGCGAGAAAATTCTAGAGGATCTGCTCGGAAAAGAGAAGAATGTCGTTGACCTTATTGTCGAGATGAAGGACATGGTAAATCTCGCCATAGCACTCGGCTTCTCTGCGCTTCTCATGCAGGACCAGAAGCTTGTGGAGAAAATTCACGAGCTTGAAGAGGAGATAGACATCCGGCAGTATGAGGTTGAGGCAGAATGCATGCTTGCGACCAAGACGCCAAAGGATGCGCTTGAACTTACATCCGTGCTGAGGCTTTCAAGCGCTATGGAAGACATATCCAATGCCATAAAAGAGCTTATAGATTCACTGTCAAGGGGGATACCGATACACCCCACGATTCTCAAGGGGCTTAAGGACTCGATAGAGGTTGCCGATTTCGTTGAAATAAAGAAACGCTCAAAGGTGATAGGCAAGACCATAGAAGAGCTCACAGAAGGCCACGTAAGTGTTATAGGCCTCAAGAGGGATGACAAGTGGAGATACCTTCCAAAGAAGGATGATGCGATATCAGCAGGCGATGTGCTGATCATATCCGGAAGGAAGAATGATGTAAGCAGTATAATCAAGAAGTCTTAGGCTTCCTCTTTGTCTGTGGGTTAAGGAACGGCGCAGGAAAAACACTCTCAGAGCGCTTCCTCAGTTTATGAATATAAACAGCTGCTGCCAGAAATATGACTGAAGCGGATGCAGCCAGACAGATTGTTATGGTTTCCATGGTCACACCTTGTCGATGTCATCCTTCGCCAGGTCCACGACCATCACACGCTCGTCAGCACCTCTTCTCTCGATGTTGTCGACCTGCCTTCTCATTTCAGCATCCTTCTCTGAAATCCTGTCAAGCTTCTTTTCCACAAGGTCCAGTCTCGTTACAATTCTTGAGAAATCCGTAAGCCTCTTCTCGTTCTCGTCAAGCTTGAGTTCAAGTATGCCCATCTTCTTGGAGAGGTCTGCTTTTGTGTTGAGGAATGCCTTGACAGCTGTGCTGAACTTGTTGCCTTCCTCATTCCTGCTCGTGTCGAACTTTCCGCGCATCTCTGTGAGTCCTGCTGCAATGTCTGTCCTCAGCTCGCCTATGTTCTTTTCGAAAATCTTTGACTTCTCTCCAATCTTCACAAGGTCTGTCCTGAGGTTCTGGAGTGACGAAAGGTTTCTGGTTATCGTGTCCTTGTCCTTTTCAGCTGTGCTGAGCCTCTGCTCTATCCTGACAACAGTGTCAATCTTCTGTTTAAGACTTTCTATGGACTTGTCTTTTGCTGCAAGTTCATTCTTTATCTGAGATATATCACCGGAGAGCATGGACTCCGTAGCCTTTGAGCGCTCAGCAAGTGTAGCTTCCATATTGTCAGCCTTCTGGCGCAGGCTTGTCTCAATGAATTTTATCCTGTCCTCAAGCTTCGCTTCCATTGCATCTGTAAGCGCCTGCTTCGTCTGCTCAACATCTCCAAGCCTTATCTGCAGCTTCTCAAGGTCAGCTGACTTATTCTGGAGTTTCTCAACTGCTGACTGAAGCTTTCTGCTTCCGGTGGTTTCAGAAGCCATGTCCTTTTTCAGTGAATTTATGGTAAGCGTGATTCCCTGAATATCCTGGTCAATCTTAGCGAGTGCAGCTGAATTGAATGCAGTGTCTTTTTTTATTGCACTCACATTGTATTTTATCTTATCGTCTATTGCAGAATTAGCACCATCCATTGCAATTTTCATGGTGCCAAGGTCTTTTGAGAGCGAAGCAATTTTCTTGTCAAGTAACTTTATCTCTTCTATTTTTGCTGCAATCCCGCTGACAGCTTTCTCTGATACGGATAGCCTTGCAGCAAGACTGTCAATTGACCGGACGCTTTTCTTGGTTGTGTCATGGTCAGCTTTTATGGAGCTTATCATTTTTGTCGCACTTGCAAGGTCTTTTCTGAGTCCGGCGAGAACGAGATTCACACCGGTGACTCCTGAATCGGCCCTGGTAGCAACAGCTTTCAGGGATGCCATGTCATCGCGGGACTTCGCTTCGAAAGCCTTTCTCTTCTCGCTGAACACTTTCATGTCCTCGGATAGCTTGTCTACCCTTCCCAGGCCGCTGACAATCGTATCCCTGACCTGTTCTATCTCAGCAACACGGCCTGCGATATCCCTGTATGAATTGACCTTTTCCCAGAGAAGCACAAGCTCGCTTTTGTTATCATCCGTTGCCTTCTTCAGGGCTGTTGTATTGCCCTTCAGGTCCTTAAGCCCTGAATCACTCTTTTCCATTTTGGTTTTCATTTTATTTATGTCAGCAAGCTCCCTGCTAAGGAGCTTGTTCATAGCAACAATATCCGCGGAAATTTTTGTCTCAAGCGTGCGTCCTTTTTCAGTGAGATTTTCCTCAAGGAATTTGAGCCTCTCCTGCATCTGGGTCTCCATTGAAGCAGTTTTCCCTGCCATCTGGTTGTCAAGAACCTTGGCCTTTTCAAGAAGCCTTGATTCAAGGAACTTGTCTGCATCACTGAGTCTTGTTTCGAGATCCTTGGTTTTCTGCTTGAGTGCTGACATGTCATTCTTTATGGATTTTATGGATTCCACTCCCTGCACAAGCCCGCTCTTCACATCTTCTATGTGCTTTATCTTTGACTCGAGCACGCCAAGCAGTTCAAGCTTCTTGGCAGTTGCCGCAGCGGCTGTTTTTACATTGGTCATTCTTTCATTCTCAGCCATTATGTCCTTTTTCAGTGACTGAAGCGTAAGCATGGTCTTTTCAAGGGCGCTGTCATGTTCCTTTATCACAGCAGTCTGGGTATCTGAGAGTTTCTTCACCATCTCCATGCCTGAAGTGAACTTCTTATCGACAGCATCTATTGCATTTCTGGATGAAGAATCAACAGCTGAAATCTTCTCATTGGCAGATGTGATTAATGTACTTATGTCCTGAAGGAATTTTGAAACACTGTTCTCGAATTTTCTTGTGTCGCTTATACCCCTCGCAGCTTCTGCAGCAGCATCAGTTGCCTTCTGTATCTTCTGGCTGACAATATCCAGTATCTTCTTCTGGTCTTCAAGCCTTTTCTGTATTCCGGTTATCTCAGAGCCGAGATTCGCACCGAGGTTACTGACGTTATCATCGTTTGTTTTCAGTTGCTCCTTCATTCCGGATATGTCTGCGGTGAACCCCTCACTTCTCCCTGCAAGGGCCCTTATCTGGGCGGTGTTGTCGTCAGTCATCCTGTGAAGTTCCTGTGTAAGAAAACCGTAGTTTTTTTCAAGATCTTCTTTCTGTTTTTTCAGGCCCGTTATCCCACTTCTGACCTTACTGAAGCTGCTCATATCAGCCCTCCAGCTCTTTGATAAGTTTTCCCATTTCGAGCCTGTATTCCTTCTTCATGCCGACAACCTCTCCGAGAACCCTCTCGATTTTTTTCTCAAGAAGTGCTATCTTCTTGGCGTTGGATGATGACGATTGTGCATTCGATGAAGAAATCCCTGAAAGTTCTCCTGTAACCTTGAGCAGCTCCTTCAGCCTTGTGTCCAGCTCAGCTGTCTGCGATGCAAATCTTTCCCGTTCCCTTGATATGACAGCATCAAGGTCAGCCTTCACTTTTGCTGACATTCCCTGAAAGTCCTTGCTTGCCTGAAGCGACTGCAACTCTATATCGGATTTCACAGAAGATGATACATGCTTCATTTCATTGATGGAATCAGTTATCCTCTTTTCCATTCCCATCACGCCCTGCTGAAGGTCATTGAGAACAACGCCCATTGACTTGAGGTTCTTCACATCAGCACGGAGCGTGGCGTTTTCCTCCCTGAGCGCATGGACATCCTTCTTGAGCTCATGCCTTGCTGTGGAAAATGATGTTACGTTCTCCTTTGCTATCCTTGACTCGGCTGATTCCAGACGGTTCTCGATATCGTTCCTGATGAATTCTATCTGCTTCTTAAGCATCATGTCGTTCTTTTCGGATTTGTCCTTGCTGTCAGCTATAAGCGCATTCATCCTGGAACTCAGCGCTGTGATATCTTCCTTCCTTTTTCCGACCTCTCCTGCCAATGCAATCAGCTGCGCCTCGGCTTCCATGAGATGCTGGACATCCTTTGCCATGAGGCTTATCCTCTTGTCGATTGCAGTGGCTGAAGCCTTCAGGTTCGCTCCTATGACCTTGTTCATCTTCTGAAGTTCGTTCTTCATGTGTATTTCCTTTCTTGCAATGCCTTCCCTGATGATTCTCATATGCTCGAGTACATCCTCATTTATCCCATCAAGCCTCTCATCAACAACTGCTGCGTGCTGCATCATCTTGTCCATCCTCTGGCTGAATATCCTCTCGGCATCAGTCTGGCTTTTCTTGGCAGCACCCAGGTTGGTCTCAATGGAAAGCATACGCTTGTCAACACCGCTTCCGTAAAGCTTCAGGTCTTTGGTCAGTGCGGCCTGGCTCTTCCTCATGCTTGTGCTGACATCATTTTCGAATGACGCCATGTCCGCTTTGAGCGTTTCAACCATTGATGAGAGAGCCTGCTGAGTCCTTTCAGCCTCGAGCTTTATGTCACCTAGGTTCTTCTGGTCAGCCTGCCTCAGCTCTGCTGTGGCTGTCATGACGCTCTTTTCAACATCCCCTCTGAGGGATGTCATGTCCTTCTCAATAAGTGTCTTCGTGGATTTCATCTCAGCCCTGAGCTTCTGGGACAGCTTTTCGGTGTCAAGCCTTGTCTGCGTCAGGTTGGCTATGGTTATCTGCAGCTTTCCGTCGAGCCCCTGAATGTCTCCCTCGAATTTTCTGAGAGCCTCTATGTCCTTTCCGATGAGAAGGCTTCTTTCATTAAGCATCTCAAGTTTCTTGTTTATCTTGCCTTCCGTTGAGAGGAGCTTGGCTGCCAGCCTCTTGTCAACACCGGACTTGAACACATTGAGTGCAGAATCAATATCAGCGACAGTGGCTCCAATCTTTTCTTCCAGTAGAATATCTCCCTTCTCAGCCCTCCTGACAGCGCTTTTCAGCGCGGCCTGAACCTTTTCCTGTGTGGTCCTTATCTCAAGGTCCAGTACAGCAAGCCTTTTGTCAAGCTTGGTGAAATCAGACTTCACCAGCTTCTCCATGGATATCATTGAATCGTTGAGTGCCTTGTCTTTGGCTGCAAGCTTCTTGTCATCAGCTTCAAGGTCTGAGAGCCTCTTGGTGACAGGATTGACCTGGTTGTTTATGAAATAAAGAAGCCTTTTTCCAGCCTCTCCGTAAACATATGACGCCTCCTTGAGCTTGTTGACAAGGTAGTCATTCTTGGATTCGAGTGTTTTCGTCTCCTTGTGTGCTGACTCAGATTCCTTCTTGTATTTTGTCGCGTCCTCCCTCAGGCGCCTGAGTTCCATTTCCACTTCCCTTATTTCATCCATAAAATCACTTGAACTCCTTCAGAAGTGTGCTGACTCTCATCTTCTGTTCCTTGAGCTTGTCTTCAAGCTTCTTCTTCTCTTCTGCATTCTGGAATATTATCTTCTGGAGTTCCTTCTTCTCTGCGTCGAACTTCTGCTCGAGTACCTTTTGATTCTCCCTGAGGTCAGCGAGATTCTTGAATATGTTGTCTACCTTGTCGTGCAGTTCCTTCGTGGGCGTTGCCCTTTCATCAAGCTGATTTATCCTTTCCTCAAGCCCGTCAGACCTCCTGACAAAGAATTCGCGTATCTCCAGTATGTCCTTGGTCTTGTTGTCAAGCTCCGTTATTATCTCTTTTGGTGTTTCGAGCTTCTCGACGTTCTCACGCAGCGCATCAATCTTGCCCTTCAGCGCGTCCATCCTTTCCACGAACTTCTCTGATGATTCGTCAATCGTGTCCATCCTGTCATCGATGACACCGAATTCGCCCTTTAGAGCGGATAGTTCAGCGATATCATTCCTGTTCTCAGTGATCATGTTCTCAAGTGACTGGAGCTTGTCGTCAATGAAAGCGAACCGTCCTGAGAAGTCCTTCCTCAGATTATTGGATTCTGACTCAAGCATCTTCGGTATGACATCCTTCAGCCTGTCCGTGAGTTCGCTCTTTCTTTCCTTCTCCTTCTCTCCTGAGGATTCCCTGAAGTCTGCTATTGCCTTCTTCAGTTCAGTGTGATTGTCCTCAAGGCGCACAATCCTGTTATCCAGTTTGGAAAGCGATTTTATCTCAAGAAGAATCTCACCGAACTTGTCACTAATCCTGTCGTTCATTTCCTCTACTTTCTTCACCCTTTTTGAGAACGGGTCTATCTTCTCTTCGGTCTCTCTCTTCACGACAAGGGGAATGACCTCGTCCTTGAGGTCGTCTGCTGTGGAAATAAGCATCCTGAGCTTGTCTACATTCTCCGGACCGAGCTTCTTCTCGAACATCTTCATTTTCTGCTCAAGTTCCGGAATGGTGTTTAGCACTTCCATCTCCCTGTCGATGGACATGAACCTGTCTTCTGCCTCTTCCTTGAAAGCGTCAAGAAGCGTTGCTATATCCTTCAGGGATTTTTTGAAGCTGTCAACTTCCTTCTTGAAGTCAACGCCTCCGCCCATGGCCATGAGACCGCCTGAAGCGTCAGAACCCGGAGAGCCATCTCCTCCGAGTGCAGGCTTGACCTTTGCTTCCTCGAGCTTGTCGCTGAGATCCTTCAGCCGCTTGTCAAACATCTTCTTCATTGTGACAGCGACTTCCTCTTCGTCCTGCTTCTGTGTCTGCTTCTGCTCGGCAATCGCCTTTATGGTTTCCTGAAGCGTCTGCATCTGGGCGGATGTCTTTTCCTCCAGCGCCTTGAGCTGGGGCGCCATGTCCGGCATCACCTGTGCAGAGGCAGGTGCTGATTCCTGAGGGGGCTTCTTTTCAATGTCTCTCATCTCACCTGTCATGTCCTCTATAAGCTCAGCGAGCTCGTCTCCTTTATGTAAAGCATCATCTTTCTCCTTCTCAAGCTCTCTCATTGTCTGCTTCTGCGTCTCTATCTGCTTCTTCAGCTTCTCGGCCTCAGACTTGCTTGTCTTCTTTTTCTTCTTGGGAGTCTCTTCAGCAGGCTCTTCCTGAGGCTGGGGTTCCGGTTCGCTGACCGGTTCCGGTTTGGGTTCTTCAGCGGGAGCATCAACTAGGTTTTCTTCTGGCTTGGCTTCTTCAGCGGGCTTTTCTTCAGGATTTCCGTCAGTTGCAGAGCCTATATTCTTGAGTCCTTCAAGGCCGCTGTCATCTGCCTTAGAATCACCGCTGGCAGCCATCTCCTCAAGCTTCTTCTGCTCTTCATCTATGCTCTTTTCCCCTTCCTTCTTTTCGTCCTTCTTCTTTCCGAACATCACTTACCAAGCTCCTCAATGAGTTTTTTGGTGAGTCTTTTCTGCTTGATGAAGTCCTCATGAAGACCGTCCATTTTGCCTTCAAGATGCTGGAACTTGGTCGTCAGGTCAGAGTCAGCCATATCCTCCGGCCTTATGCCGACGAACTTCTCCCATATCTTTTCTGTTGGAAGCTCGTACTTTTTGGAATGATACGTTTTGAACTTGCGGAGCTCATAAACCAGAAACCCTACAGATGCTACGAGCAGAACCGATACCGCTATGTCTAATTCATACATAGTTAATCTATCTTATAATTGGTTATATAGCTTAAATAAAATTTGGAATCTTTTTTGCTATTCAGCTTACTTCCTGCCGAATCTGAACATTTTTGCTATCCTCGTAAGGAATGTTTCCGGGATGTACTTCTCGCCTATAAGCTTCCCGGCGAGTTCAAAGAATGCCCTGCTGGCGGGTGATGAGGGATTGTACGTGACCACCGGGGTCTTGAGCGCAAGGCTTCTCAGCACATTCTTGTCCATGGGAACTATGCTTATGACATCAAGCTCTGCAAGCTGCTTGACCTCGTCGGTGCTGAGCTCATACCTCTCCTTTCCCACCATGTTGAGCATTATACCAAGCGGCTTGGTTCCGAATTCAAGTGCAACCTGATGGCATTTTATTATGTCCATTGTGGATGGCACGAATGGTGTTGATACGAAAAGAACCTCATCACTCGCACGCATCGTGGACATTGCCTCCCTTCCCATTCCGGGAGCAGCGTCCAGAAGAACTATGTCCGCTTCGTCTGTAAGCTTCTTTATGACACTTGACAGTTTGCTGACATCAACGCCTTTCAGGTCCTTCAGTGACAGAGAAGCTGGTATGACCTTAAGTCCGGGAACATGGTAATCGTAAATGGCATCCTTGATTTTAGCCTTCCCTGTGAGAACCTGATTGAGTGTCACAGGGGAATAATACATTCCGAGATAAAGGCTCAGGTGTGATGTGGTTATGTTGCAGTCTACTATGATGACACTCTTCTTATAATGGGAAGCAAGCGCTGTTCCGAGATTGGCTACAGTAGTTGTCTTTCCAACACCTCCCTTGCCGGAGAGTATGCCTATTATTCTCGCCATTTAATATCGACCTGTATTATTTTTTTCTTTTGATGGTTAATTAAACTTCACCATTTGAGTGCGCAAAGTATTTTTTCCAGTTCCTGCTCATTCTGTATCAGCACCGGAAAATCTGATGACCCTCCTATGGTTGAATGAAGTTCATACATATAATTGAGTACGTCAGCCCCGCTCCCGAGGGATATGCACGTGGCCACCATCTTCGATACTATCGATGCATTGTACCTTTTGGCGAATGCTATTATATTGGAGAATATCACATAGAGAAATGCATGCTGGAATATGTACCGTCCGTATGTGCCGACGACATCCCTGTTGCCCCTGTAGAGTGTCCTGAGATTAGACATCTCGAAGAAGTATTTCCTGTATTTCTTCACGAAAGGCTGGACGAACGGCCATTTCTCATCAACCATTATCTCAGGAGACCAGTAGCCTCCAACAGTCTTTTCCTTTGAGAAGTTATCCAGCATGTACTGCGGTATCCATTCGAATCTCGCCTTTATCTTGTTGCCTGTGATGTCTATGTACCTCTCCTGTTCCATCAGCCTGAATAAAGGCTTTCCCAGCCCTGCCTCATTGTGGTAGAGGTAATTGGTCTTTATGTCCCAGAGGGACTGTATCTTGAAAAGGCTTACCCCGTTCTCCTGGCCGGCTGCGCTTATCCATATCAGCCAGAAATTCTTGTAATCCGTGAGCTTTTCTTTAATCTTTCCCATTTTCAGCGCCTATTTATTATATTGTATGAACATATAAATTTATTTCGGTTTCTTTGGCAGCATCAAACAGGCCACGCTCGTCAGAGGCTCGGAGGTGTTAATCTGGAGTATTTTTTCCTTTATGCAAAAAATAGTATAAACCTATTAATCAGCCATGACATTATGAATGTACAATATTCTTAACCGCCAAGATGCTTGAGCTTCTCAACATTCTTCTTCCTCAGTTCATTGTATGCGTTCTCGGATATTATACCCTCTTTGAACTCCTTTTCAAGCAGTCCCAGCACCTTTTCGACCTTCTCTTTCTCCCGCTGGCGCGCTTCGTATGCGGCAGTGTCATCCGCCATCCTTGAGGTTGACGGGCCTTCTCCTATCACGTCTTCCATTATAGGTGCCTCAACTTTCCTCTTTCTGAACATGAACATTTTATCAAGCTTCTTCTTGTACCTATTGAGCACGAAGAACATTGCCATTGCCACTATCACCAGTATGAGTATCAGTGTCAGAAGCCAGTCCGGGATTACCAGTATCGTGGAGGGACTCAGTGGAGGGGCGTTCCTGAGAAGTTCCCTTCCCCTGTCAAGCAGCCTCCAGCCAGTGGTCACTGAATCAAGTGCCTCTTCAAACATCTTCGCATCAAGGTAACCATCAGTGAGATCTATCTGATGCTCAATCTCTCCTATTATATCATAGACGCGCGTGAGGTCTCTCTCTTTGCGTTCTGCAGTAGCATTCACATCATCCTTGAAGTCATCGAATTCATCTTTCAGTTTCTTTAGCTGGTAGCGGACCAGTTCTTCCCTGGAGCCGAAGACAATGACCGACGTCAGCTTGGAGTCAGAAGCCTTGTCGGATGTGACATTAAACGAGCCGTAATACTGGCGGGCCTCAGTGCCGACAGGAACAAGTATGTTCACAACAAAAACATCGGAATCACCCGGACTTATTAATGGTATGAGGCTTGGAGTAACTGTATACCAGCTATCAGGTATGCCCTCGAGAGCGAGTTTTACATTACGGAGTATTGCAGTCCCTGTATTGTTTACAGTAACTGACGGATACTGTGTCCATCCGGTCTCAGTAGCTATCTCATCAGGGTACTTGACTATTTCTATGCCCGGAACAGGTGTGGGGCCGACAGGAATCTCGCCTCCCGTGTCTCCGCCTCCTCCGCCAGGCGGTGGGGGTGGTGTTTCGCCTTCCTCAGCTGTTGTGAATTCTTCATAGGCGCCGGCCTTCTCTGTGCCGGAATATGTCACAATGAATGTTATTCTCACATCTCCTATGTAACTCAGGCCTGTCGGATTTATAGTGTGTGTCAGCTCGGAATTGCCTGGTATGAGAACAGTGTCAAGCCCTGCCTGAAGCGACTCGCCTGTGTCAACCCTTGTCAGGTTCCACTGTATGAAGGCATCCTGCGAAAGTCCTCCTGTGTTTTCTATGGTCACGTCTATTCCGAGAGTGGGTATCGTGTTGTCTGTCACTGTTATATCCCTGACGTCGAACGGCCCTCCTATGAGTCTTGTGTAAACATCCTTGGTAACCACATTGCCGTCGCTGACCATGTAAACAGTCCATCTCCAGTTGCCCTGATTAGCTGATACGGATGTATTGTAAGTCATTCTGTATCTTCCTGTCGAGAGCCTCGTCATGCTCTGGTTTGTCATTATCTGATTGTTGAGGGAATCATACAATGTGACCATTATGACATCTGCATCCACATTTGTCAGGCCGTCTGTGACAATTGCCATAACCTCAAGCCCGTCCGTGACACTGGTTTCAGCAGGGGCTTCAAGGTCAAGTATGAGCATCCCCGGCCTTGTCTCTATGACGCTGAATGAAGAAAGGGTACTGTCATTCAGAATCATGTTTATCTGGGTTTCGTTGAACTGCGTCTGCGACGTGATGTTGTAAATGCCTGTCGCAGAGTCTGAGAAGAGCTGGAAATACGGATAGAGTCCGGATTCGCCAAGATAGTTTGTGGTGAAGTCGCTGTTCGTCAGGCCGACAGACCTGTTGGTCGGGTCTGTTATAGCAAGGGAGACAGATGCCCCCTGAAGAGGCGCACCTTCTATATCAGTGAGCTTGTATGCTATTGTTCCGCTCTCTCCCTGATAATATTCATGGCTGTCTCTTGACGCCGAGAGGTTCACAAAAAGAACAGCATAAACGAAGAAGCTTGAGTTGACTGTATCATTCAGCCCGAAGTTGTCTTCAGCATACACAGAGACGCTGTAATTGCCCCTCTTGACTATGCTGCCCCATGTACCATTAGTCGGGTCAGTGGGAAAGAATTCCTGATAAAGGTATGGATTGGTTCCGCTTCCAAGTCTTCTCATCTGAATCTGATAGATAGTGCCATTGGGTGCTGTCACACTGACAATTGTCTTGTTTATTCCTCCCACTCCTCCCTGGTCTATGACAGATACCAGTATCTCGACGCTGCCGTCCTGAGGTGTCGTTCCGGGTGTCACTGTCACATCAGGAATCGGTTTCACGAACGGTGTCAGAAGGATAGACAGCGTCCTGTTCGCCGGAGTGGAGCCAACACCTATGACAGTGTAGTTGGCCTCGTAGAAGAGGAATGCGTCTCCGGTGGTGTTGTACATTATGTTTATCACTGTTCCGCTCTGATTTTCAACTGTGAAGTTCAGTGTCTCAGGCCATGTGTTGTTGTACTCAGTTTCAGAAGTAGCGTAAGGCGATATGCTGAATGTGATGTTGACATTACCTGTGTTGTTTATGGTAACATTGCAGACGCTGCCTTCTTCAGGCGATTCGGGATGGTTGCAGTCTGTGGGTGTCATGGTCCACGTTCTTGTTTCAGGAACAGTTATATTGAAATCAAGTGTCTTGAAGCCTGAATTGTTCGTGGTGATGTTGACATATCCGAGATATGTGCCGTTCGGATAACTAAGCGGTATGGTTCCTGTGATGTTCACCACAATCAGCTGGCCGGCATAGACTGTTCCACCCTGGGTTTGTGAAATATTCGGAACCACATTCAGGCTGAAGTCCTGGAAGTTTCCAAACTCGTCCCCGACAACTGTTGCCACATTTATTACAGGATCATTCCCGGTCGAGTTCAGCGTGAAATTCGCTATCACTCCGGATGTCCCGTGCACAAGGCTTCCTGAAATGCTGTTCTCAGGCACTGTCAGGTTGACATTGGAGAGCACGGTTATATTCACTGTGCTTATGTTATACCAAATGCCTATCTCGGGGTTATACCATTCTGCTGAGACATTGACAGTGTAATTTCCGGATGGTGTTCCATTGCCCACGACTACATCATATATTCCCGAACACCCGGAACCGATGGTCACATTTCCGCAGGGAAATATTGTCTGGTTTGTCGTGCTTATTCTGGAATCTGAGAAGTCAATGGTCACATTGGCACTGAATGCAGTGATGTTGCCTGTGTTGTTTGTGCTGAATGATATATTGAAAGGCTGGGATGCATAATAGGTGATGTTTTCAGCAGTGATACTTTGCGGGGTGACATTAATTGTCATATTGGTTCCTGACACAGTCACATTGACATCGACTGTCTCAAATCCGTCGTTGGCAGAGCTCACATTTATGACGCCGCTGTACATGCCTGTTGAGTAGCCTGATGGCATCACAAGAAACACTTCATTAGTCTCTGTTGTTCCCTGCGTCAGCGTGCTGTAGTTTGCAGGGGCAAAGCTGAAACTGAATGCTGAAGGAAATCCTGTCACATTGAACGTGACATTCTCAAGAGGTGCATTACCGTAAGAGCTTAATGTCACATTGGCTATGTTCTTCTGGACTCCTGAGCTGACGAATGATGAGAGGAATGACTCAGAGACATCCAGTATATATGTTGGCATCACAGTGACATTCATGTTGGTTTCATTATATCCCTGAGTGGTGTCGCTGTTGTTCCAGCTTATGCTGACATTGACAGTGAAGTTTGAGGGGACTGTTTCCCTCAGAACCGTTATATTGAAATCAATGACGCAGGACTTGGATATGAGCACATCTTTGCCGCCTTCCTCATTTAAGCACATCGCGTTTGTGGCATTGGCTGTCATGTTCTGTGGTATCTGTATGTTGACTGTTGCATTGAACGCCGTTCCGTTCTGGGTGTTTGTTGAGTTCACCCTCAGCATGAAGCTTTCGTTCCCAAGCCACGTGACATTGGTTACTGGATAGTATGAAGGGATTGCAACTATGTCAAGAAGCGTGTTGACTTCCTCTGCTGTGAAGTCGTATGCGTCGTAGCCGTCATTGCCGTCTTTCTCAGCAGTGCAGTTGAGAGTGAAAAGCCCGAAATAAGCAGGAGCAGTGAAGTTGATGTCATAGCTGCCGTTGCCGTAGTCGAGTATGTTTGCCTGTGGCACTTCTGTCATCCAGGCCGCGCCGTCATAGACGGAGCAGTTGATGAATGCTTCCGGATGCCACACACCCTGCCTGAAGTTGGTCACATTGATGCTGGCATTTATGAGCCTGCTGACATCACCCTGCGGATTGTGTATGACAGTGCTGACATGCAATTCCTTGGTTACTGTGATATTTTTGGATGATGTATTGAGCAGGTATCCGTAAGAATCATATATGTAGGATTTAACTTCCCATAATCCCGTATTGTCGTAAGTTGTTATGTTGTAGGAATTGGAATATACAAGGTCACCGGAAACTGAATCTGTATGGGTTCCGTCGTCATACATTTCCAGGACTATGTCGTCGCCCGTCCCTCCTGTTCCGTTGTTGAGTGTGGCGTTGACCGTGCTGTGGAGTCCATATGGGTCATATGAAAGGTTAAGAGTAATATAAACTGTCTCATTCCGGTTGTATGTGTCAAAGTCCGTTTCTGTCGCAGACATCAATGTTCTGGATTCATACGTGTCATAACTGGTGACACCCGGTGACCTGAGGTTGTTATTGATATTGACGAACTCTGTTGTGCCTCCCCGGCCGAAGTAAGCAGCGCTCTTCTGGACTATTGATTCACCGGGCGATATGCTCAGGCTGCTGAGATGCACCCCGATGCGCCCGCCGTCAATGCTGCTGTTGGTCACGAAGTATTCCTGCGCGCTCTCTTCAAGATTGACAAGACCTACAATCTCGGTTCCATCAGAGAACGCATAGGACCATGAATACGGGTCTGTTGCATTTCCGTCATATGGCGTTCCTGAGGGACCGGAACCTATGGCCTGCCATCCTCTTACGATATCAAAGGCAACTGCGCCTGCTTCTGTTGAGTTCCTGCTTATCTGATAAGCTGCAGTATTTGTGAAATTCTGCTCAATCTTTATCCAGCCACCGAAGGATTCATCCCCTGCATGATTGTATATGTAGTATTTCTTGGTCATGCGGCCCTCGCCTGTCGGCTGTCCCGGATTCCCGAAAATTATCTCATCGCCTTCTTGGATTACAGTCAGCCTCACAGGGCCTTCGACCACAGTGAAGTTGCATGCCATATCAAAGCTGAAGTTGTATGTGCCATTGGAATACTCATTATATTCTATGGTCCTCGCATCCTCCCCGCTGCTCAGGAAGAATGGAACAGGCTCTGCTGTGGACTGGAACTTCACGAAGTATATACCCGACGTGTTCTCGCTCCTGTTGCTGTCTATCCGTATGTCTATGATACTGTTGTTGACGAAAAGCTCATCACCGTTAATCACGTATGAAAGGTTCGTTGCATAGCTTGGGGCGGCTTTCTGTCCGTTTTCAGTTGCATCGAAGTAAAGGAAGAATGTCCTGTTCGTGTTGCTCTGGGTAGTTCCGTTGAGTATGAAGACAAATGTGCCATCAGCGTTGCCGGATGCGTCATAGCTGTAGAAGTCCCTGTCAAACTGGCTTGGCAATTCATGCATCACATCGCCTGTTGAATTGTACTCATAGAGTCTTGTGGAATTTTCGTCAAATGTTTCAGGGAATCCAAGCTGTCTGAGGACATCAGTGAAGTTTATGTCCAGCTCAACAGGCTTGTTGATAGAGTCGTAATCGCCGTTCTCAATCTCTATTTTTATTCTGTATTTCCATGTATTGTTCCACCATTCATAACGGTGAACGAAAACACTGTCGAGTATGCTGAGGCCTGCGTCGTATCCCTGGGAAGAGCCGTCGCATGTGACATTCCATGTGTAATTATCCTTCTCCGGGAATGCTCTTGCATACTCATATAGCTGTGTGACACCGCTGTAGCTCATTGATGCAGGGGCTGTCCATGAACCGCTTATGTTGAAGATTATGTCGCATGTGACGCCGACACCTGTTATCGGTGACCCGTCGGCGCTCGAAGTGAAGTTCGCATAGAAGTAGGTGTTCTCATTTATCGTTGCCGGAACCGAGCCTCCCTGAGCATCAGCGCTGCTCCACACTGAAAGGTCTGAATTCGCACCGCTCACTGATGAGAACATTCCCGTATATGTTAAATTTGTATATGTGAAACCCAGCGACATGGCTGCAACTATCAGAAGCGCCAGTATTGCCCCGGTTATCACGTTTATGCCTTTCATTTCAGAATTACTTCCTTAGCAGCATCCTCCTTGATTCATCATAAGCCTTCTTGCTTATCTCGCCGTTCTCATAGGATTCCCTGAACTTCGCGAGGAGCATGACCTTGGTGTGCTTTCCGTCACCGGAATCTTCGGAAATCCGTGTACCTGAGATTTTCTGGGCTGCTGCTATCTTCTGGTCTATTGCCTTTATCTTCTGGATGTTCTTGTCCTTGGTGTTATTGTAATCAGCCTCGCTCATCGACTTTGAACGGTAGTTCTCCTCGATAGTGTCCATCAGCGCTGTTATCTCTTCCTTCTCCTCTGTGAGCCTCCTGACCTCAGGAGAAACAGCCGGCTGCGCAGGAGCTGCACTGGCTTTCTTTGCGAGTTCCCTTACTATACCTATCTGATCCTTCACTCCTGTTATGTCACTCTTGGTTGCGTAGTCAGCCAGTCTCCTCGTCATTTCACCGACATTCTTCATCAGGTCCTCTGTCATGCCTGTAAGCTTGTCCTGCTTGACTTTGTATTCATTGAACTCGTCTATCTTCTTCTTCATGTCAAGATAAACACTGTCGAGCCTAGAGGAATTGGCCTTGATTCTTTCCTCTATCTCCTGTATTTTCTCAAGCTTCTCGCCCACATGCTTGCTTGCCTTCACTATGTTCTCAAGGCTTCCTATGTCGGTCATTAGTCCCTTTATACGGTTCATGCTGTCGTTCATCATCTTTGTTGTCCTCTCAAGCCTCTCAACCCTTGTGTTGACATCCCTCATCTGCTGGTCCCTTGAAGTGAATTCCCTCAGGACCCTTGCTGTGTCTATCTGGGAGACGCTGTCCTTGAGCTTCGCGATTATGGTTTCCTGCTCCTTGGACCATGCTTCCATCTGGTATACAGCGGAACGAACCTCAGCGAATGTCTCGGTTGTCCTCTGTATCTTCTCGTCAATCACATTCCTGGACTCCTTAACACCGTCAATAACAGCTTTGAGTTTCTCAACCTCAGTCTTCATCATCGTGAACTGCTTGTCATAGCTTCCGACTGATGTGGTCACTGTCTGGGTATCATTCTCTATGTTCTTCATTGTCATTTCAATTGGGTCAAGCCTTCCCTCAAGTTTCTTGAGCCTCTTGTCAGTGACCTCAACGCTCGCTGCGGCTATGACATCCCTGAGCTTCTCCTCTATCTTTTCCTCAAGGAATTTTGCTGTTGCCTCACGCCTGCCCAGTGCTGCATCAGTTTCCTGAACAGCATTCTTTGGGGATGGACCGGCTTCCGGTGGTGTGGAAGGGCTTGTGACTTCAATGCTCTTCTCTTCCTTTTCCTCTTCCTGCTTTTTCATGGATTCCTCTATTTTCTTTTTTTGCTCAGGCGTGACTGTCTCCTCAAGCTTCGCTATTTTCTTGTTTATCTCCTCAAGCCTCTTCTCGTTCTTGTCCTTCACCTCATGATAAGTATTATCGGGGATGGTTGCGTCCCTGTAGGAATCCTCGACTGAGGAGAGAAGCGCCTCTATCTCTTCCCTGTGGGCAATGAGCTCTTCAATATTCTCTTCAGGTGTATCTGCCTTCTTTTTGTCCTTCGGTTTTCCGACCGGCTTGGCGTTGTCTTCAGAAGATTTTTCAGTCTGCTTGCCCGCATCTGAGGGGGGACTCTCAGATGGAACTTCCTCTTTCTCTTCGCCAGAAGGAGCTTCATCTTCCTTTTCTTCCGTCTTCGTTTCATCACTCTTCTTCTCCAGCGGGCTGTCTTCAGGTTTTTCATTCGGAATCCTGTCCGAATCCTCCAGCATTCCCAGAACCTTGGACTCCAGCCTCTTCTGGACATCCTCGTTTTTCTCTTTCACTGCCTTTTCCACCGGTTTTTTCTTTTCTTTCTTATCTCCCATACTATTTACCCCCTAATTTTTTACTCAGCAATCATACGCTCTTCATCCTCGTTCTTACAGACTCCATGTAGCTTCCGGCCATTGTGAACAGTCCCTGCTTGAGCTTGTCAAGAGCAAGGTTTAATTCGACCTCGACGTCGCTCACATCAGTTCCCTTGGCCTTCATGGCATCGAGCTGCTGCTTTATCGTATCCGCCTCCTTCTTTATCTTGAGATACTGGTCAAGTTCCTCTGCAGTCAGCCTCTTGGTGTCGTGAAGCAGCGGCCTGAATGAAACGAACCACGGCTTGCCGCTGTTGTATGCAGCGTTCTGCATAAGACCCGTACCTGTGACAAGCTTGGTAATCTTCGATGCGTAGTCCGGACCGTACTTGGTCTTGACCCTGTTGATGTCACCTTCATACTTCGACCTGAGCTGTATCTCTGTGGATATGTTTGCCCTGATGGCGCCCTTGAAGTCCATAAGCACCTGTGATATAAGGAATATGCCTATTCCCCACTTACGGAACTCTCTCGCTGCCCTCTCAAGAACTATGTAGCCGCCCTTCCCGCCGTATTTCGGAAGCAGACGGTGGACCTCGTCGTATATCATGAGCATCTTCATTTCCCTGGCCTCCGGAAGTCTCATCTCGAACAGCGATTCCACGGACCTTCTTACGAACTTGTCCATTCCGCTCGGCGGAAGCTTCTCAGTGACAAGGACTGTCATCTCGCCCTTCTTCTCCATTATCTCCTTCCATGGTATCTTCTGGTCGGGTGTCTCTATGCCTATTATGTTGACCTTGAATCCGCGGGCATCCTCAGGTTTCATGCCGAACTTCGGATAAAGCTCAAGCATCGCCTCGTCCTTGCATGCCCTCATGAATCCGGTCCACTGCGCTGTCGGGTCTACGACCACTATCGGCACGCCTCTCTTAAGTAGCTCCTCTGATGCAACCTGGGCTGATACAGACTTTCCGGCGCCGGTTGAACCAGCCGCTATGCTGTGTGTTGTCAGGTCATCAAGCGTCATGTACGCCTTTATGTCAGTCTCTGCCACCTTGCCGACGAGCAGCGACCTGTCTCCTGCCTTCGGAAGCTTGTTCACATCCATGGGGAATATGTACCTGCTCTTTGATTTCTTTTTCTTCCTCCATTTATCGAAGAACTGGGTACCGAAGTGGTATCCCGGTATCGCAAGGAACAGCAGAGCATATGTAAGCCAGTTACTGAATATACTCTGTATCAGCTTAAGCGGAGGCGCTATGTACAGTACATCGAAAGAGTCTATTGCAAATGCCTGCTTTACGCCGTCCCAGTAGGTAACATTTATCTCAATTGAGTACCTCCCGACAGGTGTATCATCAGGAATGAATATACTCCTCTTGAATGTCCTGACATTTTCCATTCCAAGTGTCTCCTGTTCCCTCAGGACTATCTTCTCTGTGTCAAGATGCCTCATTTCGTAGGTGAGTATTATGTCCTCTATCTTGGATGTTTCACCCATGTTCAGAAGCGTGACCTCAAGCGAAAGGTTTGTTCCCGGTTCTATTGTTTTTGTAAGCGCCTTAACCTTTACGTCAAGAAGCGGCTGTTTCGGACGCTGCACCTTTACGGTTATCGGGGTGACATGCTCTATGTCGCGGCCTTCTATCCTTGTAATAATGTCACCTGTGTATATCCCTTCCTGCGTTGTCGGGAGAGTGAATACCTTTATTTTGACGGTGGCTGTGCTTCCTCCATTTATCTCGAATTCCGGCTTCTCTATCATCACAAGCTCCCATACATTGCCTATAACCTCGACCTTGGCTTTTATTGTAGCTCCGAGGTTGTTGGTTATGTCTATGCTGTGTATTTCATGCTCACCCGGGGACAGTGTCACGAATATGAGGTCCGAGTCAACCTCTATCGGAACGTTCGGTGGCTGCGTGGGTGGTATCTGGGCACCGCCTCCGCCGCCTCCGGCTCCGCCGCCTCCGCCGCCTCCGGTGTCGGCTGGCGGCTCCTCTTCAGCTACTTCGCAGTCCTGCGGGCATGTGGCTACTGACTCTCCATATGCGCCTTCGCACTCCTCGTTTCCGCATATGTACTCGGCAACAGCGTAGCCTCCGTCAAGGCTCGTGAGGTAGGCTGTTATGGTCTTCTGCGTAGTGCTGACATTGACATTGGTGAGCCTTGTCCAGTCATCGCTGCAGCCCACGCGCTCTGTCCATGCGTCGCAGTGGTATATGCCCAGAAGGTTCGTGCTTATTATGTCATCCTCGAAAGATGAGTAGTCGAATGTCAGCGTAGCATTGTCATACTCCAGGCCAAACGTTGTATTCTCGTCGATGGACATGTTGTCATTCGTCTCAAATGTCCTTGCCTCGAACAGCCCCCTTGAGTTGTATCCCACAACGCCCATCTCCTTTATCCTGCCGAAGTATATCGGATTGTATGCGCTGTACAGTAAGTCAGCACCGTAGATGTTTATGGTCTCATTCCAGACATCGGCCCTTATGTTGTACGAGCCTGCGTCTATGGTCCTGTTGTAGTACCCGCTGTTCGAACTGAAGTTGAAGTACCATCCGGCATCATTGTAGTACAGGCTGAAGTCAACGTCAACTGAAGGTTCTGGTGTGGCCTCCTCCTTGTCGAGTGCAAACCCGTGGAAGAATATCAGTACAGATACAAGGAATGATGCATTTGTCTGGTTCATGTTGCCTGACACGTCATAAGTGACTGCATCCACCACGAAGTCTCCCCTTTCACTGGTATTGGTGAACTGGGCAAGGTATGTATATGTGTCACCTGACCTGCTGACGAAATTCACTGTCAGGTTCTCAGTTATATTGTGATGGGATACGGTCGCGCTCACATTTTCAATGCCGCCGGCATCTGTCGCGTATATGTATATGTCAGCAGTTGTGTTTGTCGATATCTTCGATGACACATCTATGACTATGTCCGGCAATATTGTATCCTGATAGACTATTGCCTTGTATTCCGTGTCGGAGTAGAACAGACTGGTATTTGTCCCGTTTATAGTGTAGTTGGCACTCACGTAAAGGTCATAGCCCCTCCCGAGCTGGAGGTCGGGTGCTGTGAAGTTATGCAGCCAGTAACCCTCTTCATAGCTCTCGAAGCTGTAGCTGAGAGAAGCAGCGTATGTTCCGTTGGCCTCCTGGCCGGAACTGTTCATCAGTGTAAGGTTTATTGACTGGTTTCCGGGAAGGGTGAATGATGAACCAAGGCTGGCTGCGTCCATGGTGGCATTCGAGCTTGAATTCAGTGACTGGTTGTCAGCCACCTGCACGCCGTTGACCGTGAGGTTGTAGTAGATGGTAGTGGCATTGAGATTGAAGATTGTTATGTTGAAGTATATCATGCTTCCGTTCATTGGCTCTGACAAAGTGTAATTGAAGCCGTCATCTGCTGATGCCGCGTGAAGTGTCTGCGTCTCGTTCCTCTGGGTGTGGATGAAAGTCTTGTTCGTGCTGACAGGCCATGTGGTGGTTCCGTCGGAAAGCGTCATCGCCCATGTCACTTTCTCATTATCGTCTATGGAAATAGAGCCGTATGAAAGGTTCACTGCAACCTCAACTGTCTGATTCTCTGTGATATTCAGGAGAGGTTCTACTTCTGTTGGATACATTATGTCTATGGAATAGGGATGCACAGTAAGCCTCAGCATGGTCGACAGCGTTATCTCGGTTCCTCCGGTTTCGTTGTATGTCACGTAATATGCTGTGATGTTTGTCGGAGTGCTCACAAGCGGTGCGCTGTAGTTTATCCCGACAGTCTCGTCTATTCCCATGTATATCGGTATCAGTCCTGTTGTGTCAGCACTGAAGTAATCCCCGTCGCCGGGCACAGGGCTTATCCAGCTGTTAACAACAGTGGGATTGACATTGCCCACATTGGAAAGCGTCACGCTTCCAAGGAAGCCTGAACTTCCCTGCATCACTTCCTTGCTGAGTATTAAAGGCGACCGGGACCATGAAAGGTTGACTGGTATCCTCACGAAGAGGTTTGTCAGGTCAGCAAGCCCTCCGTCTGCATGAACCTCCAGAAGGCCTGAGTATGTGCCTGTCGGATAGTCGTCAGGTGCATAGACTTCAACAGTGATGTTAGATGTGCTTCCGGGTGATATGTAATTAATCATCGTGGGCACGAACAGTGTCGTGAAGTTTACGCAGCTCACCCCTGAGACGCACGAGGCTGACACGTTGGTTATGTTGGTGTTGCCTGCTGAAAGCACTGTAATGGTGTTGTTGCCGTATGTTATGTTCACCTGTCCCATCTGGACGGTGACATTGTCTTCCACAATCACAAGAAGAGGATTCGGGGTCACGACTATGGTGACAGTGGTGTTGTGTGTGCTGCTCGTGTTGTCCATGTTGGTCCAGGATGTCGTGAAGTTGAGGTCGTAATTCCCTGCAAGGGTTCCGTTGGGCACATACAGTGTCACATTCTCTTCGTAGCTCTGGTTCTTGTATATTATGTCATAGAATATGCTGCTGTTCGTCAGGCTCCATCCGGATGGTGATGTAAGGTTTGCGGTCACGTTGTACGCCCTGGAGTAGCCGGCGGTTACATTGAAGTCGATGTCTATGTAAGTGCCGTTGTATATGCTCACATTGTCAGCATAGTACGTGTAGTTCTCAGGTACTGCGTTTACAGTTGTCACAGCCACGGATGTGCCATTGAGATATGTGCATCTTATCAGGTTGTCAGTGTCATTTGCACAAATCTTAAAGTCATAGACTCCTGTCTCATTGGATGTAAAGTTGAGCCAGTAGTATGACCCGTTGTTGTCCATGTAGCGTATCTCGCTGGCATTGGACGGCCACGTTATATTGACCCATGCTTCCTGGACTACGTCATTGTCCGTTATGTCAGCGCTTATGGTGGCGTTCTCGTAATAGAGCTCGAATATTTCAGGCATGACCTGGGCGTTGTCTATGTCCGGAGGCGGATTTGTTATGTTCATCACGAATGTCACTGTCTTTGTTGGCGGAACGGCATTCGTGTGGTCTGATGTCTCCCATGCTGTTATGACAACATTGCCGTTGTAAAGTCCGGGCGGCGCACTGGCCGGCACAACGTAATCCACAGACAACTGCCCTGATATCAGCTTCCCGACATCGAAGGGAAGGAAGCCCACAATACTTCCGTTGAGCCTCACGTACTGCTGCGCGAGGCCGCTCCTGTAGAATGTAAGGGTCAGCTTCACGTTTCCTATGTTGGTGAAGTTTATGATTCCCAGCGTGCCGTTGGAATCCATAGGTGTGACAATCGTGCCGAAGCTTGAAGGCGCTGATATCCAGCTCCTGTTGGTGAGCACCGTCACATTGAGCAGCATCTCATCATATTCAGCATTGCTCGCGTTTGCCCGTATCTTTGTCCAGTAGTCTCCCGGAGCCTGTCCGGCGGGAACATCAACACTGAGATACACTGTGAAATTGTCCCCGTCCTCGACATATCCCTGATAGTCAGGGTTTATGTCAAGGCTGCAAAGCGGGCATTCAACGAACATGTTTCCGCCCACATCAAACAAGCTTATGTCCAGAAGCGGTGTATTTCCAAGGGACAATACCGTAAAGTTGCCAAGGTCTGTCTCGACCCCGTGCTGGATACTCTTCCAGATTGAATCTTCCTGTATGTCAAGGACGGGATTAGATGACACATAAACGTTTATTATTTTCTCAGTCTGGTTGTAGGTGTTGTCAGGGTCCCTCCACGATGCATTGGCATGTATCTGTATGAGTCCTGGCGGTGTGTCCTCCTTTACAACAATCGTCAGGTTCCATAAACAGCTTTCGTTAGCTGCCATATCGCCGCATGATATATTCTTATCATAAGCCAGAGTAGTGATATTCAGATAGTCGACATCACCCCCGCTGGCATCCCAAAGATCTATCTGCACGCCATATGCATTGGGTGGTCCGAAATTTGTGAAGTTTATTGTCGCATTGAAAGCATGGTCATCCATCTGGGTTATTCCGTCAGCTATCACCGAGTCAGGAGTTGCATTTATGAACGGGTTGATATTTCCCCATACAGTGAAGTCGTAGTATGGCGATACATTCATGTTGGATTCCGTCGGCGGGTCCCATGCATGTATCCTCACCTTGTAAGTGCCGCCCACAGGTGGTGTGTACTGTACTCTGTAGAGGTCCGTGGTTATGTTGGTCATGGTAGCCCATATCCAGGAGCCGTTCGGGTATGTTATATTAGCCCTGACGAGTTCAACATCGTAGTTGTCCGTCACAGTAGCTGATATGTTCACGTAATTGAGATGAGCCTCTATGCTCGTGTTCGGAATCACAGAAACGCCATATATCTGCGGAGGCTCTGTGTCCTCGATGTATATGAACGCATCCGCTGTGTCTGTCGATGCGTTGTAGAGCAGGCTCGTGTTGTCGGTTATGTTGCAGCGGAAGTTTATGTCTATCTTGCTTTCAAGATACCATGTTCTTGTCACGTATCCTGTGCTGTTGGTGTAAAGTGTTCCATTGTATGTGTACGTGGACTGTCCTTCATACATGAACCACATTTCAACAGGATAGTTTTCCACAGGTATGCCGCCGTCATCGTCCTCAACGAAGCACGTGGCATTGAATGGAAGAGGATATGCCTGGCTGCTCAGGTGCGGCGGGCTTCCCCAGTAGACGCTGGCAGCGCCTGATATTATGACAGTGACATTCTGGGAAGCACTGTCATAGTATGTCCTGGTGGCAGTTCCTGTTATGTTCTGGGTTCCGGTGTTCATGGACTGCGGGTATATGTATCCCGGGTTGCCTGTATCCAGAAGTGTGTGCGACTCGTCATACCAGTAGACCGTAGGTGCCACTGAATTGTTGCCGTTCTCGTCATATACGGTTGCATTCGCGATGAAATACCCGCCTCCTGCCTTTGTTATCAGCGTCCCGTTGGGAGGCTCCGTGATATTTATGTACAGTATTCCCCTGACTCCGACAGAAGTGCTGTTGGTTGCGGACGGCTGATTCGTCGACGGCTTGGTCGCGTTCATGTATATGACATAATTCTGCGGGTATATGGTGTCAGACGGATTGAAGAGGAAGTAGCAGTAGCCATCGCTGTCTGTTGTGCAGTTACCGATGTATTGCCTGCTGCTGTTGTAGAAATGCACAATTGCATTCTCAGCATATTCATTGGGTGGGGGAAGGTCTGCGTCCTTGACCCGCGGTCTTATATACGTAGAATTGGGAGCGAAGGAATCGTTCCTGTATATCCATGAATAATTCTGCCATATATTGACTATCTTGAGAGGTCGGTTTATCACAACAGTGGTCTGGTTCAGCCACAGCGATGCATTATAGTAGAGCGTGGTGTTGTCCGTTATGTTGCACGTGATGTTGTGATTGCCGGCAGTGTCCGATGATGTGTCCCATATCCATGTGGTGGAGCCGTTGGCGTCAGTGTGATTTGTTGACTGATAGGCACCGTCCTTGGAAAACATGACCTTGTATCCTTCCAGGTCTGTTCCGACATTCAGGTCTGTTACATGACACTCAACTGTTATCTCTATTCCGGCAGAGGCTGTGGTTCCGTTCGCAGGTCCTATGTAATCTATCCCGCTCCATCCATAAACATAGACACTGGTACTGTTCGTGTTGCTATCGTAATACTGCCTGCTGGTGTTGGTTCTTAGAATCTCAGGACCGAGAGGATAATTGTATGGAACTGACCACGTAGTCTGGTAGCCTGTGGCCTTCTGGCTCCATGTCTCATTGTACCATGTAACAGTCGTGTCGTTCACGTAAGAGCCGCATTCATCATTTACAGTGGCTGTCAGGTTGACTGCCGTATTCCTGTTAATCACGCCACCGGTCTTGGGTATCTGTGGGTTCACGTAGAGCTGTCCATATACAGTGAGCGGTTCTGTGGAAGTCGTGTATCCGACCTCATAGCACTCGTCAACAGACTGGCCGTACCATCTCTGGATTCCAGCCTTGGAATCACAGGTTGGGTTGTAGCTGACCTGGCAGTATCCTCCTGTGGTCGTGTTGCATGCCGAGCTTATCAGGCCCGGAAGGTATGAAAGATACGCATTGTAAAGCGCTCCGGATACCTGGCCTCCTGAATTCATGACAGTTATATTGACTTCGTTATATCCGGGCGAGTTTATCGAAGCTCCGTATGAGACAGCATCGATGGTCGAGTTGGTTCCTGCTGCTATGCTCTGGTTGTCAGCCACCTGCACGCCGTTGACCGTGAGGTTGTAGTAGATGGTC
>JAFGFG010000004.1 GCA_016931255.1 Candidatus Aenigmatarchaeota archaeon
AGTGTATGGGTACAGCCTGGACTACGTAGGCGTGGGTGGCAACAGCGGCTGGACTGGTGTTCAAGGCACCGGGACCACTTACGGCGTGTACGGCAGCGGCCAATATGGTGTGTACGGCACCGGGACCACTTACGACTTTTATGGCACCAAGAATTCAGCTTTCGCGCAGAGCGTAACGTCCGCTGCATTCCTTTACTCTTCTGATGCCAGTTTGAAGAAGAACATCGCCACTCTTGATAATTCACTGGAAAAAATACTGAAACTGCGCGGCGTCTCCTTCAACTGGAAAAAGGACAATCAGGCCAGCATAGGCCTGATCGCCCAGGAAGTGGAAGATGTTTACCCTGAACTGGTAACAGGCGAGGATGGTAGCAAGGCGGTGCAATACGGAAATCTGGTCGCAGTTCTGATTGAAGCCGTCAAGGAACAGCAAAAAGAAATCGATGAGCTGGAAGCAAGAATTGAAGTATTGGAAGCAGGATAAGCCCGGCCCGGTGGTAATTTCATGAAAAAACGTATATTTTCGTCGAAACTCGTCTTGTTTTTGTTTGCATTAGGGTTGATTCCAGTGATTGTTCAGGGTTATAACTGGGCCGACTATTACAGGCTTAATGCAAATGCGGCTTTGGATATCCGTGCATGGAGCGATTACGTACCGTACAGCACAAGTGTCACCCAGTGGGCGAATTACAAGCTTATCAGGTCAAGTTCGGTCTATGCTTATTTCATTCCCACCAAGTCGAAGGCAGAATGGTTGTCTTTCATTGCCAACAAACCAAGCGATGTTGCTGTTTACCCAATGTGCGATGCAAATCCGGCTGGAACCTACATGGTTGCTGAGTATTATGCTGGAAGCGAATGCGGAGCTTATCCTGAGTGTCCCTTCCCTGGCGCCATTGTTGAAACCAGTATGGGTGGTAATTGTGGTCTTAAACGCTGGAGGCACACCCGTTGCGGTGTTTTATATGGCGCTAATTGGATATGCCACGGGGACCCCTGCATAACAGCAGAATCAAGGCAAACAGACTGGGGACAAATCAGGTTCTGCACCGGGACTTATGATGCAATTGTGCATAAATGCATGTATACGGGAAGCACTTTGGCAACAGTGAATATTATTACCGGACAGACGTCTCTTTGGTTGAATGATGATTTATATTATCTGAATTCAGAGTCATATCAACAAAACAATGTTCCGCAGGCTACATGGGGAACTTGCAATCCAGCAGCGCCTTGCGGGGATGCCATATGCAGCACTGAATATGGCGAGACTTGCGCATCATGTTCCGCTGATTGCGGTGCTTGCCCTCTTACATGTTCCGACTATTATTATGAATCCGCATGCACTTCGGCAGGCTGCTACTGGGACAGTGACACGTATGACTGCTCTGACACTCCCTCCTGTTCCAGCTATTCTAATCCTTACTCATGTGCTTATGCAGGCTGCATCTGGGATGATTATTCTTCTAGGTGTTATAGCGAGTAGCCAATATGAGCAAGACTAACGCTGGATAACAGTAAACATACAAAAGAAAAGAAGTGGGGTTAATGGGATTTGAACCCATATAAGCGGGTTTCTTCTTATCATCCGGCTATTGAAGCCTCAATAAACCCGTCAGCTCTCCAGATGAAATCTGGAGCCCGCAAGGATAGCCAAGTTACCTCATAACCCCTTTTGAAGTAAATAGAATTATCGCACTAAAATATAAATTGATTCACTGCACGCCCTTGATTTCCCTGAAATCCGTGCGCTTCTTGTACTTCTTCCTGTATTTCTTCTTGTCCAGATGCTCGAAATAGTCGCTGCTTTCGTCCTGCCCCATAATAATTGTTTTCAGGTAACGCTTAAAAATAATCCATGAGAATCATAATCTATGAGGGGCGGAATAATAACAATAGTGGGGTTCATTTTCATCATACTGGTGCTTGCATTTGCATTCGCCATGATGACATGCACAACACCAAACAGCCAGGGAACGCCTGTATGCGAAGCTATGAGTCCGTTACTTTCGTTCCTTAAGTCGCTTGGTTTCTAAGCCTCTGGAGGGATTCGAACCCGCGACCTATCGTTTACGAAACGATCGCTCCACCAGACTGAGCTACAGAGGCATTTCTGGTTTTATTAGTTTGGTAAATTTATATAAAAGCATGAAGGAAGCCTCATTCTACAGGAAGGGAGGGAAAGAGAAAGTCGATTGCCTTCTGTGCGCGCGATACTGCAAAAACATACCCGATGGCTCTTCTGGATTCTGCGGTGTCCGGAAAAATGTCAACGGAAACCTCATGTCACTGGTTTACGGAAAGCCCTGCTCAGTGGCTGTCGACCCGGTCGAGAAGAAGCCACTGTTCCACTTCGCCCCCGGAACGCAGTGCCTTTCCATTGCGACAGTGGGTTGCAATTTCAGATGCATGCACTGCCAGAACTGGGAGATTTCCCAGCCCCAGGAGATTTCCGGGGATGAAATACCGCCGAAAGAGGTCGTTGAGATGGCAAGAGCGTGCGGCGTCAGCGGGATTGCATACACGTACACTGAGCCCACGGTATTCTATGAGTACGCTTACGACACGATGAAGCTCGCAGATAAGTCCGGCCTGTACAATGTCTGGGTCAGCAATGGTTATACTGCACCGGATGCAATAAAGCAGGTCTCAAAGCATATGGATGCAGTCAACGTAGACATAAAAGGCGATGACAAATTCTACAGGAAAGTGTGCGCTGCTCCGGGAATACAGCCGGTTTACGATGCGCTACTTGAATACAAAAAGCATAAGGTCTGGACCGAGGTCACTACGCTGATGATACCGGGATACAACAACAAGCCTTCTCAGATTAAAGGTGTGGTGAAGTGGGTGCACGACAATCTCGGCCCCGATGTGCCGATGCACTTCTCGGCTTTCCATCCGACGCACAGGCTCACTGATGCGCCATCAACTCCCCTAAAGACGCTTGAGAAATGCCATGAAATCGCAAGGAAGGAAGGCATGAAATGGGTATATCTCGGTAACGTGAGGTCCGGAAAGGAGTCCACATTCTGCCCTTCTTGCGGCGAGGTCGTGATAAGCAGGTCCGGATACCGTGTTTCTTATGAAGGCGCGTCCTGCCCTAAATGCGGGGAAGAAGTACCCATAGCGGGGAAGAAGTGGCTCAAAACAGGCAAATAAAAATGTTACTGCCAAATATTGATTATGTCCAGAGGAAAACATCTTAACGGTTTACAGTTATCGGATTCCGTCCAGAGGTTCACCCCCGAGGACTACATCGGAGACGAACACTTAGCGGACGACCTCGCCCTGCTGAAAATAAGCATTTACAGGAGTGAGCAGTCACGAAGGCTGATTGAAAACTCTCCGAAAAACCGGGAATGCTGTTTGTACGATTTCTGAGCAGGTACGTATGTATCCTTCCGGACAAGACTTTTAAATACGGTGCGCTTTTAATGGTTATGGCTGAAGATGTGCAGGAGACTGCGAAGAAGAGACTCAAGGAAGGATGGATAAAGGCATGGGCAGCCATAGAGGTGCTTGCCGTGACAAAGGACGCAGCTGAAACAAGCCTGAAGAAGCACATGGAACAGATGAAGAAAGAGGGCGATGCCCTGATATACAAGGAAGACTTCAAGAAGGCTGAGGAAGTTCCCCACCCGTTCGACAGGGGCAAGAGCGCTTACTCAATGGTTGTGGAGGTTGAATTCGCAGCCAGAAAGTTCGAGACCCTTGTTTACCTGATACTCAACTACGCCCCTTCAAGCGTTGAGATACTCGAGCCATCGGAGATAAGGATTAAGATGGGGGAAGCACAGGGCATACTGAACTCGCTTTCAGAGCTTGTCCACAATCTTATCGCATCAAGGCAGGGCGCAGTGGCGATAGATGCGTAAAGATTTATAAGTACACCACTCAATAATTAATAAATTCAAACAGCAGGCGCTGGTTCTTATGATGGACGGAGAAATTCAAAAAAATATGAAGACCGGGACTACGACCGTTGGTATAATCGCCAATGACGCAGTCATCTTAGCTGCGGAAAGAAAGGCCACAATGGGTTATCTCGTTGCAAGCCAGGACGCAGAGAAGGTGCACCAGATAGACGAACATATAGGCATGACCATAGCCGGAGTCGTCGGTGATGCACAGGCTCTTATCAGGTACATAAAAGCAGAGCTCAAGCTTTACGAGCTCAACGAAGGAAGGAAAATGACCGTCAATTCTGCTTCTACACTGATAGCGAATGTGCTTTATTCAAGGAGATTCTATCCATACATCGTGCAGCTCATTGTTGCAGGTTATGACAAGAAGCCGGGACTCTTCACAATGTCACCGGACGGTTCGGTCATGCCTGAGAAGTACTTCTCAACAGGTTCCGGGTCGCCTATGGCATTCGGCGTGCTTGAGGACGAGTTCAAGGAGAACATGACAGCAGACGAGGCTGTAAGACTGGCTGTAAGGGCCGTGAGGTCAGCGACCAAGAGGGACATAGCATCCGGAGGAAGCGGGATAGATGCAATTGTCATCTCCAAGTCCGGATACAAGAATGTTCCTGATGAGGAAGTAAGAAAAATTTCAGCTTAATAATTTTCACATTTTTTTTCACAGGTGACACAATTTGAGTTTACTAAAAGAATTAGACAAAAATCTGCCCAGCGATGCGCAGATATCGGAAGCAAAGTTTGAAGGCTCTGAAATGGTTCTTTACACGAAGAATCCGGAGTTCTTCAAGCAGAGCGATCAGGTAGTGAGGAAGATAGTCTCGACTCTGAAGAAGAGGATAGAGATAAGGCCAGACCAGACCATAACCATGGACATCGAGAAAGCCAAGAAGATGATACTTTCGATAGTGCCGAAAGAGGCTGAGATAAGCGAGATATACTTCGAGCCTGAGCTTGGGAAAGTGGTCATAGAGTCGGCGAAACCGGGCCTTGTCATAGGAAAGGGGGGAGAGACATTCAGGAAGATAAAGACCGAGACATGCTGGCTTCCGAAGATTGAGAGGGCTCCTGCCATAGATTCTGAGATAGTCAAGGCTGTCAGGAAGCTTCTTCACAGCGAGATAGATTACAGGAAGACTTTCCTCAACAGGATAGGCCAGAAGATAAACTCCCCGCCGAAAGTCGACAAGAAGGATGAATGGGTGAGGATGGTATACCTCGGAGGCGCGCGTCAGGTAGGGAGAAGCGCCATAATGCTCCAGACATCCAATTCGAACGTGCTCCTGGATTTCGGTGTTGATGTGGGAACAGATGACATCCCGCACATAGATTCCCCTGATTTCGACATAGCAAAGATAGATGCGGTGGTGCTGAGCCACAGCCATCTGGACCACTGCGGCTTCATACCATGGCTCTATGAGAATGGTTATGACGGCCCGCTTTACTGCACTGCTCCCACAAGGGACATGATGGTGCTGTTGTGCATGGACTTCGTCGATGTCGCGCAGAGGGAAGGCAAGAAGGTGTGGTACAAGAAGAAGTCCATAGAAAAAGTCGTGAAGCATACAATAGCGCTGGAATACGGGGAAGTCAGCGATATAACCCCTGATGTACGATTGACATTGGAACCGTCAGGGCATCTTCTCGGCTCATCTCTTATACATCTTCACGTAGCAAACGGTCTTCATAATATCCTTTACACAGGTGACATAAAGTTCGGGCCGAGCAGGCTGCTCGATGCCGCTTCAACAAGGTTCCAGAGGATTGAGACGCTGCTTATAGAATCCACCTACGGCGCATCCGACAACATCATGACCAGCAGGCGCGATTCAGAGAATGAACTCATGGACCTCATAAACAAGGTCATGGATCGCGGAGGGAAGGTCCTCATACCGTCTTTCGCTGTCGGAAGAGCCCAGGAAGTGATGGTAACTCTCGCAGGCAACGGCTTCAAGCACCCTGTATGGATGGAAGGCATGCTCTGGGATTCTACTGCCATACACACGGCATATCCGGAATATATGTCCAAGTACATACAGCGGGACATATTCCACAAGGGTGAAAACCCATTGACTGCTGATATTTTCAAGAGGGTCGCTCCAAGGGAGAGGCAGAAGATTCTCGATTCAACAGAGCCTGGTGTCGTCATAGCGACATCAGGCATGCTTATAGGCGGACCTGCTGTCGAGTACTTCAAGGCATTCGCGCCTGACCCCAAGAACATGCTCATCTTTGTGGGTTACCAGGCTGAGGGAACCCTTGGACGAAGGCTTCAGAGGGGATGGAAGGACGTCCCGTTCGGAAAGGATGGGGGAAAGACTGTCACGCTTCCTGTGAATCTTGAAGTGCATTCAGTCCACGGGCTTTCAGGCCACTCCGACCGCAAGCAGCTGGTGAGCTACATATACAATCTTCCGGGTAAGCTTGAGAGGATTCTCATCAACCACGGCGAAAGCAGCAGATGCGCTGAATTTGCAAGGGACGCCCACAGGATATTCAAGTGCGAAACAATGGCGCCGAAGAACCTGGAAGCAGTGAGGCTGAAGTAAGCTACGTGCGCCTGACCCTGAGACTGCCGTCTTTCTTCTCGTTGTATTTCAGTGGATGGACATCTATAGGCTCAACTGGTTTCCAGTCAAGAATCCTGAATTCCCTTCTCGACAGGCCGACAGAACTTTTACTGTCTGTCGGATACATCAGGCTTTTTCCATTAAAGTAGCTGTGAATGTGGTCGAATCTGAATAAGCCATGAAACATCTCATGAATGGGAGTTGGATCAAAATACTTATTGTTGTCACGGTCGAGCTGCACATTGAAGGGATTCACGAAAAGCAGGCCACCCGGAAAGTACTCTCCGCATACATTATCCATCATGGTCGTGATTATCATCCGGAAGCTGCCATCTCTGGGGATTGTGGTGACCTCATCATATATTGGATTCCGGAGAGCTGGTATCACATCCGCATTATTCAGTTTTATATTGAAGTCGCCGCTGCTGAGGTAGCTTATGTACCCGCTCAGCTGGTCTGCGAATTTTTCTATGAAGCTGACATCATATTTCTTTCCGAAGTCCGTCTCCTCAAGAAGGTCTTCCCTGAACGGGCCTTCATACGATTCTGCAAGTGACCGTATCCTTGTCCGCGGAGGTATGTCTATGTCGCAGCAGTATATGTCTATGGGAACGGTTCCCTTATACACGCCATGAGCCCAATCACGCTCTGTGCCTGCCAGATACTCGGGCACCATCATTCCCGCAGTTCCTGCTGCAATGGTCTTCACGAAGCTTCGCCTGTTCATAAGACAAGGATAAAGAAAAGTTTTTTAAAGGGACATCATAATCCAAGCAGGAGAAGCAGCCTGAAGAACAGGCCGCCTATCAGTATCGCGAAAGCCACCTCGAATATAGTTATGTACACAGCCCTCTTGGCGCCTATCTCCCTGAAGAGCGCGGCTATCGTGGATGCGCATGGTATGTACAGCATGGTGACGAGTCCGAAAACCAGCATCTGGACAGGTGTCATGACCATGGCGAAGTTCGTGGTTCCCGCGAGTGCTGCAAGCATGACTATGGTGAGCTCTTTCCTCAGTATGCCGAATATGAGAAGAGTTCCTGTCATGACAGGAAGGCCGAGCCACCAGACAGTGACAGGCGACACTACATCAGAGATGACAGCTATCATCCCCATGACATCCATAATCTTGATGAGCACTGTGCTCGCTATTATCACAGGGAACGCTATCCTGAAGAATCCCTCGACCTTGAACCATGTATCCCTGGCTATGCTCCTGAACTGCGGAACCTTTAGCGACGGCATCTCCATTATCAGGCCGGTGGGCTCTCCGGGAAACGCCTTGAATGCCAGCCTCCCAAGGGCAAAGACTATGACAGCGTCTATTACATAGAGGCCGAGAGCCGCCCATATGCTCACGAACCTTCCGACAAGCCCGAGTATCACAGTGGTTACAGCAGCACATGGAATCAGCGTGGTGACGAACACAGCTATGAGCCTCTCCCTGTGGGTTTCCATCACCCTGCACGACAGACATGCCGGCACATTGCATCCGAATCCCATCATGAGTGGTATGAAGGCCTTGCCGTGGAGACCTATCCTGTGCATGGCATTGTCCATCAGGAACGCGACCCTCGCGAGATATCCTGAACTCTCGAGAATACCGAGAATTGCATAGAATGGTATTATGTAAGGTATGACAACTGTCAGCGTTGCCACTATGCCTTCGACAACACCAAGCACAATGCCTGCGGCTACACCGCTGAACATTGACTGGAGAGGCGCTGTAATCATGCTGAGATATCCTTCCATGAGGATGGCTGCGGTATTGCCTATTGAGAATATACCAAAGAACATTGCGAGCAGCACTGCAGCCATTATGGGATAACCCCACAGCTTATGGACGCTGAGGTCGTCTATCCTCTTGTCAAGAGACCTTGAGACCTTCTTCCTCTTCTGAACAGCTTCAGATATGGCTCCGGAGCGCGCGTACATCTCGCATGATATCGCAGTCGAGCATGGATGCTTGTGAAGATGTCTTATCTCTTCTGATGATTTCTTTACTGCAGAGAGGACTGCTTTTTCGAACGGCAACTTCTTTATCTCCATGTCTCCCTCAAGAAGCTTTATCGCAAGCCAGCGCTTCGGATAGCCTGTAACTATGCTGTCCATCTTTCCGGCAACAGAGCTTACGGCTTTCTCTATCTCTTTTCCGTAGTTAACAGGAGCCGGAGGAATACCATCCTCAGCCGCTTTGACAGAAGCTTCTATCAGAGTGGTCATGCCCATGCTTTTCACGGCAACTGTGGGCACAACAGGAATACCCAGTGCTTTCGACAACTTTCCTGCATCAACATGAATGCCTTTCTTCTCCGCGATGTCAATCTGGTTGAGCGCTATGACCATCGGCCGGCCGAGCTCCATGAGCTGGAACGTGAAATAGAGGTTTCTCTCAAGCACGGATGCATCTATGACATTTATGACCACATCCGGCTTCTCCTTTGTGATGTACTCCCTTGCGATGACCTCCTCAAGCGAATAGGTTGACAGTGAGTATATTCCCGGCAGGTCTATGACGTCTATGTCGCTACCCTTGTAGTGAAGCGTGCCCTCGGCCTTTTCCACCGTCTTTCCGGGCCAGTTGCCTATGTGCTGGTGAAGTCCCGTAAGCTCGTTGAATATCACGGATTTGCCGACATTCGCGTTTCCTGCAAGCGCTATTGAAATCCTTTTCATTTTCCCACCTTAACGAGAACCTTGGAGGCCATCCCGTTGCCCAGTACAAGTGAAGAGCCGCGGATGCTTATCTCAACAGGTCCGGAAAATGGTGCTGTGCGCTTTACCTTTATCCTCGCATCAGGCGTGAGCCCCATGTCCTCAAGACGCCTCGCTGATTTCGGGCATGAACTTATGCTTATTACAATACCCTCTTCGCCTGCATTCATTTCCGAGATGCTGAGTATGCCATTCCTTGGCTTCTTTTGCTCTGTGCGCTGCACCATGAGCCCTGCAAGCTCATCGGATATGTGATGCTCCAGCCTGCATGCCTCATCATGTATCCGGCTCTTCCTCATTCCGACTCCATTCAGAAAACCCTCGATGAGCCTGTGCTTCTTCAGGACTTTTCCCCCAAGATTCGTGCCTTTCCTTGTGAGAATTATTTTCCCGTAAGGCTCATGTTCGATAAAGCCATCCTTCTCCAGCCTCCTGAGCATCTCGGAGACACTTGCCTGGGAAATACCGAGCCTTTCAGCGATATTCTTGTTACTGAATTTATCGCCGCTCTCCCTGATTCTGGACAGCACCTCGAGATATTCCTCAGTACTTTCAGTTGTCATGGAACTGACTCTGTGCCTTCTCATCATAAGAATAATTAGGTTTGCCTAAGTTTATATAATCAGTAGTAAGGAAACATCTGTTTTTCAAAGGATTATTTCCAATTCTATATGTCTTAGGATATATATCTTTATATACAATCATGACCTTATATTGTATTGTTTAGTGGCTCAAAAACACAATATGTTGTGTTTTGTCACATTTCAGTGACATTTTGTGGTTCAATGACAATTAGCCACGGCTAAACAGATTGGAGTAAAAATGAAGTGCCCGTACTGCCTGGATGTGAAGAGCAAAGTGGTGGACAAAAGAGACATTCCTGAGATAGATTCAATAAGACGAAGGAGGGAGTGCCTGTCCTGCGGAAAGAGATACACTTCATACGAGCGGCTGGAGACAACAGGCCTCTCGGTAATAAAGAAAGACGGAAAGCGTGAAAGCTTCGACAGGAACAAGCTCCTCGCGGGTGTCCTCAGGTCATGCGAAAAGAGGGAGATACCACGTGGGAGCATCGAAAAGCTCGTCAACGCAGTTGAGGCGGAGCTGAGAAACCAGGAGGAAAAGGAAGTCGAGAGCACTGAGATAGGAAGGCTTGTGATGGACAGGCTGAAGGACCTCGACAAGGTCGCTTACATAAGGTTCGCTTCAGTCTACAGGGAATTCACTGACCTGAGCTCATTCGAAGAAGAGCTGAGAAAGCTTAGGGAAAGCATTGAACTTAAAAGCAAGAATTTTAATAACTTGGAGGAACGAGTATGAGGAAGGCAAATGTTCAGAAGATAAGGAAGAGGGACGGAAGGGTCGTGCCTTTCGACGCCGGCAAGATAACAGAGGCAATCTGGGGAGCGGCCCAGTCAGTGGGCGGAAAGGACAGGAGCATAGCGGAGAAGCTTTCCGCTGACATAGCGAAAGTCATCGAAAGGAAATACGAGGGAGACGGGATACCCGGTGTCGAGCACGTTCAGGATATTGTCGAGAAGTCGCTGATAGAGGCAGGACACGCCAAGACAGCCAAGGCTTACATACTTTACAGGGAGCAGAGGAAGAACATCCGTGAGGTCAGCAAACTGCTCCGCGACATAACAATAGTTGATGATTACATAGAAGAGCTGGACTGGAGGGTCAAGGAAAACAGCAACATGACTTATTCGCTCCAGGGACTGAATGTACACATAACCTCTAAAGTTATATCAAACTACTGGCTCAACAGCGTGTATCCGAAGGAGATAAGGGATGCGCATGTCAAAGGCGAGTTCCACATACACGACCTCGGAACACTGGGTCCGTACTGCGTGGGCTGGGACCTTGAAGACCTTCTGATGTCAGGATTCCGCGGAGTCCGCGGCAAGATAGAGAGCAAGCCTGCAAAGCATCTGGATGTCGCGCTGATGCAGATAGTCAATTTCATGTACACCCTTCAGGGAGAGGCTGCAGGAGCGCAGGCGCTTTCCAACTTCGACACCCTCATGGCGCCGTTCATAAGGGTTGACGGGCTTGACTACAGGGGAGTAAAGCAGTCGATGCAGAAATTCCTTTTCAACATGAATGTGCCGACTCGTGTCGGTTTCCAAACTCCATTTACTAATATAACAATGGACCTCACTCCACCGTCATTCTTCAGGGACAAGCCTGTAATCATAGGAGGCGTTCCACAGGATACCACATACAGCGATTACCAGAAGGAGATGGACATGCTCAATCAGGCATTTGCGGAGACAATGCTTCAGGGAGATGCTTCAGGAAGGCCGTTCACATTCCCTATACCCACGTACAATGTGACAAAGGACTTCCCATGGGACAAGAATGAACTTGAGCCGCTGTGGGAGATGACAGCCAAGTACGGCATTCCGTATTTCTCAAATTTCATAAACTCAGACATGAAGCCCGAAGATGCCAGGTCCATGTGTCCTCTTGGAGGAAAAGAAAAGATACTGATAAAGTCCTCAAGAAATCGTGGACTTGAATATTCGAGTATTATAAATATAGTTGAAGGAAATTCAAAGAAAGACACGTATGAAATATTCAGTGACGGCAAATTTGTGAAAGGACGATTCAACAAGTTCAGTAATCAAAAAATGATGAGTGTTACATTGGAAAACGGTCATGAAGTAAGGATGTCTGAAGAGCATCTGAATTTCGTGATGACTGACAAGAACTCCAAAAAGGCTTCAGTCATTAAAGGGGGGAATCTTTCTAATGGCATGTTCCTTCCCTATTCCCTCAATACTTACAAAGGATGCGGAGGTAACAGTGAAACAGGATTCTTTGTTGGTGCATTTGCCGGAGATGGATCATTCGACGGAGATACGAGTGTCGTATTCTCGCTGGGAGAAGGTGACAAGAAAAGCACGCTGAACAAGCTTGTAGATATATCAGAAAAAATCTTCGGAGCACATCACTCTGTTAAGGAGTACAAAAAAACAAAACTTGTGACATTAAAAATCCACTCAAAAGCTGCAGTCGGTCTCTGCAGGGATTTCGTAGAGGGTCAAAGAAGGGATAAACATTACTCTGCCCGCGTGTTCGAAATGAGTGAAGACTTCAGAAGAGGTGTTCTTGAAGGGCATTACGCGACTGACGGTGGAAACAGAATATACACATCATCATGGGCTATGGTCGAGACCCTTAACATGCTTTCTGCGACTTTGGGAACCACTACGAGCATATACAAGGATGACAGAAAAGGCCGGCTTGGCAAAGAACCAAACTACGCAGTCCTTGTTTATCAGCTTAACAGAAAAAAATACAGCGACATATGGTTTAAGAAAAACGGTCGCTTGTGGATAAAAATAAAATCCATTGAAAAATCAGGAAAAAGTAATGCATACTGCTTTGAAGTAGAAACCGGAGACCCTGTGTTTACTATAGGAACAACAGGTATTCTGACACATAATTGCAGGCTCAGGCTTGACAACAGGGTACTTCAGAAGAGGGGAGGCGGCCTTTTCGGGGCCAATCCGCTCACAGGCTCTGTGGGTGTTGTGACAATAAACCTTCCAAGGATAGCCTACGAAGCCGAGGACGAAAAAGACTTCTTCGAGATACTCGAGGAGAGGATGGAACTCGCCAAGGAAAGCCTTATAATCAAGAGGAAGATACTCGAACAGTTCACAGAGAGCGGCCTTTACCCATACAGCAAGTTCTACCTGAGGGACATAAAGAAGGCGCACAAGACCTACTGGAAGAACCACTTTTCCACCATAGGCGTGATAGGCATGAACGACGCGCTGCTGAACTTCTCCGGGCACGACATAACAACAGAAGAAGGAAGAAACTTCGCGCTGAAGGTCATGGACTTCATGAGGGACAAGCTCATGGAATACCAGGACGAGACAGGCGACATCTTCAATCTCGAGGCGACGCCGGCAGAAGGCACGTCATACCGTCTGGCAAGGATAGACAGGAAGCTTCATCCGGATATAAAGATATACAACATCGAGAAGTACGGAAAGAAGAACGCCAAGCCATATTACACCAACAGCACGCAGCTTCCGGTCGGCCACACGGATGACATCTTCGATGCGCTTGAGAAGCAGGATGAACTTCAGACAAAGTATACAGGTGGCACAGTTTTACACGGATTCATAGGCGAGAAGCTTCCGAGCATAAAGGCGACCAAGACACTAGTCAGGACAATAGCCGAGAACTTTCATCTTCCTTATTTCACCCTGACCCCGAGTTTCAGTATATGCCCGGTTCACGGGTACATAGCAGGCGAGCACGAATACTGTCCAACCTGCGACCAGGAGTCAGGTTTTGTAAAAGTAGTAAAGGGAGGTAAATAATATGACCGAAAGAACAAAATGCGAAGTATGGTCAAGGTCCGTAGGATACCTTAGGCCAGTAGAACAGTGGAACGAAGGAAAGCAGGAAGAGTTCAAGGACAGGAAGACATACGACAAGCAGCTTACAGTACAGACAATGGAGAAGAAATGTTAAACCTTTAAAGAAAGAGGAGAAAGAATTTGTATGTCAAAAAGGCCTGAGAAAACGGATTACTACCTGAACATTGCCAGAGAAGTGAGCAAGAGGTCCACCTGCCTGCGGAGGCGGTTCGGGGCTGTTATTCTCAAAAACGACCAGATAATTTCTACAGGTTATGTGGGTGCGCCGAGAGGCACGCCAAACTGCCTGGACCTCGGGAAATGCCTGCGCCAGGAGATGAAGATACCTGCCGGCGAAAGGTACGAGCTCTGCAGGAGCGTCCACGCGGAGATGAACGCAATCATCAATGCGGCAAGGTCAGGCGTAAGCCTGCTCGGAGGAACGCTTTACCTTTACGGTGAAAATGTAGAGGATGACAGCATAGCGGAGGCAAAACCATGCAGGATGTGCAAGAGGATGATAATAAACTCAGGTCTCAAAGATGTCATTGTCAAGGCCCCGCAGGGCGAGAAGACCTACAGCGTTGACGAATGGATAAAGGAAGACACAGGCGTTTACACAGAGCAGGAACTGAAAGGCTATTAGTTCCGGGCGCAGTCATTAAGTGATTTGTATGGCTATGATTTTCAGGGGATGGCAGAAGACTTCGCTGATGGAGTATCCCGGAAAGGTGTCAACGGTTCTGTTCACAGGCGGCTGCAACTTCCGGTGCCCCTTCTGCTACAACCGTGACGTCGTCCTTTCGCCTGAGAAGTTCCCGAAGATAACCGAGAAGGAAGTCCTGGATTTTCTTAAAGCCAGAAAAGGCCTGTATCAGGGCGTCATAGTGACAGGCGGGGAGCCGACCATGCACGAAGACCTACCGGACTTCTTCTGGAAGATAAGGGAACTCGGCATATCCCCCGCACTTGAAACAAACGGAACCAACTACAGCATGTTGAAGAATCTCCTGAAGGAAGGCCTTGTTGATTTCGTGGCAATGGACATCAAGGCTCCTCTCGTATGGGAGAAATACAGAATAGCCACGGGAACCGAAAACAAAGAACTTTTCGAAAATGTCCTGAAAAGCGTAAAGCTGCTTATGGGCAGCAACGTAGATTACGAATTGAGGACAACTGTGGTTCCGGTGATACACCAGAGGAAAGACATACTGGACATAGCGCAGAGCATAAATGGCGCAAGGAAGTATGTCCTGCAGCAGTTCGCACCAAGAGGTGCCACCATAGACCCGAAATTCGCAGAAACTCCCCCGTATCCGGACAGCTTCCTAACCGGGATAGGGAAAAATATAAGTAAGAACTTCGCTGAATTCGGGATAAGAAACACAGGTGAATAACCCACCAACAGCTTTTTAATTGTCAGCTTACAATTACTTAATCAATGAAGACTCTGGCATTTTTCATGTTCGTTCTCGGGGCAGTGCTCTTAGTCTCTGCTGTGGCTGTCCAGGCTGCGGCAAATCCCGGCCATCCGGCTGAGCAAATAGATGCGGGGACGATAGCCGGCGTGCTCACCATAGACGACGTGAACATGAGGATTGGCATAGGGACAGCGAGCCCTCAGAGAAACTTCGTGGTGCAGTTCAACGATCCAGGCACATTAGCAAACACCGCCCTCTATAACGCCAACACGAATAACGGCAACGGTGTCGTGCTTTCATTCCGAACTGACACCACAGGCACGGGGGCGACCACATTCAGAGAGGTAGGGGGAATGAACACTGTCACTACAGACCACAACCATGCCACGAGGAATACAAACTTGTATTTCTTCACTGACAGTGCCTCGACCGGTTCAACGGACAAGATAATTATCACAGGCACCGGAAACGTCGGCATAGGTACCATGACACCGGCCACAGCGTTGGAAATAGGAGATGGCGGCGCCATCAGGACAGACTATCTGGATCCGGGTTCCAGAAGTTCTTCATATGAATTCATACGCCTCGGCAACAGCGAATCATTCTGGGGAGGGCTTATGCACAACATCAACTCAGCCAGCTATGGCAATGGAAACGACTTCACTTTGTATAGTTATGGAAACAGAGACATTGTCTTATATCCAGGGTCAGGACAAACACATATCTTGGGTGGCAACGTCGGAATAGGGACTACAAGCCCCTCAGCAAAACTGCATGTTAGCGGTACGAGTACCTTCGGTGGAGCAACGACATTCGGTGGGACAATCAATACAGACAACAACTGGATATCTGGCGACGGCGGGGCCGAAGGAATATACATTGCAGACAACGGAAATATTGGCCTGGGTGATAGCAATCCCGGTTCCCCGCTGACATTTCGCGATAGTCTGGGAAGCAAGATAATGCTATGGGACGGCGGAGACGACTTTGGATATGGATTTGGTGTGACCGGCGGCCTTCTGCAGATATTCACAGACACGGCGTATGACAGGGTAGGGATTGGCTATGGCGGCCGCAGCTCGTCTTTCATCGAGACGCTGACTGTGAAGGGGGATTTTGTGGGCATAGGGACGACTAGCCCCGGAGGACGCCTGCACGTGAACAGCGGCACTGCCAGCGAGACTGCGCTCATACTCCAGAACGGCCACAACGCCTATTACCCTGACGTCTACGGGAAAAACAATGCCGGCTCGGACACTCTAGTCGAGTTCAAGACAGGTATATACAACAATGGTGGTACACTATACAACCAGAACGCCCTGATTCAGCGCGGCAGCATATCGGATGACACCAATGCTTATCTCACGATAGCCGGAGGGACGAGCGGCTATACTTATTTTTCCGGAAACGTCGGCATAGGCACGGCGAGCCCGGGCAGTAGGTTACACGTTTCAGCAGGCGCCTCAACGAATCCCTTTACAATCGAGAC